>CAYNNB010000005.1:0-24869 GCA_964398425.1 uncultured Flavobacterium sp.
CACATACTGAATCGTTATCGCATTCTCAAATTCCAAAAGTGGCGTTACCAAAATATCAAGCTTGGGGCGATATCTTAAAATGGAACTTACAAGAAAACGTACCAGGTGAATTCCCATTCGCATCGGGATTGTATCCATTTAAACGTGAAGGGGAAGACCCAACGCGTATGTTAGAAGGAGAAGGAGGTCCAGAAAGAACGAATCGTCGTTTCAATTATGTTTCTTTGGGAATGCCAGCAAAACGTTTGTCAACTGCTTTCGACTCAGTAACCTTATATGGAAATGACCCAGACCACAGACCCGATATTTATGGTAAAATTGGAAATGCGGGAGTTTCTATTTGTTGTTTAGACGATGCCAAAAAGTTATACTCAGGTTTCGATTTGAGTCATCCAGCGACTTCAGTTTCTATGACTATTAATGGTCCAGCTCCCATGTTGTTAGGATTCTTTATGAACGCAGCAATCGATCAAAACTGTGAAAAATACATCAAAGAAAACGGTCTAGAAGCAGAAGTTGAGAAAAAGAAAAAAGAGCTTTATGATGATAAAGGTTTAGAAAGACCAAGATATAACGGAGAATTACCAGAAGGAAATGATGGTTTAGGTTTGTTACTTTTAGGAGTTACGGGAGACCAAGTCTTACCAGCTGATGTGTATCAAGATATCAAAGTTAAAACGTTAGCACAAGTACGTGGAACGGTTCAAGCGGATATTTTAAAAGAAGATCAAGCACAGAATACGTGTATTTTCTCAACAGAATTTGCGTTACGTTTAATGGGAGACGTTCAAGAATATTTCATCAAGCAAAATGTGCGTAACTTCTATTCGGTTTCGATTTCAGGTTATCATATTGCGGAAGCTGGTGCGAACCCAATTACACAGTTAGCGTTTACGTTAGCGAATGGATTTACTTACGTAGAATATTACTTAAGTAGAGGAATGAACATCAATGATTTCGGTCCGAATTTATCGTTCTTCTTCTCAAACGGAATTGATCCTGAATATGCGGTAATTGGTCGTGTAGCTCGTAAGATTTGGGCAAAAGCCTTGAAAAATAAATACGGAGCTAACGAGAGAGCCCAAATGTTGAAATACCATATTCAAACTTCTGGTCGTTCGTTACATGCGCAAGAGATTGATTTCAACGATATTCGTACGACTTTACAAGCGTTATATGCGATTTACGACAATTGTAACTCATTACATACCAATGCATATGATGAAGCAATTACGACTCCAACAGAAGAATCGGTTCGTCGTGCTATGGCAATTCAGTTGATTATCAATAAAGAATTAGGTTTAGCGAAAAACGAAAATCCAATTCAAGGTTCGTTTATTATTGAAGAATTAACTGATTTAGTTGAAGAAGCGGTTTTAGCTGAATTTGATAGAATTACTGAAAGAGGAGGGGTCTTAGGTGCTATGGAAACTATGTATCAAAGAAGTAAAATCCAAGAGGAATCGTTGTATTATGAAACCTTGAAACATACAGGTGAATTTCCAATTATTGGAGTAAATACTTTCTTGAGTTCTAAAGGTTCGCCTACAGTTATTCCTGCTGAAGTTATTCGTGCAACGGAAGAGGAAAAACAATTCCAAATTAGAACTTTAGAGAATTTACATCAAGCAAAAGTAAAAGAAGTAGAACAGCAGATTGCAGTTATTCAAGAAGCTGCGATTCAAAATCAAAATATTTTTGAAAAATTAATGGAGGCTGCTAAGGTGTGTTCATTAGGACAAATTACCGCTGCTTTATTTGAAGTAGGTGGTCAGTATCGACGTAATATGTAAGAAATATTGCATTTTATAATTAAGAAAGACCTTTTATTAAAAGGTCTTTCTTGTTTATAACTAAAATTTTTGCGACAAACAATACAAAACGATGGATAGAGCATGTGTTACATTCATACTACTATTTTTTCCGTACATTGGAATATGAACAGTACTTTCACAATATGGCAAAATTTCTTCTGAAATTCCAAATACTTCACTTCCAATAATTATTGCTGTTTCTTTTGTAAAATCAAATTGAAACTCATGTAATGAAATACTATTTTTTGTAATTTCTATTCCTATGACTTGCTCGTAATTTTTCTTTATGTACTGTATTAAATCTTCTTTATCAAGAATAATTTCATAAGGTAAATGCCTATGTGTACTTCTTGATGTTTTATTTATCTTTCTTTCTGAGAATACTAGATTTTTTCCTGATAAAATAATTTTTTTAACCCCAAAAGCATCACATAATCTAAAAACTGAACCAATATTTTCTTGAAAGTAAATACCATCACAGATTACTGTAATGGGGAACGTTTTTTGCTCAAAATAAGTATTGTTATGATGAAGTTGCATTAATTTTTGAATACATAATTAATAATATTAGCACCCATTTTTAAAGCTTTTTCTCTAATAGATGCAGGATCACCATGTACTTCTTGATTTTCCCAACCATCACCTAAATCACATTCATAGGTATACAATAGAGCTAATCTCCCTTCTATAAAAATGCCAAATGCTTGTGGTTGCTTATTATCATGTTCATGAATTTTAGGTAAACCATTAGGAAAGGCATAAGGTCCTTGGAAAATAGGATGTGATTTTGGGATTTCAACTAAGGAATTATCAGGGAACAGCTTTTTTATTTCTTTTCGGACGAATTCATCCATTCCGTAATTATCATCAATGTGTAAAAAACCTCCTGCCATCAAGTAATTTCTCAAATTTTGGATTTCATTTGAACTAAAAACTACATTTCCATGTCCTGTCATATGAATAAATGGATACAAAAATAACTCAGAACTACTTGGCTCAACGGTTGCAACCTTATTGTTGATTTTTGTGTTGATGTTTTGATTGCAAAACTTAACTAAGTTTGGTAAAGAAGTCGGATTAGCATACCAATCGCCTCCACCATTGTATTTGAGTATAGCTATTTCTTGTGAATAATGAATATTACACAAAAATATCAAAAAGAGAAGAATTATTTTTTTCATATTATTCATTAATTAAAGCTATTGTGTGACAAGCTACTAATGCCGCTGTTTCTGTTCTTAATCTTGTTGTTCCCAAAGTTACAGGAATAAAGTTTTGACTTAAAGCACGATTAATCTCTTTAGAGCTAAAATCACCTTCAGGACCAATTAAAATTAAAACTTTTTCTTTAGGTTTTACTTCATTTTTAAATGATTTTTTATCTGTTTCTTCACAATGAGCAATGAATTTTTGACCGTCAAAATTTTGTTTTAAAAATTCTTCAAAAGAAATAGGCTCATTGATTTTTGGTAAAAAATATTGGTTAGATTGTTTCAGCGCAGATTGAATAATTTTTTCTGCTCGATCAATTTTATAAATTTTGCGTTCAGAGTGGTCACAAATGATAGGAGTAATTTCATGAATTCCAATTTCAGTAGCTTTCTCTAAAAACCATTCCAAACGGTCATTCATTTTAGTAGGAGCCACTGCTATATGTGTATAGAAATTAGTTGGATTAAATGATTTTATTTCAATGATTTTAACCTCACATTTTTTTTCAGAAGCTAAGTTTATTTGTGAAATATATAATTCTCCTAATCCATTGGTTATATGTATTTTATCACCTTCTTTTTTTCGTAAAACTTTAATTATGTGTTTGCTTTCTTCTTTATCAAAAGAAAACGTACTATCCAATTTTTTTATCTCAGAATTATAGAATAATTGCATAATATTAGAATTCTATTCGCGCTTTTGACACGATGTTAGTTGAACTGAAGTTCTGTTCCAAAAAATTATAATAACCTACAATACCTATCATGGCAGCATTGTCTGTTGTATATTCAAATTTAGGAATAAAAGTTTTCCAACCGTATTTTTTTTCTGCTTCTTTTAATGTAGTTCGAATTCCAGAGTTAGCGGAAACACCTCCACCAATAGCTATTTGTTTGATTCCTGTTTCTTTAACTGCTAATTTGATTTTATCCATCAAAATTTCAATGATTGTATGTTGTATTGAAGCACAGATATCAGCTTTATTTTCTTTAATAAAATTTGGATTACTAGCCATATTCTTTTGAACAAAGTAAAGAATTTGAGTTTTTAAACCACTGAAACTAAAATTTAACCCTTCTACTTTAGGTTTTGTAAAAGAAAAGGCTTTTGGGTTTCCTTCCTTTGCAAATTGATCAATTAAAGGTCCTCCAGGGTATGGTAATCCAAGTATCTTAGCACTTTTATCAAATGCTTCTCCTACGGCGTCATCTGTTGTTTCTCCTATTATTTCTAAATTAAAAAAACTAGTCACTTTTACAATTTGTGTATGTCCACCAGAAATTGTCATAGCTAAAAAGGGAAATGTTGGTTTGTCAAATCCTTCTTCGTCAATGAAATGAGCCAAAATATGTGCTTTCATATGATTTACAGCGACTAACGGAATATTTAATCCTTGACTCAATGATTTTGCAAAACTACCACCTACCAATAACGACCCCATTAAGCCAGGTCCTTGTGTAAATGCAATACAATTTAATTGATTTTTCGATATACCTGCTTTCTTTAAAGCTACATCTACAACGGGAACAATATTTTGTTGGTGTGCTCTTGAAGCTAATTCGGGAACGACACCCCCATATTCTTCATGAACACTTTGTCTAGCAACAATATTAGACAATACTTTGTCGTTACATAATACCGCAGCAGAAGTGTCGTCGCAAGAACTTTCAATCGCTAAAGTAAATATTTTTTGATTTTCAATCATAGTAGGCATGAAATTTGGTAATCATCTCTTTGTAATGTCCTACAAAATTGCTTATTTTTGTTGCTAATAGCAAGAAAAAAAGATTCTTTTTAATTCTAAATTAAATTTTTGCCTATCAAAAAAGTTAGAAAAATAGTATTTCGTATCATTTTAGGAGTAATTGTGTTACTACTCTTGATGTGTATCTTGCTAGCTTTACCTTTTGTACAAACGCGTCTTGGGGCTTATGCTACTGATTTACTAAAACAAGATTTTGGTGTCAATATAAAAGTTGAACGAGTTGCAATAACACCTTTTGGAGGAGTTAAACTGAATGGTGTGTTAATTCGTGATCATCATCATGATACGTTGGCTCACTTTAAACGAATTAATACTTCTATCATCAGTTTTTCAAAATTATATGATAAAGGACATCCTTATTTAGGAGCCTTACAAGCTGATGAACTAAATTTTAAGATTCGAAAGTATAAGGGAGAAATAGACACGAATTTAGATCGATTTGTGGCTGCTTTTGATGATGGTAAAAAATCATCTGGTCGATTTAGAATGAAAATTAATTCTATACAATTAATTAATTCGCGATTTAGATACATTGACGAAAATTTAAAAACATCAAAAGTTTTAGATTTTACTCACTTAAAAGGGCAATTAGATGATTTCTACATAAAAGGTTCAAATGTAACAGCCTACGCTTATCAATTGTCTTTTAAAGATCACAGAGGTTTAGTAATGAAGAACTTAACCACAGATTTTACTTATACCAAAAAAAATATCCTTTTAAATGAATTGGAGTTGATTACCGAAAATTCCTCATTCAAAGGAAGAACTGAATTACTTTATGATAGAAAAGATTTTAAAGATTTTAATAATAAAGTTATTTTTGATTTAGATATTAAAGAAGGAAAAATAGCAAGTAATGATTTAAATTACTTTTATCCTGAATTTGGGAAAAATCAGAAATTTTATATTGATTCACGTATTAAGGGAACATTAAATAATTTGACTTTTTCCAATTTAAAATTAAATGATTTAAATGGAAATGAAGTAGTTGGAAAACTCCAATTAAAAAATATTTTTGGTAAAGAAAATCAACCTTTTTATTTGAAAGGTAATTTTGATCGTTTTTCAGCTAGTCAAGAAAGTGTTACAAAGGTTTTACCAAGATTGTTAGGTAAAAATCTCCCAAAACAATTACAAAAATTAGGGAAAGTTGATTTGAAAGGAGACGTAGAATTAACAGAACAATGGATTGATGCCGATGTAGATTTATATTCTAAGTTAGGTCATGTAGATGCCAATTTTGTTCTCAATAACATGCATACTATTGATCGTGCCGATTATAAAGGTCAATTTCTACTTGATAATTTTGATTTAGGTTCTTTTTTAGATGAACAAAATTTAGGTAAAGCATCAGCAAATTTTGAAGTAGATGGAAAAGGATTTACAAAGAAATATCTAAATACAAAGCTAATAGGCAATGTAAAAAGTATTCGATTTAATGGTTATACTTATCAAAATATTAATATTAACGGTACTATGAAAATGCCTTATTTTAAAGGTTTATTAGATAGTAGAGATCCTAATTTGAAATTGACCTTTAACGGATTAATTGATTTAAGTAAAAAGAAGCGTGAATATGATTTTGATGCTAAAATTGAATATGCTAATCTTAGAAAAATTAATCTTTATAAGCGAGATTCCTTATCTAAGTTTTCTGGTAATATTAAAATTAAAGCTTTAGGAAATTCTTTTGACGACTTAGCAGGAATCATTGATCTTGAAAATATTACTTATAACAACCAAAAAGATCATTATTTTTTTGAAAATGCTAACATAACTTCTGTTTTTGACACTGATAATGTGCGAACAATTACACTTACTTCTTCTGATATGATCTCTGGTAAAATTGTAGGAAAGTATAAAGTAAATCAAATTAGAAAAATTGTTGAAAATGCTGTTGGTAGTTTATATGCTAATTATTCGCCACATATTTTACAAAGAAATCAGTTTTTAGACTTCGATTTTACGATTTACAATAAAATTTTAGAAGTATTTTATCCAGAAGTTCAAATTGCTGAAAATACATTTGCTAGAGGAAAAATTAATGCTGATGCAGGTCTATTTCAGTTTGATTTTAAATCGCCTTTGATTGATGCATTTGGAAATAAATTTAATAATATTAATATCGATATTGACAACAAAAATCCTTTATATAATACTTATATTCAGTTAGATAGTATAAATACGGATAGTTATACAATTTCAGATTTTAATTTGATTAATTTAACGATGAATGATACTCTCTTTGTTCGAACTGAATTTAAAGGAGGTCTCAAAAAACAGGATACTTATGATTTAAACTTATATCACACTATAGATGAAAATAAACAATCTGTGGTTGGTTTTAAGAAATCTGATATAACATTTAAAAAGTATCAATGGTTTATTAATGAGCAAGATACGGATGATAATAAAATTATTTTTGATAAAAGATTTAAAGACTTTAATTTCAGTAAATTAACACTTTCTCATAACGATCAATTTATCGATTTTAGAGGTGTTATGAAAGATTCTACTTTTAAAGATTTTACGTTAACCTTTGATAATGTTGATTTAGCAAAAGTTACTCCCGAGTTAGAAAATTTAACTTTTGGAGGGCAAGTAAATGGAACAGTGACTTATAAACAAAATAAAAATATTTTTGATCCGTCTACAGATTTGAAAGTAGATAGTTTAGTAGTAAATGAAATTGCATTAGGTGATTTAAAGTTAAATGTTTCCGGAGATGAAACTTTTAGAAAATTCAACGTAAACGCAAATTTACTTAATGATGAGAATGAAACTTTTTATACTTCTGGAATAGTTGAATTTATAAATCAAAAACCAATATTATCTTTAGATGCAGGTTTTCAAAGTTTTAATATCGCACCAATTGGAGGTTTTTTAAAAGGAATTGTTGATAATGTGAGAGGTTTTGCTTCAGGAAGAGCCAATATCGTTGGTCCATTAGAGGATCCAGAAATTGATGGCGTTTTGTATCTAAATAATGCAGGTCTTAAAGTTCCATATTTGAATGTAGATTATAATTTTGATAAAAATTCTATTATTGATTTAACAGAAGAACAATTTATTTTTAGAAATATTGAGGTTGAAGATGTTAATGAAAAGACAAGAGGTGTTTTAAGTGGAAACATTAAGCATAATAAATTAGAGGATTGGGAAATGAATTTGAAGATTGCTTCTAATCGTTTATTAGTTTTAGATACTAAAGACTCTGATGATACATATTACTACGGAAAAGCTTATTTTGACGGATATGCTACAGTAAAAGGACCAGTAGAAACTTTGGTTATTGAGGCGAATGGAAAATCTGCTAAAGGAACTTCAATTAAAATTCCAGTTAATGATTCAGAAACAGTTGGAGATGAAAGTTATTTACATTTTTTAACTAATGAAGAAAAATTTGGTTTAAAGAAGGGGATAAAACCATCAAAAACTTATCAAGGAATTGATCTGAATTTTAACTTTGACATTACTAGAGATGCAGAGATTGAAGTTATATTAAACCGTGAAACAGGCCATTCTATGAAAGGTAGAGGTGAAGGTTCCATAAATATGAATATTAATACACTTGGAAAATTTAATATGACAGGAGATTATCAAGTGTATGATGGTAAGTATCTATTTCGATATGGAAATTTAATTAACAAAGATTTTAAAGTTAAAGAAGGAGGAACTATTCGATGGGATGGAGATCCTTTAGGTGCTGTTCTTGATTTAGAGGCAGTTTATGTTACTCAAGCTAATCCTGGAGTATTAGTTGAAAGTTCTACAATTAATAAAAAGGTACCAACAGAAGTTGTTATTGCTATTAACGGAGATTTAAGTAATCCACAATCTGATTTTAATATCAATTTTCCAACCGTACAATCTTCATTGAAGAGTGAAATAGATTATCGACTACAAGATAAAGATACTCGTCAAAGACAAGCATTTGGCCTATTAGCAACAGGAAATTTTGTCGCAGCCAATAATACAGCCTGGTACGGATCATTTTTAGAAACTGCAAAAGGTATATTTGGCGAAGTTTTATCTGATGGTGAAAATAAAATGCAGTTTGGAGTAGATTATCAAGTTGGAGATAGACAAAGAGAGATTTCTGATCGAGCTCTAGTAACACTTTCCACTCAAATTAATGATAAATTAAGTATTAATGGTAATGTAGGAGTTCCTGTAGGCGGAGTTAATCAATCATATGTAGTTGGAAATGTAGAAGTTGAATTAAAACTGAATGATGATGGAACACTAACTGCTCATGTTTTTAATAAAGAAAATGATGTCAATTATTATTCTATCGGACAAAATACGGGATATACACAAGGTATAGGATTATCTTATAGTGTTGATTTTGATGATTTTAAAGAATTATTACATAAGCTATTTAAGTCACAGAAAAGTAGAACTACAAATACTAATAATCCAATCGATCATTTACCAGATTCTGATATTTCTCCAGACATGATTAATTTTATTGAGGAAACCAGAAAACGTCAGAGTAATGAACCTAAGAGAAAAATAGAGAAGCCTATCGTTCCTGAAATCGAATAGGGGTAAATCGTATACTTTTTTTGAGTTTTTTTAAAAAAATTTTCAACGAAATCGTTTGAAACTGAGAATTTCGTAAAAATTTTACTTTTTCATAATGATTTTACTAATTTCCTTTCTTAATTTTACATAGTAATATTTTTGTTATGGTTACAACAATTAAAAAAATAGGTGTATTAACATCAGGAGGAGATGCTCCAGGAATGAATGCTGCAATTCGTGCAGTAGTGAGAGCTTGTGCTTATTATAATGTAGAGTGTATAGGAATTTATAGAGGATATCAAGGAATGATTGAAGGTGACTTCAAGGAAATGGGGCCACGAACAGTTAAAAACATAATTAACAAAGGCGGCACAATATTAAAATCGGCACGTTCAAAAGATTTTATGAATAAAGAAGGTCGTAAGCAGGCATATCAACATTTAAAGGATAATGGGATAGATGCATTGGTTGTTATTGGAGGTGATGGAACTTTTACTGGTGCTGAAGTATTTAACAATGAATTTCAATTTCCTATTATTGGAATCCCCGGAACAATCGATAATGATATCTATGGTACCTCACATACACTAGGATATGACACAGCGCTAAATACGGTTGTAGAAGCTATTGATAAAATTAGAGATACTGCTAATTCTCACAATCGTCTATTTTTCGTGGAGGTCATGGGAAGAGATGCTGGACATATTGCGCTCAATGCTGGAATAGGCGGTGGGGCTGAAGAAATTCTAATTCCAGAAGAGAATCTAGGCTTAGAACGATTGATTGATTCTCTGAAAAAGAGTAAAGAATCTGGTAAAACATCTTCGATTGTTGTTGTTGCAGAAGGAGATAAAATAGGTAAAAATGTTTTTGAGCTTAAAGATTATGTTGAAGAAAATATGCCTGATTATGACGTAAGGGTATCTGTTCTTGGTCATATGCAACGTGGAGGAGCTCCTTCTTGCTTCGATCGGGTTTTGGCTTCTCGTCTTGGAGTAAAAGCGGTTGAAGTTTTGTTAGAGGGCAAAACCAATTACATGGTTGGTCTTCTAGCTGATAAGGTAGTTTTAACACCATTGGAGCAAGCAATAAAAGGTCAATCGAGGGTAGATGATGAATTGGTTAAAGTATCGGATATCATCTCCATTTAAAAAACAAACTAAAAATAAGAATATGTCAAAAGTAAAATTAGGAATTAACGGTTTCGGTAGAATTGGAAGAATTGTTTTTAGAGAAACGTTTAATAGAGATAATGTAGAAGTAGTAGCTATCAATGATTTATTAGCAGTGGATCATTTGGCTTACCTTTTAAAATATGATTCTGTTCATGGAAAATTCAATGAGAAAGTAGAAGTAATTGAGGGTAAATTGTATGTAAATGATAAATATATTCGTGTAACGGCTGAAAAAGATCCTTCATTAATCAAATGGGATGATAAAGAAGTGAATGTGGATATTGTAGCAGAATGTACAGGAATATTTACCACACTAGAAAAAGCACAAGCTCATATTGAAGGAGGAGCTAAAAAAGTGGTAATATCAGCCCCATCAGCAGATGCTCCAATGTTTGTCATGGGGGTAAATCATGATAAAGTAACAGCCGAAGATACAATTGTGTCAAATGCCTCGTGTACAACTAATTGTTTAGCTCCATTGGCAAAAGTATTAAATGATAATTTTGGAATTGTAGAAGGATTAATGACTACTATTCATGCAACAACAGCTACCCAATTAACGGTTGATGGTCCTTCAAAGAAAGATTTTAGAGGAGGTAGAGCGGCTTTAATAAATATAATTCCTGCTTCAACGGGAGCCGCAAAAGCTGTAGGTAAAGTAATCCCTGAATTAAATGGTAAATTAACGGGTATGTCTATGCGAGTTCCTACTGCTGATGTCTCAGTAGTAGATTTAACAGTAAAATTAGCCAAAGAAACAACATATGAAGAGGTCATGGGTGTCTTGAAAGAGGCTGCTGAAACTAGCATGAAAGGGATTCTTGGTTTTACTGAGGATGATGTAGTTTCTCAAGATTTTATTTCTGATTCTCGTACTTCAATTATAGATGCAGGCGCAGGTATTGGTTTAAACAGTACTTTTTTTAAGTTCGTTTCTTGGTATGATAATGAATATGGTTATTCTTCAAAGCTAATTGATTTAGCTGTTCATATTAATCATGTAAAATAAAGTGATTTCATTTTTAGATGGCATGCTAGCAAAATAGTGTGCTATTTTTTTAACTTTTTTTCCAAGTTTTAAAAAAATAAAGTACATTCGAAAGAAATTATAATGCTAATACAAATTCATGAAATTATTAGTTGATAGCGGCTCTACAAAAGCCGATTGGATTGCTATTGATGAGCAAGGAAAAGTAATTTTTACTACGCAATCTTTAGGCTTGAACCCAGAAGTTTTGACCAAAGAAGAAATTATTTTTCGATTAGAGGATAAATTTGATATATCTCAAAATAAAAATAAAGCTACTCATTTGTTTTTTTATGGGGCAGGTTGTGGAACAGATCGAATGAAAAATTTTCTAACAGATGTTTTTCAAGAATATTTTTCAAATGCAAATATCACTGTATATGAAGATACTTATGCTGCCGTTTTTGCAACAACACCAAAAAATGAGCAAGCAATCGTTTGTATTTTAGGTACTGGTTCTAATTGTAGCTTCTTTGACGGTCATGTATTACACCAAAAGGTACAATCTTTAGGATATATCGCTATGGATGACGCTAGTGGAAATCGCTTTGGGAGACACTTAATAAGAGCGTATTATTTTAATAAAATGCCTAAACATCTTGTAGAAAAATTTGAAAGGGAATTCGACCTAGACGCAGATGTCATTAAACAAAATTTTTATAAAGAACCTAATCCAAATGCTTACTTAGCTACTTTTGCTAAGTTTTTAATTAAAAATAAAGAAGAAGTTCTTTTCCAAAGTTTTATTCGTGAAGAAATGACTGCTTTCATAGAAAACTATATTATGCAATATGATAATTGCAAAGAAGTACCAGTTCATTTTGTAGGTTCTATTGCTTTTTATTTAAAAGATGAATTGAAAACTATCTTATCTGAATATGGTATTCAAATGGGAAATATACTCCGAAGACCTATAGATGGATTAATTGAATTTCATGTAGCAAATAAATAATGGTAACTAAAGCTTTGGTAAACAACCAAAGCTCTTTTATTTATTATTCTTAACTTTGTAATTCTTATATAAGCCTAATTTGATTACAAAATGAAAATTACCCAACTTTTTATCGATTTTTTTCAAAGTGAAAAAATAGGTGGGGTACTACTTATCTGTTGTACTGCTTTGTCTTTAGTGATAGCAAACTCTTCTTTGGGTGAATTTTATCACCATTTTTGGATGTCTTCAATTGCGGGACAACCTCTTGAATATTGGATTAACGATGGATTAATGACTATTTTCTTTTTATTAATAGGTCTTGAATTGGAACGTGAAATTTATCAAGGTGAATTATCAAATGTTAAAGATGCTTTATTACCCATATTTGCCGCCATTGGTGGTATGTTAGTTCCCGCTGGTATTTATTTGTATTTTAATTTTGGAACACAAACTCAGTCTGGAGCAGGGATTCCTATGGCTACAGATATTGCTTTTGCCCTAGGAATTTTATCATTGTTAGGAAATAAAGTACCTACATCACTAAAAGTATTTTTAACTGCCCTAGCTGTTATTGATGATTTAGGTGCTATTTTGGTTATTGCCCTTTTTTATACTAAAAATCTAATTTGGACTAATTTGTTAATTTCGTTGGGAATTTTTGTTTTGTTATATTCTTTAGGTAAGTTTTTTAAAGTTCGAAATTTAATTCCGTATCTTATAGGGGGTATTGCCATGTGGTATTTTATGTTGCATTCAGGGGTCCATGCTACAATTACAGGTGTATTACTTGCCTTTGCAATTCCTTATGGAAAAGGTGATCAAACGTCAACTTCTTATATTTTACAACATTATTTACATCAACCAGTAGCTTTTATTATTTTACCTATTTTTGCTTTGGCTAATACAGCTATACACATGACAGGTTCTGTTTCAGAAATTATAAAAGAATCTTATAGCATTGGAATAGCTTTAGGGTTAATTATTGGTAAACCTATTGGGATTTTTCTACTGTCTCTTTTTGCGGTTAGAATTGGCATTTGCAAATTGCCTAATGATTTAAATTGGAAGGTTATTTTTGGAGTTGGTTTCTTAGGTGGAATAGGATTTACTATGTCTATATTTATTACGTTATTAGCATTTGAAAGTGCAGAAATAATTAATAATGCTAAATTAATTATTCTACTTTCTTCGTTACTTGCAGGAATTTTAGGTTTTCTTTATTTAAAAGCGATATTAAAACAAAATTACACCGAAGAATAATGGAAAAAAAAATTGAAATTGCAGTTATTGCACATGATGGTAAAAAAGCCGATTTAGTTCAGTTTTTAAATAAAAACAAAAACATTTTACATAAAGAAAATATTAAAATTATTGCTACTGGCACAACTGGAGGTAAAGCAGAAGCTGCAGGAATTAAAGTAAAAAAAATGTTAAGTGGACCTCTAGGTGGTGATGCTCAAATTGCTGCTCGAGTAGCAGAGGGAAAATGTAAAATGGTATTATTTTTTAAAGACCCTATGAGCAGTCATCCACATGAGCCAGACATTAATATGTTAATTCGAATTTGTGATGTACACAATGTTCCGCTTGCTACAAATGAAGCAACAGCTCAATTATTATTAAATGCTTTGACTTTAGATTAAATACTTGATACTAAGACTTAGACTTAAATTGATAAAATGTTACGAGAAAAATTAGCCAATAAAAATGTAATTTTAGCTTCTGGTTCACCTAGGAGACAGCAGTTTTTGAGAGATTTAGATTTAGATTTTGAAATTAGATTAAAAGAAATTGAAGAAGTATTCCCTAAAGATTTAAAAGCGCATGAAATTACTAATTATTTGGCAGAATTAAAAGCTAATGCTTTTTCAGATGAACTTACAAAAAATGATATTTTAATTACGAGCGACACCATAGTTTGGTTAGAAAATAAAGCCCTAGGTAAACCCAAAAATGCAGAAGATGCTTTTGTTATGATTCAAGAAATGTCTGGTAAAGCACATGAAGTGATTACCTCAGTTTGTATTAAAACCCTAGAGAGAAGTGTTACTTTTTATGAAACTACAAAGGTGTTTTTTTTAAATTTAACTGATTCAGAAATAAAATATTATATAAATTTATATCAACCTTTTGATAAAGCTGGATCGTATGGAATTCAAGAATGGATTGGATTAGTAGGTATAGAAAAAATTGAAGGTTCTTATGCTAATGTAGTAGGATTACCAACACATCGATTGTATTATGAATTGATGAATTTGTGATCATATATACCAAGTAATATTAGGATAATCTTGTCACAAATTCATTTTTGCTATTATCATTGAAATTTGTATTTTTACACACACAACAACACACCAATTATGAGTCAAAAAATATTGCTTACTTCTAAAGAAGTCAATATCATACTACATCGTTTAGCTTGTCAGTTAATTGAAAAGCATTTAGATTTTTCTAATTCAATTTTAATTGGTATTCAACCCAGAGGTTCTTATTTAGCTAATAGAATTGCTCAAATATTAAAGGAAGAATATGCAATTGATAATATAAAATTAGGTTTATTGGACATCACTTTTTTTAGAGATGATTTTAGAAGAAATGAAAAGCCTCTTGAAGCAAATAAAACTCAAATTGATTTTTTAGTAGAAGATAAACAAGTTATTTTTATTGATGATGTGTTGTATACAGGAAGAAGTATTCGCGCAGCTTTAACAGCCATACAGTCTTTTGGTCGACCTAAATCTATTGAATTATTAACATTAATTGATAGAAGATTCAGCAGAGATTTGCCTATACAACCCGATTACAGAGGTAGGCAAGTAGACGCTATAAATAATGAAAAAGTAAAAGTAAAATGGCAGGAAAAAGATGGAGAAGATGCCGTTTATATTGAATAACAACAACTACAGCAACACAACAATAAAATGAAAGAATTAAGCGTTAATCATTTACTTGGAATTAAGTATTTAAACGAGAACGACCTCCATTTAATTTATGAAACGGCAGACCATTTTAAAGAAGTAATTAATAGACCCATAAAAAAAGTTCCTTCTTTGAGAGATATTACTATTGCTAATATATTTTTTGAAAATAGTACCAGAACAAAGTTATCTTTTGAATTAGCTCAAAAACGACTATCTGCTGATGTTATAAGTTTTTCTTCAGCTCAGTCCTCAGTCAAAAAAGGAGAAACACTGATTGACACAGTTAATAATATTTTAGCAATGAAAGTAGATATGGTGGTAATGCGACATAGTTCACCTGGAGCCGCTCATTTCTTATCACAGCATGTAAATGCAAGTATTATTAATGCAGGTGATGGTGCTCATGAGCATCCAACACAAGCACTATTAGATAGTTATACAATAAGAGAAAAATTAGGTGATGTTGCTGGAAAAAAAGTGTTAATCGTTGGTGATATTTTGCATAGTAGAGTGGCACTTTCTAATATATTCGCTTTACAAATGCAAGGTGCTGAAGTTCGAGTTTGTGGGCCAAAAACTTTAATTCCAATTTACATTGATTCATTAGGTGTAAAAGTGGAATCTAATTTAAAAGAAGCATTAGAATGGTGTGATGTAGCTAACATGTTGCGTATTCAAAATGAGCGATTAGACGTCAGTTATTTTCCAAATACTAGAGAATATACACAACAATTTGGCTTAACTAATGAAATTTTAAATAGTCTAAATAAAGAAATTGTAATTATGCACCCTGGACCCATCAATAGAGGAGTGGAAATAACTTCAGAGGTTGCTGATGGAAAGCATGCAGTTATATTAGATCAAGTAGAAAATGGCGTTGCTATTAGAATGGCGGTAATTTATTTGTTAGCTAGTAAGATTAAGAGTTAAATGTATTATTTTTGATTCGAATTTAGTATTTTCCAGTTTTAAAGTTTATTACAATATGAAAGTAGAGCGTAAAGGACATACCACAATTATTAAAGATACAGAAAGTAACTATATACAGTTTATTGAAAAATTGACAGGTCAATACAATACTTTTAAAGATGCTAATTTGATTTTAGACCTAACACATGACAATACGTTAGATATTTCTGGGCTGAAGCAATTTCAAGAATTAACTAAAATCCATAGAAAAAATAATAAATCACTAGTTATTGTAGCTGAAAACATTGATTTTAATAAAGTTTCAGCTAAATTAAAGGTTGTTCCTTCAATTCTAGAAGCTCATGATTTAATTGAAATGGATGAAATTGAGCGTGATTTAGGCTTTTGAGTATCATCTTAATTTCTCATAACTGAGAATATTCTTCTTTGACGGTATTATGAAATTGAAAATATTAGGTTGTTATGCAGCCACACCACGAACCATTACTAATCCAACATCACAAGTATTGGAGTTAAAAAATCACATGTTTTTGATTGATTGTGGAGAAGGAACTCAAGTTCAATTAAGAAAACACAAGTTAAAATTTTCTCGTATAGAACACGTTTTTATTTCACATTTGCATGGAGATCATTTTTTTGGCTTAATTGGTTTAATTTCTACTTTCATGTTATTGGGTAGAGATAAAGATTTACATATTTATGGTCCAAAAGGAATTAAAGAAGCAATACTTTTATTGTTGAAACTAGGAAATGCATACACTAGTTATAATTTGTATTTTCATGAATTAACTTCTAAAGAAAGTGAGGTAATTTTTGAAGACAATAAGGTTCGTGTTACTACTATTCCTCTTCAACATCGTATTTATACAAACGGTTATTTGTTTGAAGAAAAACTATTAGAACGTCCCCTAAATATAACTGCAATTTTAAATTATGATATTGATAAATTGTATTATAATAAAATAAAGATGGGTGGTGATATTGTATTAGAAGATGGTCGTGTTATCCCAAATTCTGAATTAACTTTTGAACCGTCATTACCTAATAGTTATGCCTTTTGTTCTGATACTTTATATACTAAAGATATATTGCCTATAATTAAAAATGTAAAGGTGCTATATCATGAATCTACTTTTTTAGAAAAGGAAGCGCTTTTAGCAGAAAAAACGATGCATGCTACTGCAAAACAAGCGGCAACAATTGCAAAATTAGCTCACGTAGAAACTTTAATTTTAGGACATTATTCTACTAGATATGGCGATATTAATTTATTTAAAGAAGAAGCCCAAGAAATATTCGACAATGTCTTATTAGCCGATGATGGTGTTGAATATGAATTCTAAATATTAATACTAAAATGACAAAATGAAAGATTTATCCAATTATAGAAAATCATATGAAAAAAGTGAATTGTTAGAAAATACAATTCCTGAAGATCCTATTCAATTATTTCATAAATGGTTTTATGAAGCAGAAGAAAATACGGAAAATGAAGAAGTAAATGCCATGACTGTTTCTACAATAGGTTTAGATGGTTTTCCGAAAAGTAGGGTAGTTCTTTTGAAAAAGTTTAATGAAGAGGGATTTATTTTCTATACTAATTACAATTCTGAAAAAGGTAAAGCTATCCTAAATAATCCAAATATTTGTCTTTCTTTTTTTTGGCCAATTATGGAACGTCAAGTCATTGTGAAAGGAATAGCGGAGAAAACATCTTCTTATATCTCTGATGCTTATTTTGATAGTAGACCTAATGGTAGTAAACTAGGTGCAATAGTTTCTAATCAAAGTCAAGTTATTCCTTCAAGGGATTTTTTAGATATTAAGCTAAAAAACTTAGAGGAACAATATGCAGAAAAAGAAATTACAAGACCAGATTATTGGGGTGGTTTTCTAGTTCGTCCAGTAGAAGTTGAGTTTTGGCAAGGAAGAGCCAATCGTTTGCATGATCGAATTCGATACCAATCTAAAGTTGACTTCTCTTGGAAAATAGAAAGACTTTCGCCATAAATAAAAATCCCGATACTTAATTAGTATCGGGATTTCTTTTTCATAGCAATTTTTAGAAAAGATATTACCAAGCCAAGTTAACTTTCAATTCAAACTCGTCGTTGATTGTTTTGTCTCCTAAATCCGAGAAGAAACTTCCTGAACCGTATTTGATATCATATTTAGTTCTATCAATTTTAACATTTGCAGATGCAGTGTTACCATTAACTACTAAATCAAAAGTTACGGGTTTAGTTATTCCTTTAATAGTTAAATCAGCTGTAACTGTATAGTTGTTTTTATTTTTTGTACTGATATTTTTAAATACTAAAGTAGCCGTTTTAAATTTCTCAACACCAAAGAAATCATCTGCTTTTAAATGTCCATCTAATTTATCTTTCCATTCACCTTTTAAATCTGTCGTATTAATAGAAGTCATATCAACTGTGAAAGTACCAGCTTTTACTAATCCTTTGTTGAAAACTAAGTTTCCTTCTTTGAAGTTAATTGTTCCTGAATGTTCACCTGTTACTTTTTTCCCTACCCAATTGATAGTACTTTTAGAAACATTGATTTTTTTTGTTTGTGCACTTACTGTAAATGTAGCTAATGCAACTAATGCCAAAGCAATTGATTTTAAATTTCTCATTTTATAAATATTTAGTTATTAATTAAATTATTTCAAACAATTCAGCAGCAGATTTTCTAACTTTAGCTGCGTGTTGTAATGAATCTTCTTCGTGTCTATATCCAATTGGAACTACTAAAGTAGCATGTAATCCTCTTTTGTTAAAGCCTAATATTTCATTGAATTTCTCAGGTTCAAAACCTTCCATTGGTGTAGCATCAATTTTTAATTCAGCAGCAGCAGCCAATAAATTACCTAGTGCAATGTAAGTTTGCTTTGCTGTCCATGTTGCCATTTTGTCCTCAGGTAAATTTAAAATTGCATTTTTCATAAAAGAAGCATACCCTTCTAAATCTGAAACTTGTAGGTTTCTAGTTGAAGCAATGTTTTCAATAAATGAATCAATATAGCTTTCATCTAATTTGTTGATACTTGCAAAAACAATTAAGTGAGAAGCGTCTACAATTTGTGTTTGCCCCCAAGCAGCTGGCTGTAATTGTGCTCTAACTTCTGGATTTTCAATGAAGAAAATCTTGTAGGGCTGTAACCCATAAGAAGAAGCAGAAAGCTGAATTGCTTCTTTTAAGATTTCGATATCTTTTGTATCTACTTTTTTTGTAGAATCAAATTTTTTTGTGGCATATCGCCAATTTTGGTTTTCAATAAATGTACTCATAACTAAATTAATTTCTTAATTTCTCTAATAATTGGTTTATAATTTCTAATTCTTCTTGACTTAAATTACGGGTATATTGGTTCTCAAATGCAATAACAATAGGATCTAACGCTTGTAAAACGGACATACCTTTTTCTGTAATTGTAACTTCCATTTTTCGTTTATTTGCTGGACAAACTTTTCGAATGACCATATCCTTACTGACTAATTTATCAACTAATCGCGTAGTATTACTAGTTTTAGCAATCATTCGTTCCTGTATCATGCACATATTAGCTGGATTTCCTTTTTGACCTCTTAAAATGCGTAATACATTATATTGTTCAGATGATAAATCATGTCTCTTCAGTAATTCACTAAATTTTTCTGAAATAACATGTTGAGTATAAATCAAATTCAACATCGTTTTCTTCTCTAAAGAAATACTAGTCGTTGATTTGATAATATCTTCAATTTTCATTTTTTTAATCCTTTATTTGTAGGTACAAATGTATGACTATTTTTTTATTTGTATATACAAGTGTTGTTAATTTTTTATTAAATTTTTTAATTCTTAATTCTTGTTGTAAATTTGGACAAAATTAAAACTATGGATTTAGCTCAAAATGCTTGGTGGGAAAAGTTCTTAAGCACTGACAATGCTGTGATTCTTGATGTTAGAACAGAGGAAGAAGTTTTGTCTGGAAAAATTCCACAATCAATTAATATTGATATTTATAAAGGACAAGGTTTCATATATCAAATTGAAGAGCTTGATAAGAACAAAACATATTTTGTATATTGTCGTTCTGGTGCCAGAAGTGCACAAGCTTGTAGTATTATGAACCAATTAGGTTTTAAACATACTTATAATTTAGAAGGTGGTATTATGCAGTGGGAAGGTCCTGTTGAATAATACGTCTTAAAATTTCATGAAAAAATTTAAAAACTCTTTTTTTTACATCTTTATACTGGTCTTTTTTTCTGGTATCATTTATTATATATTAAAGCTTGGTAAAGGAATTGAGTTGGGAAAAGTTTCAAATGAGGTTATCGTAAGACATCATTATCTACAGGAGTTTATTGCCTCAATAAAACATAATATTTTTCATCCACTTGCTATCTTATTAGCTCAAATTGTAACTATCATATTAGTTGCTCGCTTTTTTGGATGGATTTGTAGAAAAATTGGTCAACCAACTGTAATAGGGGAGATGTTGGCTGGTATTGCTCTCGGACCTTCATTATTTGGAGACTATTTTCCAGAATTATTTAGTACATTATTCCCAAAAGAATCTATTGTAAATTTGAAATTTTTAAGCCAGATAGGCTTGATTCTTTTCATGTTCGTTGTGGGTATGGAACTCGATTTGAAAATTCTCCGAACAAAAGTAAAAGAAGCCTTTATTATTAGTCATACAAGTATAATAGTTTCTTATGCATTAGGTTTAGGTTTGGCCTTTTTTTTATACCAAGAGTTTGCTCCTAACGGAGTACATTTCATGTCATTTGGTCTTTTCTTAGGAGTTGCCATGAGTATTGCTGCATTCCCTGTTTTAGCAAGAATTGTTCAGGAAAGAGGTTTAAATAAAACTAAACTTGGATCTTTAGTAATTACATGTGCAGCAATTGATGATATTACGGCTTGGTGTTTGCTAGCGGGAGTTATTGCTATTGTTAAAGCAGGTTCCGTAGCAAGTTCATTATATATTATAGCTATGGCGGTGGTTTACATTGGTTTAATGTTAGGCTTAGTTCGCCCGTTCTTAAAACACATTGGTGAATTATATGATTCCGCTGAAAAAATAACAAAACCAGTCGTTGCTATTTTCTTTTTAACTTTATTAATTTCTTCATATTTAACTGAAATCATCGGAATACATGCTTTAGTAGGAGCATTTGTAGCTGGGGTTATTATGCCAGAAAATATGAAATTTCGACATATATTCATTGAAAAAGTTGAAGATGTTTCTCTTGTCATCATGTTGCCCTTATTTTTTGTTGTCACAGGATTAAATACAAAGATAGGATTACTTAATACGGAATACTTGTGGAAAATGACAGGTATCATTGTTTTAGTCGCAGTTAGTGCAAAATTTTTAAGCAGTACTTTAACTGCAAAATATGTCGGGCAAAATTGGAGAGATAGTTTAACTTTAGGAGCCTTAATGAATACTAGAGGTTTAATGGAATTGGTTGTTTTAAACATAGGATTGGAATTAGGGGTTTTATCACCTAAAATTTTTGCAATGATGGTAATCATGGCACTATCCACAACTTTTATGACAGGTCCAGCGCTAAATTTAATTGATTTTATTTTTAAAAGAAGAAAATATTTTGCTCCACAACTAGTTACTCAACAAGGATATAAAGTTCTTATTTCTTTTGAAAATCCTGATGATGCAAAACCCTTGCTAAAGGTTGCTAATCATTTTGTTAGTAAAGAGGAAGAAAAACAATCATTAACAGCTATGTTTATTTCTTCAACAAATGAAATCAATCCCTACAAAATTGAAGAATATGAAAAAGAAAGTTTCCGACCTATCTGGAAAGAAGCTGATAAATTGAACAGAAAAATTGATACGATTTTTAAAGCTTCAAATGATATTGATGCAGATGTGGTTGAAGTAATCAAAAAAGGTGATTTTAATTTTGTATTAGTCAATATAGGAGCTTCAATATATGAAGGTACACTTTTAGGAAAAATTCTAGGGGTAACTTCTAAAATCATTAATCCAGAAAACCTTTTAAATACATTTACGGGTAAAGAAAAATTATTTGAAAACAAATATTTTGATGATAAAACTCAAGCAATTATAAATAAAACAGAAGTGCCTCTAGGTATTTTTGTCGATAAAAACTTAAATAAAATAGAACAAATTTCGTTCATACTATTTAACAAAGAGGACCAATTTTTATTGGAATATGTAAAGCAAATGAAAAAAAATACTTCTGCTAAAATTTCTATATTTGATACTTATGAAGTGATGAATGAGGTCAACAAAGTTGTACATGAAAATGTAAAAGTTATACCTACTTCGAAGTTAGAAAAAGATTTTTTAAAAGAACAAGATTTATTGATAATGAGTATTGATAGTTGGAAAAAACTAATCGATACAAGAAGTGTTTGGCTAAATAATACGCCATCACTTTTAATAATTAAACCTTAATATTATGTTGCAAATAGGCACTTACCATACATTAAAAATTGCTAGAGATACTAAAGTTGGCCTTTTTTTAGTAAATGAAAACGATGAAGTTTTATTACCTAAAAAATATGTTCCTACTGATTTTCATATTGGAGATGACATTACTGTTTTTGTCTATTTGGATCATGAAGAACGTCCGGTTGCTACTACATTAAAGCCTTATATTACACTGAATCAATTTGCTGTATTAAAAGTAAATTACACCAATAAATTTGGCGCTTTTTTGGATTGGGGTTTAGAAAAAGATTTATTTGTGCCTTTTAAAGAACAAGCTCGTCCAATGGAAAAAGACAAACGTTATGTAGTTTATTTATATGAGGATGAAAAAACAAACCGTTTAGTAGCTTCAAGTAAAATTAATCAATTTTTAGATCATGAGTTGATTGATTTGGAGAAAAATCAAGAAGTAGATGTTATGGTTTCTCACATAACTGATGCAGGTATTAACGTTATAATCAATGGTAGATATAGAGGTTTAGCATACAAAAATGAGGTGTTTATGCCTGTGTCACCAGGTTATAAAACCAAAGCTTATATTAAACAAGTCCGACCTGATGGAAAAATTGATGTGTCTTTTCAAAAATTAGGTGTTGATGTAATTGATGATTCGTCCCAAAGTGTTTTACAAGCATTAAAACAAAATAACGGATTTTTAGCTTTAAATGATGATAGTCATCCAGAAGAAATTAAGTCAGTATTGAAAATGAGTAAAAAAACATTTAAAAAAGCTATTGGAAGTTTATATAAGCAAAAACAAATTCTTATTAAAGAAGATGGTATTTATTTAAACTAATTTGATGGTTTTGTTGTAATATTCAACTTAGATTTTATTTTTCTTACAACTTTATTGTTTCTTGTATATTCTCTATAAGAAGAGCAATTATCAAATATGAATGCCTCACAAAGTAATATTTAACTTCCCCTTAAAACAGGAAATATAAAATAAAAAAAACTAAAGTTTTAATTTTTGCGGAACCTGTAACGGCAATAAGTGCTGTTGCATCACTAAGAGGTGTACTTTTTTCGTGAATTGCATGGTGACTATAGACATAGAAACAGATAATGGAGTAACTGATCTAGTTGATACTCCAATTATTGCAGATAAAAAATGACCTACCATTACATTTTTTGGTTGGGCAAGTAAACTTTGAACGGCTTTATATATCAAAAATCTTTAAGTTCCAAATAACCCTATAAGAAAATATTTTCAAACTCATTCAAAAATAAAGATTGTAGTAATGCAGTTACAACTATTCCTATGAATGAACCCAGAAAAGGATAAAAAATATTCCTTATATTTTACAAATGTTTCCTTGTAAATAATGTATTTAGAAATTTATATACTTGGTTTAATTTTAGACATTATTTATTCATTAGCTCCATTATTTATTTCGCTATTATCAAGTTTTATTGGATATTTTGGGTTAAACAAGGCCAAGAATTTTTTGGTTTGGTATGTTTTATGTGTCATTTTATTTGATAAACAAATAATGGTTAAATTGTCATTTTTCATTGTTATGTAAGATGAAGTATTTCCGTGCCACCATCCGTTATGATAAGTCAACGTAGGAGCTTCTTTCCATTCACGAAGGCGTATTCCTAATCCATAATTTTTTTCACCCTTGGCCTCATAACTATAGCCTTTATAGATTTCTTTTTTCAATTTTGGGCTAAAAAAATGATTGGAATAAGTAGCTAAATCAAACTTTAATAAGTCACGTGCAGTAGAATAAATATTTTTATCTCCGTAAACCAAGTCTAAATGATCAAATGCCAACCGCAATTTACTTGCTTTATAAGTTTGACTAACTGTATCGTGGTGTTTCTCATAATCAAAAACAAAAGTATTTTTCATACCTAAAGGTTTAAACAACAGCTTTTCCATAGCTTCATGATAACGTAATTTAGTTACTTTTTCAATAATTAAAGCAAGTAACGCATAATTGGTGTTGCAATAGGCAAATCGGGTATCGGGTTTAGATTCTAAATGAATTTTTCCCGAATTAATTAAGTCTAAAATATCTTGATTGGTAATTCGTTTTGAACGATCCCATTTAACATCGGTTTCAATAAAATAGCCATA
>CAYNNB010000005.1:24969-48304 GCA_964398425.1 uncultured Flavobacterium sp.
AAATCGGAGGTTCCAATTAGTTTAGTGTAATAATATTCAATGTCTTTTCTCTTTTGATCAACATATTGTTTTGATAACGGTTCAAATTCTACAAAGAATTCACTATCTGATTTTTGTGTTTTGTTATTTAAAGTAAATGTTTTACTGTTTTTAGATTCATTACATCCAAATACTAATAAAAGTAAGGGTAAATATAGGTAGTTAAATTTCATTCGTTTTTGGGTAGTCGTTTGATTAATTTTCTTGTATTCTAATTTCTGGGTTTATTTCTTTTAATTGAGCAATAAATTGATCTCTGTTAACAGGAGAAATAAATAAATCATCGTAGTTATTATAGGTGATAATTATTCCTTTATGACTCCAGCCTAATTTATAAATCGCCTGTACAAAAATACTATTATTAATTTCAATTTTTTTTATTTTATGAATATCAATTATTCCATGAAAAATACCGCATTTATATTTTAAGGTTGAATTTTCAATTTGATAGAACGTTTTTTTAAATGCATGAATTATAAAACATGTTAATACCAGTATAAATGAACCTATAATTGAAGCTTCACTTCTTTCTTTTGGTTCTGTAATAAAAATGTAAGTTAAAGCACAAATAGGCGCTCCTAATGCTATAAATACGATATATGAAAAATTTGTATAAGCAGATTTGTACTTCATTTTTTGCCTTTTAATTGCAAGTTAAACCAAAAAAATCAATTAATTTTACAAACGGGAACATAAAATTTTGAATGTTAAGATAACTCATTCATAACTAAACACTTTTTAAAATTTTTAATCAAATGAATAAAATAAATTGGGTAACAGCAAAGGAATATAGTGACATCACGTATAAAAAATGTGATGGTGTAGCACGAATTGCTTTCAATAGACCAGAAGTTAGAAATGCATTTCGTCCTAAAACAACGGCCGAATTATTAGATGCTTTTCACGATGCGCATGAAGATACTTCAATCGGGGTTATTTTATTATCATCCGAAGGTCCTTCTCCTATAGACGGAATTTATTCATTTTGTAGTGGTGGAGATCAAAAAGCAAGAGGCTACCAAGGTTATGTGGGAGAAGATGGGTACCATAGATTAAATATACTAGAAGTACAACGATTAATTCGTTTTACACCTAAAGTTGTTATTGCTGTTGTGAATGGTTGGGCTGTAGGTGGCGGACACAGTTTACATGTGGTATGTGATTTATCGTTAGCCAGTAAAGAACATGCTATTTTCAAACAAACAGATGCTGATGTTACTAGTTTTGATGGCGGATATGGTTCGGCTTATTTAGCCAAATTGGTAGGACAAAAGAAAGCTCGAGAAATTTTCTTTTTAGGTAGAAATTATTCGGCACAAGATGCGTTTGATATGGGAATGGTGAATGCCGTTATACCTCATGCTGAATTAGAAGACACAGCTTATCAGTGGGCGCAAGAAATACTTGAAAAATCGCCTATCTCAATTAAAATGCTAAAATTCGCAATGAATTTAACAGATGATGGTATGGTAGGTCAACAAGTATTTGCTGGGGAAGCTACTCGTTTGGCTTATATGAGTGATGAAGCCATTGAAGGTAGAAATGCATTTTTAGAAAAACGTAAACCTAACTTTGATAAAAAATACATTCCGTAATAAATTATGGAAAAATTCACTAATGAATCTATAGATTTAGAAAGTTTACCAAAATTTGAAGAAGTAATTTTTACACCCTTACAAAAAAACTATTTTAATGTATTGGTGTTTAATTTAATTGTCTCTCTTTTAATTAGTATTCTAGTTTATATTGGATTGGAATTAATTACAAAAGATTCGTTTTTTAAAAGCAGTATAATTTTAGTTCCAATTGGCTTAATTCTTATTTTTTTTATAGTGTTTTTAATTGTAAAACTTGGATTTAATAAGAGAGGTTTTGCTATTAGAAATCATGACATTATTTATAGGAATGGAATTATTTCAGAGAACACTACAATTGTACCTTATAATAGAGTACAACATGTAGCTTTACATAGAGGATTTATTTCTAGAAAATTTAATTTAGCTACTGTACAATTATTTACTGCTGGTGAAAATAGTGCAGATTTAAAAATTCCTGGAATACTCTACGAAGATGCAGTAAAAATTAAAGAATTAGTTTCAAATAAAATTAACTCACAACATCAAAAAATTTCTGAAAATAATTCAAATGAATAATTTTTCAATTCCACAAAAACAATCGTTATTAGGAGTTGTTGTAATGTTTGTAAATGCATTGCAAAAATTAGTACGTGCTTTTTGGCCTATTTTGTTGATTAGTATAGTTAAACTGAATGCAACTAATAAATTTATTTTTTTTACCTCGATTGGAATTGGAATTGTATTAGTAGGAATCTATGCTTTTATACAATATTTTAATTTTACTTTTTATATTGATGAATCAACGGATGAATTTGTCATTAATAAAGGGGTTTTAAATAAATCTAAAATTGCTATACAGTTGAATAAAATTCAGCAAGTATCCATCAATCAAACGATTTTGCAACGAATTATTGGTGTTTATAAATTAGAAATCGATACAGCCGGAAGTGATAGTAAAGAAGTTACAATTAATGCATTATCACATGAATTAGCGTTATTATTGAAAGAAAAGTTAGTTCAAGTTAGTACTAAAAATGATTCAATTGTAGAAAGTCAACAGAATGATGCAGAAAAAGTTGATAAGAATAATTCTTTATTTTTTAAAGCGAGTATAAGTAGTTTGTTAAAAATAGGATTAACTTCAAACTACATCAAAAGTTTATCATTGTTACTGTTTTTTATAGCTTCTGCTTTTGAAAATTTAAATAAATTATCTGCAGAAACCGAATTATACGAATCAAAGTTAGCTTTGTTTTTCTCAAATTTATCAATTGCTACGGCTGTGTTTTTTGTTGGAATTGTATTAATTTCAGTGATTTTAATTATAAATTTAGTCAGAACTATTGTTAAATATTATGATTTTACGATAGTAAAAAATAACGATTCATTATCAATGCAATTTGGATTATTCAATACTAAAAATACATTGATAAATCCGGATAAAGTTCAAAAATTAAAAGTAACTCAGAATTATTTTCAAAGAAAATTAGATGTTTTAACGATTGAAATCAATCAGGCATCAAGTAGTTTTGAAAATGAAAAAGATAAATTACAAATTCCCGCTTGTTCGGAATCAGAATCGGAAACTATCTTGAAATTAATTTACAATCAATATCCAAAAAAAGGGCAATTAATTAGTCCTACTATTCGAAAATTAGTAATTAATGCTTTTTTATTTATTCTATTTCCTATTCTTATTTCGTTTAGTTTAAATGAAAAATTTGAATTCGTTTCAAGGATTTATTGGACTTTTCTTTGTCTAGTTTATCTTGTTATGAGTTCAATTTTAGTTTATAAGTTTTATAAGCATTATAAATTATTTGTATCAGATAAACATATAATAAAACAAGAAGGAGCTTGGGATATTGATACAATTATTATTGAACCACATAAAATTCAGACTATTTCAACATATCAATATTTTTGGCAAAAAAAAACCAACATTGGTTCAGTAACTATTTCTACAGCTGGAGGAAATATTCATTTTTCAACAGCAAATTTTACAGAAATAAAACAATGGGTCAATTATTGGTTATACCAAGTGGAATCAAAAAATAAATCATGGATTTAATATAGAATATTTAAGTATGAAAAAATGGATACAAGCTGCTCGATTACGTACACTACCGCTTTCTGTTTCAGGAATTATTGTAGGAAGTGCCTATGCGTATTACCAACACAAATTTGATGGAATTATTTTTACTTTAGCTTTATTAACGACCTTAGCATTTCAAATATTATCCAATTTTGCAAATGATTATGGTGATGGAATAAAAGGAACAGATACCAATAGAGTGGGAGAAAAACGTTTGGTTGCTTCTGGTGAGGTTAGTTCTGCACAAATGAAACAAGCGGTGATAGTTACTGGTCTTATTTCTTTACTATTAGCTCTCAGTTTAATTTTTGTTTCTTTTGGTCAAGACCATTTTTTATTTAGTTTATTGTTCTTAGTTTTAGGATTAGCGTCTATTGCTGCAGCCATTAAATATACAGTCGGAAAAAATGCCTATGGATATAGTGGTTTTGGCGATGTGTTTGTTTTTTTCTTTTTTGGATTGGTTTCTGTTTTAGGTTCAAATTTTTTATTTACCAAAACATTGGATTGGAAATTAATTTTACCAGCAATAGCTATAGGTCTTTTAAGTGTTGCGGTTTTAAATTTGAACAATATGCGTGATATTGAAAATGATAAAATCGCCAATAAGAATACATTAGTGGTTAAAAATGGTTTAGCATGGGCAAAAAAATATCACGAAATAATAATTGTAGTGGCTTCTTTTTCGTTTATGGTGTTTTGCTTTATACTAAGTTTTCCGTTGTTCTCTATTTTAATAATAAACCTACCTCTTATTTTTCATTTAAAAAAAATCAAAATAGCTCAGCAATATTCAGATTTTGAGCCAGAATTAAAGAAAGTGGCTTTAAGTACTTTTGCCTTAAGTCTCTTATTTTGGGTATCTTTACTGATTAACAACATCTAAAAATTATACTATGAAAATTACTTTTTACGGTCATGCTTGTTTAGGAATTCAAATAAACGACATCAATATTTTAGTTGATCCTTTTATTTCTGGTAATCCTAAAGCGGCACACATTGATTTAAATTCAATTAAAGCAGATTATATTTTAGTTACACACGCACATCAAGATCATATTTTAGACGTGGAGACTATTGCAAAAAGAACAGATGCTGTAATCATCTCAAATTATGAAATTGCTTCGCACTATGGAAACAAAGGGTTTCAATTCCATCCAATGAATCATGGCGGAAGTTGGGATTTTGAATTCGGTACTGTAAAATATGTTAACGCCATTCATACATCATCTTTCCCTGATGGAAGTTATGGGGGGCAACCGGGAGGATTTGTAATTGAAGGGGAACATAAAAATATTTACATTGCTGGTGATACTGCTTTAACAATGGATATGAAGCTAATTCCTTTACGTACAAAATTAGATTTAGCCATTTTGCCTATTGGTAGTAATTTTACAATGGATGTGGAAGATGCAATTGTAGCGTCTGATTTTGTAGCATGTGATAAAGTATTAGGATACCATTTTGATACTTTTGGATACATTGAAATTAATCATGAAGAAGCCAAACGTAAATTCTTCGAAAAAGGAAAAGATTTAATGTTATTAGAAATTGGTCAAAGTATCGATTTATAAAAAACTGGTATAAAATTTGACATTACATTACAAATTTTCAATTGAACATACTTTCAATTGATCTTAATTTAGAACATGAAAAAACTACTATTCTTTTTATTTATTTCAACTTTTGCATTGGCTCAGAAAGATGGATTTTGGGATAAAGAACGCGCTTTTACAAAAGAAATAAAATTAGCATCAGGAAATCGTACTTTAGTAAAAGTAGATGAGTTACCAGAGGGATCTTCAGAATTCGTATTTAGAATTAGTTTAATTGAAGAAAATGGCAAAATAACTACTAGTCTAGCAACCATATTAAAAGCAATTCCAGATCCAACAGGTATTAGCCAAGGAACAGCAGGAGCATTAACATTAACTAATGCCGTTTCAGGTGAAGATACTTGTATTTATGGTATTTTTACATCTGAAAAAGCAGGAACTCATTTTTTAAAAGAAGGCAAGTTAGATAAAGCTTGTTATGCAAATAAAGAACCTGTTAATAAGGATAGTAAAGTCATCTCAATAAAAAATACATCTTGTTTAGAAAACGCACCTAATATTTGGTTCGCTTTTGAAAATAAGAATTGGGTCATGTCAACTAAAATTGTACTAGAAGTAGTAGCTTGGGTCGATTATAAAATGAGTAGAGGCTGGAATAGAGAAACAAAAAAAGAATTAATGGCTATAGGAGAACGCATGGATTGGTATAAAAAATCACCAAAGCCTGACGCTTTTTTAGCTCAATTTATAGAAAGTTTTTCAGCTAAGTATAAGTATTCAGAGTTTAAACAAATGCTTCCTGTCGAAAAAACAAGAGCAATTGAATTAATTAAGGAAGAAGCAATTAAACAATCGAAACAAACTAACAGTTATTTAAAAGAAATACGTAATGATGTAAGATTGTTGATGATGAATAACAGAGATAAAGAGGCTATTGATAAATACCAACAATTGGTTTTTGATAAAGCATTAGCAACAGATTTAGATTATTCTCAATTGGGTGCCTTATATCTTAAAACAAAACAATTTACAAAAGCAGAAACGTATTTTAATAAAGCTATTTCTTTAAATAAATCTGAAATTAGATACCAATTGAATTTGGCACATGTTTATTTGTTTACAGATCGAATTGCTGAAGCAAAAAAAATACATGAACAATATAAAGACCAGAATATTTCTGAATACGTGAGTTGGAAAGAAGCTACTAAAACCGATTTTGAAAGTTTTGAAAAAGCTGGATTACCAACTCAAAATTTCAAAAAAATAATACGCATTTTAGATTAATTTTTACAACAAGGCAAAGCCCGCTTTAAAGCATAGATAAAGCCATGATGTTTGAGTGAAAATAAAATCGCATTTGGTGTTCAAACATATAATTAAGAAATATAGTTCATGCTTTTAAGAACTTGAAATTGATACTTGAAATGAAAGCAACTTATAAAAAATATATCTTAAATTTTAAACAACCTAGTGGCACTTCTCGTGGTGTTTTGACTGAAAAAGAAACTTGGTTTATAATTATTGAGAAGAATGGGAAAAAAGGAATAGGAGAGTGCGGAATATTACGCTCACTTTCTATTGATGACCGTTCAGATTATGAAGAAAAATTGCGCTGGACTTGTGAAAATATTCACTTGAATAAAGAGACACTATGGAAAGAATTAATTGAATTCCCATCCATTCAGTTTGGAATTGAAATGGCTTTTTTATCTTTAGAAAGCGAAAATCCATTTATTTTATTTCCTTCTGAATTTACCAATAGTAAAAAAGCTATTTCTATAAACGGTTTGGTTTGGATGGGACCTACTGAATTCATGAAAAAACAAATTGAAGAAAAACTAGTTTCCGGGTTTAAATGTATTAAGCTAAAAATTGGAGCAATTGATTTCAAGCAAGAATTAAATTTATTGGCTTTCATTCGTTCTCATTTCGATGAAAATACAGTAGAAATTAGAGTGGATGCTAATGGAGCATTCAATGAAATAGAAGCTTTAGATAAAATTAATCAATTAGCTGTTTATAAAATACATAGCATTGAACAACCTGTTAAAACTAAACAATTGAAAGCCATGGCTAAATTATGTAAAAGAACGTCAATTCCGATTGCTTTAGATGAAGAGTTAATAGGTGTTTTTGATTACGATGAAAAAGCAAAATTGTTAGATTCTATACAACCACAGTATATAATTTTAAAACCAAGTTTAATAGGAGGGATAAAAGGGTGTAATGACTGGATTCATTTGGCGAAAGAAAGAAATATAGGCTGGTGGATTACATCTGCTCTAGAAAGTAACATTGGACTAAATGCTATAGCCCAATATACATTCACTTTAAATAACAAAATGCCTCAAGGACTCGGAACGGGTGGATTATATATGAATAATATTGAAAGCCCATTACGAATTGATAATGGTCAACTTATTTATGACCAAAAATTAAAATGGGATATTAATTTTGAATTCCCAAGTTAGCCAATTACTTTATTTGGGAATTCAAAAATCATCTTTTATTACTATTTTATGGAAACGATGGTAAAAGAATTTGTACCTAGTTTTATTGTATCATTGACTTTTTTACCTTTGAGGTATTGAAAAATTGGAGCTTCAGTCGAAATACTATAAACTTCTTTTTCTTTAAATAAAAATGGATGAATTGAAACGCCAATAAAGAGATATTTGAACTCTAAATCAAGTAACGCACCAAAAGCTACTTCTTTATTTTCTAATGACAAACATCTTTTAATGGTCTCTAAATTTTCTGTTTCTTTTAAAAGTAATTGCTCCATTCTAATTTTCATCTCTCTAGCTTCTCCTTGATGTGAATAATCTTCGGGATCAAGTGTGTTATCTTCATCCATATCAGCAGCTGAACTATATTTTTCAACAGAAGCACTTAAATTAGCTAATGTTTTAGATTGTTCTTCAATTAATTGTTCTAATATTTCTATTTTATTCATAATGGTTAATATTTTAAAAAATAAAGTTACATCAACAAGAATAAAAGATTAATGAGAATTATCATGATCTATTAAATAAATAGAAAATAATAAAAACAAGCATTTAAAATTTATTTTTCATTTTTTTAGGGCGTCATTTTTAACATACTCTCAAAAGTGAATCGAATATACTTTTTTAGCTACTATTTTCTTTAATTTTAGCAATCAATAATAAAATACTTTAGTATGAAGACTATTAAAAAAGATAGGTATTGGATTGTTTTCTTCGGCTTTATTGCTTTGATTTCTTTGACTTCTTTATTTTGGAAACATCAAACGGTAAATCTTCATTCAAACTTCAATTCAATTGATGATATTAATGCAGCTGATGTAGCTTGGCTTCTAACAGCTTCATGTCTTGTTTTACTAATGACACCTGGATTAGCATTCTTTTATGGTGGTATGGTAGGCAGAAAAAATGTTATTTCTACTATGCTCAAAAGCTTTATTTGTTTAGGATTAATTAGTATCATCTGGGTTGTAGTTGGATTCAGTTTATCTTTTGGGACAAGTTTTGGCATAACTATAAATGGAATAGAGTATGGAATTATTGGAAATCCTTTTGATTTTATGTTTTTTGATTCTGTAGATGTATATCCAAATAAAAGTTTAGCATCTACAATTCCTTTTGTATTATTTGCTTTATTTCAAATGAAATTTGCAGTTATTACTCCAGCAATAATTACTGGTGCTCTAGCTGAGCGTATACGCTTTGTATCCTTTTTATTATTTATTAGTTTGTTTACTCTTGTGATTTATGCTCCCTTATGCCATATGGTTTGGCATCCAAAAGGATTATTAGCATCATATTTTAAAATAAAAGATTTTGCAGGAGGAACTGTAGTTCATATGAGTGCAGGATTTGCAGCAATTTCAGGTGTACTGGTTTTGGGTAAACGACAAAATAAAGTGCATATTCCAACTAATATACCTTTTGTTATTTTAGGAACAGGGATGTTATGGTTTGGATGGTTTGGATTCAATGCAGGTTCTGCTTTAGCGGCCAATGCAACCGCTGCAATGGCTTTTGCTACAACTACTATTGCATCGGCAACTGCTATGATGACTTGGGTTTTTTTTGATAGAATAAATGGACGAAAAGTATCTGCTATAGGCGCCTGTATTGGTGCTGTAGTAGGCTTAGTTGTAATTACTCCTGCAGCAGGTTATGTAACGATACCTAATAGTATTTTTTTTGGATTCTTAGGAGCATTAGTTTCAAATGTCATAATGTATAGATCAAAATTAAAACAAATAGACGATACATTAGATGTTTTCGCTTGTCATGGAATTGGAGGAATTATGGGAATGATTTTAACTGCAATTTTTGCACAAGGCGATAATGTTAGTTTATTATATGGCGGATGGGATATTTTTATGCATCACATGGTGGCTTTAATTTTAGTTTCTACATTTACTTTCTTTGGGAGTCTCGTCTTATATAAAATAACTAACTTTATAATTCCAATGCGAGTTACAATAGAATCTGAAGTCATTGGTCTAGATATATCTCAACATGGAGAACGAATTTAACATTTTTTATAAAGTTGTAATAATTCTATTGCACCCGAAAATGGAGAAATTTCGTTATTTATTACTTTTTGTTTAGTTAAAAGTAAAGCTTTCTCAATTATAGGATGATTGTAAAATTGAGTTTTTAATTGCTCATTGATAGTTTCTATCATCCAATATTGATTTTGTTCTTCTCTTTTATGTTGAAAAAATCCATTTTGTTTTGTCAAGTAAGTATAAGCAGTTATAATATCCCAAATACCACTAATACCTTCAGTAGTAATTGCACTGCAAGTAGTTACTTTAGGATTCCATCCAGAAGATTTACTAGGAAATAAATGTAAAGCTCGGTTAAATTCAACTTTAGCTAAATGGGCTTTCTTAACATTGTCTCCATCTGCTTTATTGATAACTATAGCATCTGCCATTTCCATGATTCCTCTTTTAATACCTTGTAATTCGTCACCAGCTCCAGCAATTTTTAAAAGTAAAAAGAAATCAACCATGCTATGAACAGCAGTCTCACTTTGACCAACTCCCACTGTTTCAATAATAATAGTATCAAAACCACAAGCTTCACATAAAATGATAGCTTCTCTTGTTTTTCTGGCAACACCACCCAAACTATCGCCAGAAGCACTTGGACGAATATAAGCATTTTCATCTTTAACCAATTCCTCCATTCTAGTTTTATCTCCTAAAATACTTCCATGACTTAAAGAACTACTAGGATCTATAGCTAAAACTGCTACTTTTTTTCCTAAACTAGTTAAGTGTTTACCAAAAGCTTCAATAAAAGTGCTTTTTCCTACGCCAGGAACACCAGTAATACCAATTCGAATAGAACTATTTGCAAAAGGAAGACATCCATTGATTACCTCGTTTGCTTTTTCTAAATGAATAGGATTAGTACTTTCGACTAAAGTTATGGCTCTACTTAAAGCTACTTTGTCACCTCGTAAGATTCTAGAAATCAACTCTTCTGAAGAAATGTTTTTTCTTCTAAATTGTTGAATATTTTGGGCAACTTTCGGACTTATAATTTCAGGTTGTACTACGCCCTCAATCTCATTTAACGCTGATGTGTTTTTTTTCTGTTTCAAAAGGCAATATATTTGTGTAAAAATACAATTTTTTTAAATCAGCTACCTAATCAAGTTTGAATTTTGCTTAAGTATGGATAATATTATTTTACTTTTTTTATGTTTAATTTTAGGAGTTATCTTCCAAAGAGTAAAGCATTTTCCAAAAAATACTCCTGTGGCATTAAATCAATTCGTGCTTTATGTTTCTATTCCAGCCATGGCATTGTATTACATTCCTAAAATTAAGATTGATACTTCGCTACTTTACCCAATAGGTATTGCTTGGTTGGGTTTTTTATTGTCATTTTTATTTTTTTTTACCTTGAGTCGACTTTTTAATTGGTCAAAGGGCTTAACAGGATGTTTAATTATTGTTTCAGGGCTAGGAAATACATCTTTTGTAGGTTTTCCTGTTTTAGAAGCAATGTTTGGAAAGGAGGCAATCAAAATAGGAATTATAGTTGATCAGCCGGGATCTTTTGTTGTCTTATCAACTTTAGGAGTTTTAGTAGCTATGTTATTTTCCAAAGAAAAACCTTCAGTTGTTCAAATGGTAAAAAGAATTGCTTTTTTTCCACCATTTATAACATTCGTAATAGCGTTAATTTTGAATTTTTTACAAGTAGATTTTTCTTCTGAGTGGCAATCTGTTTTTCAACGACTAGCTGCTACAGTATCACCGATAGCTTTAGTTGCGGTAGGTTTGCAATTAAAGATTGAAAAAAGAAGCAAGCATTGGGGTTTTTTAACTTTAGGTTTAGCATTTAAGTTAATTATAACACCTTTATTTTTCTATCTATTTTATAAAGTCACTTTAGGGGCATCTGGTTTTGTTATTGATGTTTCAATTATCGAATCAGCAATGGCCCCTATGATTACAGGAGCAATATTAGCTTCCACTTATGGTTTAAAACCTAAATTAAGTAGTATGATGGTTGGTGTTGGTATTCCATTATCTTTTATTACTTTAGTACTGTGGTATTTCATTTTAAAATAACTAAGTTTTGGATACAACTATAATAACTAAATTACAAGAAATAGTAGGTACATCTTTTGTTTTTACAGATGTTGATATCTTACAAAAATATGGTCATGATGAGACAGAGGATTATATTTATCCCCCTCATGTTGTAGTAAAACCTATAACCCCACATGAAATAGCCAATATTATGAAATTGGCCAATGAATATAAGATTCCTATAGTGCCTATCGGTGGACAAACAGGATTAAGTGGTGGAGCATTAGCCATTAATGGCGGAATTGGACTTTCTATGGAACGTTTCAATCGAATTTTAGCTATTGATGAAATGAATTTACAGGTTATTACTGAACCAGCTGTAATTACGCAAGTATTAAAAGAAAAAGTAGCGGAACAAGGGTTGTTTTATCCTGTTGATCCAAGTAGCATGGGTAGTTGTTTCATAGGTGGTAATATTGCCGAAAACTCTGGTGGTGCCCGAGCTGTGAAATATGGGGTAACTAAAGATTATGTGTTAAATTTAGAAGTGGTATTACCTAATGGAGAAATTATTTGGACAGGAGCTAATACATTAAAAAATTCAACTGGCTATAATTTAACTCAATTAATGGTTGGTAGCGAAGGAACTTTAGCAATTATAACTAAAATTGTTTTGAAATTATTGCCATTGAATCAGCATAATATATTATTATTGGTTCCGTTTTTTAAAGCTGAACAAGCTTGTGAAGCAGTGTCTGCTATTTTTAGAGCAGGAATTACTCCTAGTGCTTTAGAATTTATGGAACGAGATGCTATTGATTGGTCTTTAAAATATGTAGATGGAATTAGTGTGGAAGTTAAACCAGAACATAAAGCGCATTTATTGATTGAAGTAGATGGTAGTTATCCAGAAATATTAATACAGGAAGCTGAAAAAATACTTGAAGTTGTAGAACAATTTGATATTGACGATGTTTTATTTGCTGATTCAATTGATCAGAAAAATGCATTATGGAAAATGAGAAGAGGAGTGGCTGAGGCTGTTAAAGCGAATTCTGTTTATAAAGAAGAGGATACTGTTGTTCCAAGATATGAATTGCCAAAATTGCTAAAGGGAATTAAAGAAATTGGAACTAAGTATGGATTTAAATCAGTATGCTACGGCCATGCTGGAGATGGAAATTTGCATGTTAATATTATAAAAGGCAATATGTCAGATGATTGTTGGCGAAATGAAATACCAAAAGGAATTCGAGAAATTTTTGAATTAACTGTGCAATTGAAAGGGACGTTATCTGGTGAACACGGTATTGGTTTAGTACAAAAAAGTTATATGGACATTGCTTTTAATAGTACGCAATTAAATTTATTAAAAGGGATTAAAGAATTATTTGATCCCAATAATATTTTAAATCCAGGTAAAATCTTACCAGATAATATATAGTAAATTAAATTTATGTCATTTTAAAACACTTTGTGATAATAAAATCATAAAGTGTTTTATTTTTTTATGGTTTTATAGTAGACTCTTAAAAAACTACTAAGCGTCAAAAAGAGTAATCCAATGATTATTCTATGTTTGTATAGAGTTGAATTTTCACAAGTTAAACCTAAGATTAAAAGAACTAAATTTAATATTGAGGCAACTAAAATGACAATAAAAATTAATTTTCTCATATTTTTTGTTGTAAATTTATCAAAAAAGAGTGTTTGTTTAATAATTAATTTAGTTTAATTATTAAAATTTACATATATATCAATAAAACTCAGTTATTTGAATTGATGTAGTCTGTGAAATCTATAATATCCTAAATAATTAATAATTATTCAATAAAATTAATGTTTTATTTAACTAAATTAAAATATATAAAATAAAAATTATGAATATTATTTTTATATATTTGCTAAAATAATATATTTATGCAAAATTTATATATATGGATGTTTTAAGTTGCCCAAAATGCCAAAATTCACATGTTGTTAAAAGTGGAATTATCAAGGAAAGACAACGTTATTTATGTAAAGAATGTAAGTACTATTTTACGGTAAATAAATTAGGTAAAAAAATTGACGATTATTATGTTACCAAGGCACTGCAGTTATATTTGGAGGGGCTAAGTTACAGGGAAATTGAGCGCATTATAGGTGTTTCTCACGTATCGATAAGTAATTGGGTTAAGGAATTCAAAATTAAGAAGCCTCCTCATCCTAATTATCATCCAACCTATAAGATATTTAAGCATAATGAATTAGTTGAATTTTTAAAAAATAAAGAACAGCTTTCTGGCGCAGGTATGATTATTACTGAATTAGGTGATAAATTTATGTTAATTAAATGGGAACGTTTTAAGGATTAAACCTATATACTTAACAAAAATATATATATTAATTTTTTTCATATTGAAATTTTAAGAATTTGGTCAAACGAAAAATAGATTACTAACCAAATTAATCATTATGAAAAAAATTTTAATTGCTGCTGTTACTTTATGTTCAGCAATTACCTTTGGTCAAGGTTCAACGGACTACGGTAATGGTTTAAAATTAAATTTAAATCCCGAGGGAAATAAATTTATTAGATTTATTGCTTGGAATCAAGTTTGGATGCGTTCTTCTCAAATGAATCCAGGAACTATGATTGGTGATGCTTCAACTACTACACAAGAAGACATCAGTCTAAGACGATTAAGAATTTTAGCTTATGCGCAAATTTCACCTCGCTACATGATTGTGACTCATTTTGGAATTAACAATCAAACATTTACTAATGGTGGTGCAGCAGGAACCTCAGGTACAGGCGGTTATGGAGCTGGTAAAAAACCAGGTTTATTTTTTCACGATGCTTGGAATGAGTATGCTGTTGTACTTCCTAAAGAAGGAAAGCCATTTAGTTTATCAATAGGAGCAGGGCTTCACTACTACATGGGCTTATCTCGTATGACAATGGCATCAACATTGAATTTTTTAACTATTGATGCGCCAATTTTTAACTGGCCTTTAATTGATAATTCAGATCAGTTTGCTCGTCAGGTGGGAATTTTTGCCAAAGGTAAATACAATAAATTAGAATATCGTTTCAGTTTGAATAAACCGTTTTCAACTAATATTGATGTTTTAGCAAAAAATCCTTCTGGTAACTATGTGAATGCTGAAAATACATCTTTTGATAATAATGGTAACACAAAATGGTCTAAAGCAGGATATGTTGAGTATCAGTTTCTAGATAAAGAAGCAAATTTATTACCTTTCAAAGTAGGGACTTATTTAGGTACCAAAAAAGTTTTTAATATTGGTGCTGGTTTTTATACTGCTCCGAATGGAACAAGAAGTAGAAATAGTGACTTAACTGTAAGTAAGCATGATATTAACTTATTCTCTGGTGATGTGTTTTTAGATATGCCAATCGGAGCCAAAGAAAAGAAAATGGCTGTTACGGCATATAGTGTTTACTATAATTACAATTTTGGGCCAAATTATCTAAGAAATATTGGAATCATGAATGAAGGAATAGCAGATGCTACTTTTACTGGAGCAAAAGCATTAGCTGGACCAGGGAATGCTCAGCCAATGATTGGTACAGGTTCAATTTGGTATACGCAAGCAGGTTTCTTAATCCCTAATAAAAATGAAAAACCAAAAGTTAGAATTCAACCTTATTTAGCATACACCAATAAAAATTTTGATGCATTAAAGAAATCAAGTAATCAATTTGACTTAGGGACTAATTTATTTTTAGATGGACATCATGCTAAGTTAACTGCACAATATTCAAATCGTCCAGTTTACACAACTGTAGATCATATTGATGGATACAAAGGTGAATTCTTATTACAACTACAAGTATATCTATAAAACTAATAACAAACTAAATTTATAACTTATGAGTGATAACAGTAAAAAAGGAATTTGGAAAGTAATTTCTGCTTCCTCAATGGGAACAATGATTGAGTGGTATGACTTCTATATTTTTGGAAGTTTAGCCGTTGTTTTATCTACTAAATTTTTCCCTTCTGATAATCCAACAGCAGCTTTTTTATCTACTTTAGCAACATTTGCCGCAGGATTTGTGGTTCGTCCTTTTGGAGCATTATTCTTTGGAAGGTTGGGTGATTTGATTGGTAGGAAATATACCTTTATGGTAACTTTATTATTAATGGGAGGAGCTACCTTTGTAATAGGATGTATTCCTAGTTATGAAACTATTGGTTTTGCAGCTCCTGTCTTAGTATTAGTTCTTCGATTGCTTCAAGGATTAGCCTTAGGTGGTGAGTATGGTGGTGCAGCAACATATGTAGCTGAACACGCACCTAAAGGAGAAAAAGGATATTGGACTGCCTGGATTCAAACAACTGCAACTGTTGGTTTATTTGTATCTTTACTAGTCATTTTGGCAACAAAATCTTTATTATCAAAAGAGCAATTTGAAGATTGGGGTTGGAGAGTACCTTTTTGGGTATCTATTTTAATGGTTTTTGTTTCTGTGCAAATTAGAAAAAACATGCACGAATCGCCTGAATTTGCAAAGGCAAAAGCTGAAGGAAAAACTGCAACAAATCCTTTAAAAGAGAGCTTTGGTAATAAGTATAATTTGAAATTTGTTTTATTAGCTTTATTTGGAGCTACTATGGGACAAGGGGTAGTTTGGTATACGGGGCAATTTTATGCTATGAATTTCTTAAAAACAGTACAAATGGTTGATGCTTCTCAGGTTGAAACTTTATTAGGTATTGCATTAGTTTTAGGAACTCCTTTCTTTATTGTTTTTGGTTGGTTGAGTGATAAAATTGGCAGAAAAAATATTATGATGGCAGGTATGCTAATAGCTATATTATTATATCGTCCAATTTATAAAATGATGTATGAGACTACAGATGTAGCTTTAAAAACTGAAATTGTTGAAAAAACAAAAATAGTACCTTCTATGAAAGAAGTAGATGCTACCAAAATGGATTCAATTTACACTACTAATAAAGAATATACAGATGGAACTTTGTTAGAAGAAGTGAAAACAATTCATTTAGAAAATGGAAAAGTAATGTTAGATGACAAGGGTAAAGAAAAAATAGAAACTAAAATTTCTAAAAAAATTAATTCTTCTAATATGGCTTTATTAATTTTCTTAGTTTTTGTTCAAGTTATATTTGTTACTATGGTATATGGACCAATAGCAGCTTTCTTAGTTGAAATGTTTCCTGTTAAAATTCGTTATACATCCATGTCATTACCTTATCACGTGGGTAACGGAATCTTTGGAGGTTTATTACCAGCTATTTCTACATATTTTGTTACCACAGCTAAAGATGCTGGTGATCCAGAATTTTATTTAGAAGGATTATGGTATCCAATCATTATTGCTGGTATATCATTTATCATCGGAATGATTTATATAGACAGAAAAATTAATACACTTCACGAATAATATAAATGACTATGAATACAGTAAAAAAATATTTAGGAATAGTATGGATACTTTTAGCAGCAGCAATGGCTTTCTTTAGTATCGAAATTTTTGGAGGTAAACTTTCCTCTGGAAAACAAGATGATTTAGTTTTTGGTATCATCATATTTTTTATCTTATTACCATTAGTAGTAACAGGTTTAGCAATTTTTGGCTATTATGCTATTACTGATGAATATGAAGATTAAGTAATATTAATTTTCAATCTCCAAGCCCTTGAAATCAAGGGCTTTTTTTAATTATAAATTAGCTATATCTATTTTGCAAAATGTTTTTCATCATGTGAAATAAATGTTTTATTTTTAAGAAATAAATTTTAAAATTATTATATATTTATAATTAATGAAAAAAAGGCATCAACAAAAGCTAGTAGTACTTTCATTTATTTTATTAGTAGGGTTCAATTTACCTATACTTTTGTTGTTTGATATTTCTTCATTTTTTTGGGGTATTCCTGTTTTATATATTTATATATTTTCGTTGTGGATTTTTTCGGTTATACTTTCTTATATCATTTTAAAAAGATATTATGAATAGTTTTTCTCTAATAGTCATATTATTAATCTATCTTGCTTTTTTATTTTTTGTTGCATATTGGGCTGAAAAAAAAGAAAATGTAAAATGGAGTAATAATCCGTATGTATACTCTTTGTCATTAGCAGTTTATTGTACGGCTTGGACTTACTATGGTAGTATTGGAGTTGCAGCAAAATCAGGTTTAAGTTATTTACCTATATATTTAGGTCCTGTAATTATTATTCCTGCATGGATTATAGTTCTTAGACGCATAATAAGAATTTCAAATGTTAATAAGATTTCTAGTATTGCTGATTTTATTTCATTACGATATGGGAATAGCAGATTTTTAGGAGCCATTGTTACTGTAGTTTGTTTAATTGCTATTTTACCTTACATTGCTTTACAATTAAAGGCTATCTCAGAATCTTTTCATATTGTTTCAAAAACTGAGTCAAGTTCTAATATTTTTGATGATACCACTACTTATGTAGCTTTAGCACTAGCTATGTTTGCGTCATATTATGGTTCAAAATATGTTGATGCTTCAGAAAAAAGAAGAGGTATTGTTACTGCCGTTGCAACTGAAAGTATTTTAAAACTTGTTTTTTTTATTTTCATTGGTTTATATGTAACTTTTTATGTTTTTGATGGTTTTGAAGATATTTACATTAAAGCTAGTCAGCTCACTTTTTTTAAAGAGCGAAATCAATTAGGAGGATTATCGCAAGCAATTAATTGGTTTTTTTTAACAATTATGTCTTTATTTGCTGTATTCCTATTGCCAAGACAATTTCAAGTTTCAGTTGTTGAAAATAATAGAGAGCGTCATCTAAAAACGGCAATTTGGTTATTCCCACTTTATTTACTATTATTTAATTTATTTGTTTATCCAATAGCTTGGGGAGGTAATATATTATTTAAAGATATATCTGTTAATGCAGATTCTTACTCTTTACTTATACCTCAATTATTTAATAATCAAGTTTTGACTGTTGTCGTTTTTTTAGGTGGTTTTTCTGCTGCTATTTCAATGATTATTGTAGCTTGTGTAAGCTTGTCTACTATGTTGAGTAACAATATATTAATACCTTATACTTTTCTTGGTAAATTAAGCAATGAAGACCAAGTTATTAATAATAAGAAAATTATAAAAATAAGAAGAATAGGTATTTTTATTTTGATTGTTTTGTCTTATTTGATATATAGATACTTTGCATTAAATTATACATTAGTTTCAATTGGGTTAGTATCTTTTGCAATTATTGCACAATTAGCTCCTGCTTTTTTTGGTGCTTTATTTTGGAGAAGAGGTTCAAGACAAGGTGCTATATGGGGAATTTTAATTGGAATTATTATCTGTTTTTACACCTTGTTAGTACCGTATGCTATTGGACTTTCAAGTAAGGAAAGTGCTTTTATATCCGATGGATTATTTGGAATAGAGTTATTAAAACCTTTTCAGTTATTTGGTCTCAATTACTTACAACCAGTTACACATGCCTTTTTTTGGAGTTTACTTTTTAATTGCATTGTTTATTTTGGAGTCTCCGTTAGTTTCAAAGGGAATTATAGAGAACGAAATTATGCTGAGATGTATATAGATATTGATAAGTATAGTACCAATCATGAAAATGCCTTTGTATGGAAAGGAACGGCTTATACTAGTGATATTGAAAAAGTATTAGTTAAGTTCTTAGGAGAAGAAAGAACTAAACGGGCAATGACAATTTTTAATCTGAAATATAATGTTGAAACTAATACCGATTTAGCTGATGCTCGTTTAATAAAATTTGCAGAAAATCTTTTAACAGGACATATTGGGACTGCTTCTGCTAAAATTTTAATTTCAAGTGTAGTACAAGAAGAAAAAGTAACCTTAAATGAAGTTTTAAAAATTTTAGAAGAATCCAATGAAAATATTTTGATTAATAAAAAATTGACTGAAACTTCAAATGAATTAAAAAAAATTACAACACAATTACAAGAAGCAAATGAAAATCTGATTACAAAAGATAAACAAAAAGATGAATTTTTAGATACAGTCACTCATGAGTTGAGAACCCCAATAACAGCTATTAGAGCAGCTAGCGAAATATTATTTGATGATGATGATATTCCAGAAGGAATGAAAAAACAATTTTTACAAAATATTATATCTGAATCAGATCGTCTTAATAGATTAATTGATAAAATTTTAGATTTAGAAAAATTTGAAACAGGAAAACAAAAAATTTATCCAGCTAAAAATAATTTAATACAAACAATAGATAAAACTATTGAGCCTTTGCAACAGCTTATTAAAAATAAACACATTACTCTATATATTGAAAATAATAAGAATATTCATGCTTTTTATGACGAGGATAGAATTGTTCAGGTAATTACAAATCTCATTTCAAATGCAATTAAATTTTGTCCTGATTTTGAAGGATTAATTACTATTCAAATTATTGAAAAAGATGAATATATTTTAACTTCTATACAAGATAATGGTAAAGGAATTAATCCAAATGATTTTGAAATCATCTTTGATAAATTCTATCAATCAAACAACCAAAACATCAAAAAACCTGTTGGTAGCGGATTAGGTTTAGCCATCTGTAAACAAATTATTGAACACCATAAAGGGAAAATATGGGCTGAAAACGCAGTAAATGGAGGCGCTTGCTTTTACTTTACATTACCTAAAAATGAATATTAAGACTAAGAGGAGTATGAAGAAAATTTTAATTGTAGACGACGAACCTAACATCATTATGTCATTAGAATATACTTTTAAGAAAAGTAATTTCGAAGTTTTTATTGCTCGTGACGGTCAAGAAGCACTGGATATTTTACAAAATGAAACACCAGATGCTATTATTCTTGATGTTATGATGCCAAATGTTGATGGATATGCCACAATTACGGAAATAAAAAAAGATGAAAAATTACAACATTGTAAGATTGTATTTCTTTCAGCAAAAAATAAAGAAAGTGATATAGAAAAAGGATTGGGTTTAGGTGCCAATGCATACATGACAAAGCCTTTTTCAATTAAAAAATTAGTTGATAAAATTAATGAACTAATAGAAGAGTAAACTTATATTAACACATAACTATTAAAGCAAAATGAAGTATAATGATTTATATTTAAAAAGCATTGAAAATCCCCAATCATTTTGGGAAGAACAAGCTCAACAAATTGAATGGTTTTCAAAGCCAAATACTATTTTATCTAAGGATAAAAATAATTATCCGTTATGGTTTGAAGATGGAGAATTGAATGCTTGTTATTTAGCATTAGATAAACATATACAAGATGGTTTTGGAGATGACTTTGCAGTGATTTATGATTCGCCTGTAACTCAAACAATAAAAAAATATACTTTTAATGAAGTGAAAACTGAAGTAGCTAAACTAGCTGGTGGACTACTATCGTTAGGTTTGCAAAAAGGTGATATGGTTGTTATTTATATGCCAATGATTCCACAAGCAGTGTTTGCTATGTTAGCTTGTGCAAGAATTGGTGTTACTCATTCTGTAGTTTTTGGAGGATTTGCACCTCATGAATTAGCCATAAGGATTGATGATTGTCAACCTAAAGCAATTATTACTGCTTCTTCAGGAATAGAAGTTGATCGTTTGATAGCATACAAACCATTAGTTGATGAAGCCATATCTTTAGCGGAACATCAACCTCAAAATGTTGTTGTATTAAATAGAAAATTAGGGGCTAAAATTCCATTTAAAAAATATGATATCGATTATGATGCCTTAATTTACGGTTCAGAAGAAGTGAATTGCGTTCCTGTAAATGCAACTCATCCACTTTATGTCTTGTACACCTCAGGAACAACAGGAAAACCTAAAGGAATTGTTAGAGATACTGGAGGATATGTAACCGCTTTAAAATTTTCAATGACTCATGTTTATGGAGTTCAACCAGGTGAAGTATTTTGGGCTGCTTCTGATGTAGGTTGGGTTGTTGGACACAGTTTTATAACTTATGGACCATTAATTAATAGAAATACGACTATTATTTTTGAAGGCAAACCAATAAAAACACCTGATGCTTCTACCTTCTGGAGAATTATCTCTGAACATCAAGTAAGCACAATGTTTACAGCTCCAACGGCTATTCGTGCTATAAAAAAAGAAGATCCTGATGGAACGTTTATTAAACAATATGATTTGTCGTGTCTTAGAACTCAATTTCTAGCAGGTGAACGTTGTGATGTAGCTACTTTAGAATGGTACAATGCTCATATTCCTGTTCCAGCCATTGATCACTGGTGGCAAACGGAATCAGGTTGGCCAATGATTGCTAATATGATGGGCGTTGAATATTTGCCTGTAAAACCAGGCTCAGCAGGAAAAGCTGTTGCAGGTTATGATATTAGAATTCTAGGTGAAAACGGACAAGAGCTCGGACCAAACGAGGAAGGATATGTGGTAATTAAGCTACCATTACCTCCCGGAACATTATTAGATTTATGGAACGATAATGAAAGATTTAAGTCTGGTTATTTAAATAAATTTGAAGGTTATTATTTTTCGGGTGATGGAGGTTTTAAAGATGAAGATGGTTATATTTTTATTACTGGTCGAGTAGATGATGTTATCAATGTTGCAGGTCACCGTTTATCAACTGCAGAAATGGAAGAAATTGTCGCTTCTCATTCTGATGTCGCAGAGTGTGCAGTGGTTGGAGCTCATGATGAATTGAAAGGGCAAATTCCATTAGCTTTTGCAGTTATGAAATCGGGAGTGGATAGAGAACATTTTCAATTAGAGCACGAAATTGTACAGTTAGTTAGAGAACAAATTGGAGCAGTGGCAAGTTTAAGAAATGTTGTTTTAGTTCAGCGATTACCAAAAACTAGATCTGGAAAAATTTTAAGAAAATTGTTAAGAAGTATAGCTGATAAAACCGAGTTTCAAATACCATCAACTATTGATGATGTAGCTATAATTAATGAAATTCAAGCTGATTTAGAACATTACGGATTTGGAAAGAAATAATATTTTGTATATCAATTTAGCACGTTTTTAGAAAAAGGAATACTTTCTTTGCCTATATTTACATTATTAAAAAATTAACAAAATGAGTTACTATAAAGTTAAGGATTTAGAAAATTACTTTAAAATGTATAAAAAATCAGTAAGAGAACCAAGAAAATTTTGGGATCGAATTGCTGATGAAAACTTTGTTTGGTACCAAAGATGGGATAAAGTTTTTGAGTATGACATGCAAGAAGCACAATTTAAGTGGTTTTTAAACGCTAAAGTAAATATTACAAAAAACTGTATTGATAGGCATTTAGCAAAAAGAGGAGATAAAACAGCTATCATTTTTGAACCTAATAATCCAGATGAATCTGTACAACATATTAGTTATAATGAATTGTATGTGCGAGTTTCTAAAATGGCAAATGTTCTGAGAGATTTAGGAATAAAAAAAGGTGATAGAGTTTGTATTTATTTACCAATGATTCCAGATCTAGCTATTGCTGTTTTAGCTTGTGCAAGAATTGGAGCCATTCACTCCGTTGTTTTTGC
>CAYNNB010000005.1:48404-60662 GCA_964398425.1 uncultured Flavobacterium sp.
TTGTTTATTCTATATACTTCTGGATCAACAGGCAAACCCAAAGGGATGGTGCATACTACAGCTGGTTACATGGTATATACAGCTTATACTTTTAAAAATGTATTCAATTACGAAGAAAATGATGTATATTGGTGTACTGCGGATATTGGTTGGATTACTGGACATTCTTATATTCTTTATGGACCATTATTAAATGGTGCTACAACTGTTATTTTTGAGGGGGTTCCTTCATATCCAGATTTTAGTCGTTTTTGGGAAGTAATAGAAAAACATCAAGTGAATCAGTTTTATACAGCTCCGACTGCGATTAGAGCTTTAGCAAAAGAAAGTCTTGATTATGTACAAAAGTTTCCATTGAGTTCATTAAAGGTTATAGGATCTGTTGGGGAACCAATTAATGAAGAAGCTTGGCATTGGTACAATGATCATGTAGGAGGGAAGCGATGTCCATTGGTTGATTCATGGTGGCAAACAGAAACTGGAGGTATAATGATTTCACCATTACCATTTATCACACCAACTAAACCAACATACGCTTCATTGCCATTACCAGGAATTCAACCCGTTTTGATGGATGAATTACGCAATGAAATAGAGGGCAATCAAGTTACTGGTAGTCTATGCATTAAATTCCCGTGGCCTTCAATTGCAAGAACTATTTGGGGTGATCATCAACGTTATATTGATACCTATTTTAAAGCTTTCCCCGGGAAATATTTTACAGGTGATGGAGCATTAAGAGATGAAGTAGGATATTATAGAATCACGGGTAGAGTAGATGATGTTATTATTGTTTCAGGACACAACCTTGGTACTGCACCAATCGAAGATGCTATTAATGAACATCCAGCAGTTGCAGAAAGTGCTATTGTTGGATTCCCTCATGATATAAAAGGAAATGCACTTTATGGTTATGTAATTTTAAAAGAAAGTGGTGAATATCGTAATCATGATAATTTAAGAAAAGAAATTAATCAATTAATTTCAGATCAAGTGGGACCAATAGCAAAATTGGATAAAATTCAATTTGTTAATGGATTACCTAAAACTCGTTCTGGTAAAATCATGCGTAGAATTTTGAGAAAAATTGCTGAAGGTGATTTCTCTAATTTTGGTGATACATCAACCTTGTTAAATCCAGAAATTGTAGATGAAATTAAAGAAGGTAAAATTTAGTTTAAATTTACTTTTGGTTATGTTTTTTTAAACAAAAAGCCTATCAGTTTATCCTGATAGGCTTTGTTTTTTTATTCAATTCCTAATTTTTCCTTTAACTTTAAAAATAATAATGCAATAGAATAGGCGTCATCTGCAACTGAATTATGATTACTCAATTGCATTTTTAGTCCATTACCCATTTCTTCTAGTGAATAGTTTTTTTCATTAGTTTCTTTTAATTTATTATACATAGCTTCAATATCAAAAGCTTCATTCCTAATTTTCCCTAATTTCATTCTGCTTAGACATTTATCTAACATTTCAATATCAAAATTAATTCTATGTCCTATAATAATTGAGTTAGATAGATATTCTAAAAGAGTTACAATAGCTTCCTGTTCAGAAATGCGTTGTTCCGAATTAATACTGAAAGAATCAACAATTGGATTAATTTGATCATGATTTCGTTGAATGAAAATTTCAAAGGAATCTTTAATTATTATTCGATTTCCAATAACTGAAGTAGCTGCAATGGCCATAATAACATCTTTATCAGGGTCAATACCAGAAGTTTCAATACTAAGAACAACGTATTTTTTGGCCTTAAATTTAAAAGAATCGGTATATTTTTTCCAAAATTCTGGATAATCTTTATTGAATATATTGCTAATTCCTAACATTGTTTATGAGAATCTAGTTAATTGGTATTTGTCTTTTATTAATTGTGTTATATCATCAATAGTTTCTAATGCTTCCTTTAAGTCTTCTTTATCAACTTTTGTTAATTTTTTAGTCTCTATAAAAGCTCCATCATTATCATTTAATACTCCTTCTTGTGTTCTAAAATGTTGTAATTTCAAATAGCTTTCTGCAAAGTCAAGATATAGCTCTTTATTTTTTAAATCTGTCATAGCCATTTGTTTAAAACGTAAATAGGTCGAATTAACTCCTTTTAAATTATGGCTTAAAGCAAACATTCTTGCAGCATCAACAAAAAATTGAACTCCTTTTAATTTAAGATTAAAAGCATCTTTATGTACACCACTTTCATCAAGATTAAATTTTTTAAAAAAAGAAAGGGAAGGAGGTGTTTTTAGAATTTGATTGCCAATGTAATCAAAAAATAATTTGTTATTACTTAAGCTTTGATAAATAGCAATTTCTAAACTGTCTTTTAGTTTCGTTTCTCCATAAATATATTCAAAATCAAAAAATATACCACTAAAATCAGACATATTTTCTCCTGGAGATTTAATCCAATTGGTGTAAATACTTGTAAAATCAGATAATGATTTACACCATTTAATATTACTAGCTAAATGCTCATTAGGACAAGGTTTATAACCTAGATTTTCCATTTTTTGAATAACTGTTTTGGCTAATTGCACAAAATAAAATTTAACATCCCTATGCTTTTCTGGTACTACATCTTCATAAACAATCATACTATCTTGGTCACTGAGAACGAGTTGCTCTTTTCTTCCTTGACTACCTAAAGCCAACCATACAAAACGAGCAGGAGGTGTTCCGTGTTGTTCTAATGCTAATTGAATACATTGATGAATTATTGAATGAAGAATTTCACCAGCGGTATTGTTAATATGAAAAATAGGAATGTTTTTAGTAAATGAATTTTGAATAATAAATAAGTATTTTGAATGAACATATTTTAATTCTTCAAAATTTCTTGAATTCCTAATTTCATCAATTAACACACCAGGATTATTAGATTGTGATTTAATAATGTCGCGTTCAGAAATGATTCCCTTTATTCTAGTATTTTCAGTACCATCTTCTGTAACACATAATAATGAAGTGTCATTTTTAAGTAATAATAACTGTGCTTCAGCAACTGAAATAGAAGCATCTACAACAGTAAAACGTGTTTGCATAATATTAGTTACATCAGCTTCTAAATTGATAAAGCCATAAGCTATCTTTTTTCTAAAATCTTCATCTCTAACAATTCCCGTTATTCTAGCATTGTTAGTTACAATTGCGTAACTTTTATTAAAATCGACCATCTTTTTTGCTGTAGATGAGATTGTTGCAGTTAAAGGTACTGTAAGTGGTTCATTATCAAACTCTAATTCTTGAAAATAAGAAAAATCAGTAGTTTCAGAATCAGCACTTATTTCAGAAATAGATTTTAAATTTTGATAATTTTCACCTGTAGATTTAGATTGATCAGAAAAATGTTCTAAAAAATAATCTAATACATCTGCATATTTAGACAATATTGGTTTAAAAAGCGCTATGGGTATGGCATATATAGTTGCATCTTCATTAGCTATCGAATTTAGGGCATAATTATTTTTTGCGAAAAAAGGTCTTAATCCAAAAATAGAACCTGTATAACATTTTGTAATTAATGTTTCTTGTGCATCTATAATTTTTGTTAAATGTACAATTCCTGAATTCACAATGTAAAAATTGGTATGAAGCGCATCATTAATTTTAAACAATCTTTTATTTTTTTCTAAATAAATGATTTCACTCTGAGAGGCAATTTCTAATAAATCAGAATAAGCAATGGTTTTGAAAGGATCATGTTGTCTTAAAAAATCAACAATATTTTCTGCAAAAGTATTCTTCATGATAGAATAGAATTAAACACATCAAAAATACAATAATAAATAGATAATAGAATAGATATGGATTTTAAAATATTCTATTTTACATAATGTATATTATAGTTCAAAAATATTTAATAGAAATCAATAAAAAGTTGTGTATACATAAATATTGAATTATTTTTGCATCACTAAAATTACATATTTTGAAAAATAAATACGCCCTATCGTTAATTGAAAAAATTCAGAAAGAATTATTGTTAGATAAATTTAATTGTGATACTACGATTGAATATTTAAAAAAATTACGTGAATATTCTTTTGATGATCAAAATCCAGTTTTAACTAAAGCTTTACGTTTAGCTTATGAGCATTTAGAATCTAATGGAGCTTTTTTAATTGGAATTCCTATGGATGAACCTATGGATGATTCAGAAAAAGAATTTAACTTCTCTGAAACAAATGATTTAGAAAGTTTTGAATATTTCATTTCATTATTGTTAGATTTAGAAAAGAAAAATAATATTTTAGATTTAAGAGAATATAATAAAGCATTTTTGGCTTTTACATAAGAAAATCTATTTTACATAGTATTTAACTACCAATGAATTACTTTGTTTATTGGTAGTTTTTTTTTAACAGAAAATTATACTAATTCATAATTACGAAATTAGTTAAGACTGAAGGAATTTGATACTTTTGTATTTCTTAAAATAAACTTATATGTTAAAAACATTTAAATACATTGCTATTTTAGAAGGCATTTCTACTATCCTATTATTTTTTGTTGCCATGCCGATGAAATACCTATTTAATCATCCGGAATTAATTAGACCTTTTGGAATGACACACGGAATTTTATTCATACTTTACATAATCTTCGCTTTTTTATTAAAAGAAGAACGAAATTGGAATAAAAATCAATTTGCTTTAATTTTAAGTGCTTCTTTAGTACCTTTAGGAACGTTTTATGTAGATTCAAAATATTTAAAAATCAAATAGTTGGAATGAAATTATACGATATAGCGGAACCAATTTTAAAAAATTTTGAAGTTAATCAAACATTTGCTTTATATATCAATTTGGTAGTAAATTTGATTATTCTTGGTGTAATTGCTTATTTACTTGATTATATTTTTAAAAAAATTCTAATCTTGTGCTTGGCTGTGGTTGCTATTCGTACTAAATCAAGTTTTGATGATTTTTTAGTAGCTAATAAAACGGCTAAATATATTGCCCATTTAGTACCTCTCTATTACATTAGTAAAAAAGTACCTATTGTTTTGGACAAATTCGTGTATTGGGAATCATTGTTTACCAAATTGGTGAAATTTAATATCATTATCTTATCTATTTTAATTTTAAGAAGTATTTTAAATTCACTTCGCGATTACCTAAAATTACAGCCTAAATATAAAGATAAACCCATTGATAGTTATGTTCAAGTAATTATGATTACAATGTGGATTTATGCTTTTATATCATTTATATTGATATTGTTTGATACTACAAAGACGACTCTCTTGACTACTTTTGGTTCTGTATCAGCTGTTATCATTTTAATTTTCAGAGATACAATTCTAGGATTTGTTGCAAGTATTCAAGTGACTGTAAATGATATGGTCAGAATTGGCGATTGGATTACTGTTGAAAAATATGGTGCTGATGGTGATGTGGAAGAGATTAATTTAGCGACCGTTAAAGTTAGAAATTTTGATAATACTACATCAACTATTCCAACTTATAGTTTAATTTCAGATAGCTTTAGGAATTGGCGAGGTATGCTTAACTCTGACGGAAGAAGAATTAAAAGACATATTTTGATTAAAGGTGGTTCGGTTCGATTTTTAAAAGACGAAGAATTAGAAAAGTTAAAAAGAATTGAATTTATTTCTTCTTATATTGACAAAAGAAAGCAAGATATTGACAAGTTTAATTTGGTTAATCATGTTGATAAATCATTGGCAATTAATGGAAGAAACTTAACAAATTTGGGGGTTTTTAGAAAATATATACAACAATATATTCTTTCACATCCTGGAATTAATAAAGACATGTTATTAATGGTTCGTTATTTACAACCTACTGAAAAAGGAATCCCTTTGGAAATCTATTGTTTCAGTAAAGATAAAAAGTGGGAAAACTATGAATACATTATGTCTGATATTTTTGATCATGTGGTTGCTTCAATCAACTATTTTGATTTAGAATTATTTGAACTTCAACCAGCTAAAAATCAAACAGATTTTACATTGTAGTAGCTAAATCGATAATTTCTTTATGGTCAAATGCTAATTTTGGTAAATCATTGATTTTAAACCATTTTAATTCTTTTGCATCATCCATCGCTTTAGCATTTTCAACATCAGAAGAATAACCTAAGTAAGCAATAGAAATCATATACCCTCTTGGATCTCTGCCAGGTGCGCCAAAAGCTCCTAACTGATACAAATCTTCTACCTCTAAATTAGTTTCCTCTTTTAATTCGCGATGAGCTGCTTCTTCCAAGTCTTCATTTTCATCAACAAATCCACCAGGTAAAGCCCAATAATCTTTAAAAGGCTCATTTAAACGCTTTATTAACAAAATTTCTTCTGTCGTATCATTAATAATTAGGATATCAACCGTTACAAAAATTTTTGATATATATTTACTCATGCTAATATTTTTTTGTAAATTTATAATAAAAAATGCTAGAAAGAAAAAGTTGGTTAGATCAAATTAAATCAGAATCATTAGGAGTTGTCAATCAAGATACTGGAAGCGAAGAATCTTTTCAAAATGTAACGTTGAGACCTATTTTAAAACTTCAAAATGAGTTATTTATTGAAACATTTAAGAATTATGCCATCAAACAAAAGAATACATTTTTTGATTTAGCTCCAGATAAAAAAGAAAAATACATTGAAAATGCCATTCAAAAAGATTTGAAATTGCGAAATGTTATGAAAGGTATGATCATTGCTCTTTTTACTATAGACGAGTATAAAAATTATATTAACAATTCATCCAATTTAAATAAAAGAATGATGAATTTATTAATTGAGCGATTGAAAAGTCAAGTTATGTTGATTGATAATTACTGATTCAGTCTTTTAGTATAATTATGTTAATTCAACTGAATTTGAGTCATTTTACTTTTTCCTCCCAAAATAATAGTTTTTTCATTTGGTATTCTTAATGTGTAAAAATCATTTTCATCAGATAATTGAATCCAATGTTTACCAAAGTCCTTTGAATAGAATACACCAGAATAACCACAAGCTACTAGTTCTTTACCTTTTTTATTAGGAACAAATTGAACACAAGATGTATAACCAAAAAAAGCATTATTAGCTACTATTTTCCATGTTTTGCCTCCATTAAATGTTATAGCTTTGTTGTTTGACTTTTCGTTCGGTTTGTCATAATTTCCTCCAGCAATAAAACCAATTTTTTTATCATAGAAGTCCATAGTAAAAGCACCAGTCATAGTTTCACCTTGTACAATTGGTGTTTGAAACACCTCCCAAGTTTCTCCTAAATTTTCACTTTTAAATAAACGTGATTTTTTTCCACCTGATATAATGTAAATTGTAGAATCAATTACTTTTATATTGGAGTTACTCGCAGCAAAGGCCGCTTCTCCATCAACTAATTTTGGTAATTGATCACAAGTTAATTTGGTCCAATTTTCACCTCCATTTTTTGTAATAATTAAAGAAAAACAATTAGTTATTGGATCTCCAACAGCAACACCTATTGTAGCGTTTGAAAAATAAAAACTATCATAAAATACCTTTTCCCCTTCTTCTTTATAAACAATTTTATTATAATCAAAATTTGTACTGACTTTAAAAAATTGAGCAGGAGTACCTATATTTAATGTAAAAAATAAATTTCCTACTAAGGCTGAACTTCTAAACTCATTCTTTGAATCAGTAATGGTTTTCAATTCTAAAGATGAATCACTAAAATCAACTTTTCCTACTTTACCTCCACTCCCAGCAAACCAAACTTGATTTTCATTTTTAGGGGAAATAGCTCTTATACTTGTTTTTTCAACTACTATTGTTTTTAAACTTTTAATTTTTGGTAAAGTTGAACAGCTTATTAAAGCTAAACTTATTATAAAACTTGCAAACTTCATTAATTATTTTTTAGCTAAGATACCTTTTTTTAATTAATCTATTATTTTGTTAATGAACTCTTAATACAGATTTTATGGCATAAAAATTGAACTCATTTATTGTCAACAAAATAAAGTAAATTATGAAAACAGCAATTACTCATTGGACTTTTTGGGCTTTTATTTTAAGCTTACCTATTTTAGCCCAAAATAAAACTAATGTTACAACAAATAGTAGTGATATTAGTGATAACTTAGATCTCCGAGCAGTAGCTACAATATTTGGAGATTCTAAAAATTTGGAAGATTTTGAGCAACGTTTAAACGATCCTAAATCACAAATTTCTAATTTAGATTTAAATAACGATAATTATGTTGATTATTTACGTGTGATTGAAACGATTGAAGGTAATGCGCATATTGTTGTTCTTCAGGCTGTTTTAGGGCAAGATAAATACCAAGACGTTGCCACCATTGAAATAGAACGAGATCGTAATAATCGTGTTCAAGTTCAAGTCGTTGGGGATGTCTATATGTATGGTAGCAACTATATATATGAACCAGTTTATGTACATGTTCCTGTAATATATAATACGTTTTGGGTGAATCATTATCGTCCTTATTGTTCAGTATGGACTTGGAATTATTATCCAAGTTATTACTATTATTGGAACCCCTTCCCTATTTTTAGATATAGAAATCATATTCATTTACATATTAATTTTGGGCATAATTATCATTATGTAACCCAAAGAAGATGTCATAATGCTTATTATGCTTACTATGGTAGAAGAGGAAATTACTATGAAAACACTTATCCAAATAGATCATTTAGTCACAGAAATTCCGGTTTTACTAACAGATATGAAATGGATAGTCAACGAACAATTAAAACTAGAGTACCTGGATCAAATGAATTAGCTGCCAATGAACCTAGAAATTCACAACCAAGAGAGGTAAGTAATGTAAATCAACCTAGACATAATGAAAATATAATGCCAAAAGGAGAAAATAGTATTCCTAAACCAAGAATGGAATACCCAAGACAAGATATAAATACAATTCCTAAAGTAGAAAGTAATATATCTCAACCTAGAGTGGTACAACCAAAAGATAATAGTAATAATATACCAAGAAATGAAAATAGTATTCCTAAACCAAGAATAGAATACCCAAGACATGATGAAAGTATAACTTCTAGAGGTGATAGTCATATATCTCAACCGAGATTTGAAGCACCAAAAAATCAAAGGTCAAGATATGAATTCAAATCAAATCATCAAGGGCAAGGTATGAATAATGGCTTGAGAGGTCGCCAATTTGAAAGCACTAGAGAAGTACGAAGATAAAATAAAAGCTGTCATTTGACAGCTTTTTTGTTTTTATTGCTATCTTTGCTAGCATTTTTTTAAATAAAATACATGAGATTTCACAGAAATATAAGTTTCGCTGTAATTGACGGATTAATGGCAATTTTCAACGAAGGAGAATATGCAGATAAAGTTGTTGCAAGAGCTTTAAAATTAGATAAAAGATGGGGAAGCCATGATAGAAAGTTTGTAGCTGAAACAATCTATGACATTGTTCGCTGGAAAAGATTGTACTCAGAAATTGCAGAAGTTAAAGAAACTAATTATACTCGTGATAATGTTTGGCGCTTATTTGCTGTTTGGGCAGTTTTAAGAGGTTACACTCTTCCCGAATGGAAATATTTTGAAAATACTCCTGTAAGAAGAATAAAGGGTAAATTTGATGAGTTTTCGAAAATAAGAAGAATAAGAGAGTCTATTCCAGACTGGATGGATGAAATAGTGGTAAAAGAATTAGGAGAAGCTAATTGGGAAAAAGAAATTAAAGCTCAAAATGAACAAGCAAAAGTAATTCTTCGCGTTAATACTTTAAAGACAACTAAAGAAGCGCTTCAAAAACTATTAAGTGAAACGCACCAAATTGAAACAGAGACATTAAAAGAGTATCCAGATGCATTAGTTTTAAAAGAAAGAGCAAATGTATTTATGACTGATGCTTTTAAAAATGGATTATTCGAAGTTCAAGATGCCTCATCTCAATTAGTTGCTAGATTTTTAGATTTAAAACCAGGAATGCGAGTAGTTGATGCATGTGCTGGTGCTGGTGGTAAATCTTTACATATTGCTAGTCTTTTAGATAATAAAGGACAAATAATTGCCATGGATTTATATGAAAGTAAACTAAAGCAATTGAAATTAAGAGCAAAGAGAAATGGAGTACATAATATTGAAACTCGAATAATAGAAGGTACAAAATCTATTAAAAAGCTTTATGAAAAAGCAGATCGAGTTTTAATTGACGCGCCTTGTAGCGGTTTAGGTGTTTTAAAGAGAAATCCAGATAGTAAATGGAAATTACAACCTGAATTTATTGAAAATATAAAGAAAACACAACAAGAGGTTTTAGAAAATTATTCCAAAATGGTTAAGCCTGGAGGAAAATTAGTTTATGCTACATGTAGTATATTGCCTTCTGAAAATCAGGATCAAGTTCAAAAATTTCTAACTACTGAGACGGGAAAAAACTTTACATTTATTGAGGATAAAAAAGTTTTAGCTTATGAGTCTGGATTTGACGGATTTTATATGGCATTACTAGAAAGAAAAAAATAATCAATTCTAAAATAAAAAATGAAAAAAATTACTTTATCGATAGTACTTTTACTATCGAGTATAACATTCGCTCAAATTCCAAGTGGATATTACAGTACGGCTACTGGAACTGGGTTCGCTTTAAAAACACAATTGCACAATATTATTAAAGATCACATTGATAATACTTACGGAGGTTTATACACCACATACCAAACATCTGATATAAAACCTAATGGAAGTGTTTGGGATATGTATACAAACTGTGATTTTATTTTTGGAACAGTGGCTAATGGAGGTCAGCAAGATAATGGAACTAATGTTACTGCGGAATGTCAATTATTTAATAGAGAGCATACTGTACCACAAAGTTATTTTGGCAGTGGTGCAGTTCCTATGTATTCTGATGCTCATTTTGTACTTCCTGCAGATAAAAAAGTAAATGCTACTCGTGATGATTTTCCTTATGGTGTCGTTGTAAATGCTACTTATACATCTAACAATGGATCTAAATTAGGTAACAACCTTAACTCTGGATATTCTGCTGGTTATACTGGTACGGTTTTTGAACCTGCTGACCAATACAAAGGGGATATTGCTCGTTTAATGTTTTATTTTGCAACTAGATATGAAGATTTATTAACTAGTTTCTATTCTTCATCTTCTACTGCTAAAGTGATGTTTGATGGAACTTCAAATCATTCTTTTTCTACAACTTTCTTGAAAATCTTTATTACATGGCACAACAACGATCCTGTAAGTGCTAAAGAAGTTGCTAGAAATAATGCCATTTATGCTAGGCAAAATAATAGAAACCCATTCATTGATCATCCTGAATATGTTTGTCAAATTTGGTCTGTAGAATGTACTGCTTTAAGTAGTGCTTCTTTTTTAGCTGATGATGCAGTTAATATTTATCCTAATCCAACTAATTTAAATCAAGTAAGTATTCAAACAAATGAAACAATTACAAAGCTTGTATTAATTAACATAAATGGTCAAATAATTAAAGAAATTAATAATCCGACATTTGTAAATCAAGTATATGAACTTACTAATTTACCTCAAGGGTTCTTTTTACTTCAATTGTCTGGTGACAAAGGAAATGTAACAAAAAAGATAATTGTAAATTAACTTTGTTTATCTTTTAATATATAGTTAAGCTATTTCTTAATTGAAATAGCTTTTTTATTTCAGTTTATATTATAATTACAATCAATAATAAATGTCATGAATTTAAGAATGAACATAAAAAAGAGCAACAATAATGTTGCTCTTTGTAGTGTATTAAAAAAAGAATAAATAAATAAATAAATAAATCAATCATTCATTGAAATTAAAAACTCTTCATTATTTCGAGTACCTTTTATTCTCGACTCTATAAACTCCATTGCTTCAACTGGATTCATATCTGCTAAATATTTACGCATAATCCACATGCGTTGAATTGTTTTTTCATCTAACAATAAATCATCTCGTCTTGTACTCGAAGAAACTAAATCTATAGCAGGGAAAATACGTTTATTAGCAATACGTCTATCTAGTTGTAATTCCATGTTTCCAGTACCTTTGAACTCTTCAAAGATAACTTCATCCATTTTAGAACCAGTTTCTGTTAAGGCTGTAGCAATAATACTTAGAGAACCTCCATTTTCAATATTTCTTGCAGCACCAAAAAAACGTTTTGGTTTTTGTAATGCATTAGCATCTACTCCTCCACTTAATACTTTTCCTGAGGCAGGCTGAACTGTATTATAAGCTCTAGCTAAACGCGTAATGGAGTCTAACAAAATAACTA
>CAYNNB010000006.1:0-1660 GCA_964398425.1 uncultured Flavobacterium sp.
TACCTTTGCACCCAATTTAAAAATACAGAATGAATAAATTTGAGCAATTAGGGTTAAACGAATCTTTGTTAAAAGCAATAGGTGATTTAGGATTCGAAACCCCGTCAGAAGTACAGGAAAAAGCAATCCCACTATTATTGGAAGAAGACACAGACATCGTCGCTCTTGCCCAAACAGGAACAGGAAAAACCGCAGCTTTTGGTTTTCCATTAATCCAAAAAATTGATCCTTTCAACAAACAAACACAAGCTTTAATTCTTTCTCCAACGAGAGAATTGTGTTTGCAAATTACAAACGAGATTAAATTATACTCGAAATACATTGACGGTTTATATACTGTTGCGGTTTACGGTGGTGCGAGTATTAATGATCAAGCACGTGACGTAAAGCGAGGAGCCCAAATTATTGTGGCTACTCCAGGTAGAATGCAGGATATGATTAACAGAGGTATGGTGAATATTAAAAACATCAACATCTGTGTTCTTGATGAGGCGGACGAAATGTTAAACATGGGGTTCTATGAAGATATAACAAGTATCTTGTCAGACACTCCTAGAGACAAAAACACATGGTTATTCTCAGCAACAATGCCACAAGAAGTAGCAAGAATTGCAAAAGAATTCATGAACAAACCACAAGAAATTACAGTTGGACACAAAAATTCAAGTTCGGCTAATATTTCTCACGAATATTATTTAGTGAATGCCCGTGATCGTTATGAAGCGTTGAAAAGATTAGCTGATGCGAATCCAGACATTTTCTCAGTAGTATTTTGTAGAACAAAAAGAGATACACAAGCTATTTCTGAAAAATTAATTGAAGACGGATATAATGCTGCGGCTTTGCATGGTGACTTGTCTCAAGCGCAACGTGATGCTGTAATGAAATCATTCCGTGGTCGTCAAATTCAAATGTTAGTAGCAACCGATGTTGCGGCACGTGGAATTGATGTTGATAATGTAACACACGTTATCAATTATCAATTACCTGACGAAATTGAAACCTATACACACCGTTCAGGACGTACAGGTCGTGCGGGGAAATCGGGTACTTCTTTTGTGATTATTACGAAAAGTGAAATTAGAAAAATTCATGCTATTGAAAGAATCATTAAAACGAAGTTTGAAGAAAAACCAATTCCTTCTGGAATGGAAATCTGTGAAATTCAATTATTACACTTAGCTAATAAAATTAAAGATACTGAAACTGATCATGCAATTGATTCGTACTTACCTGCTATCTTCGATATTTTAGGAGATTTAGATAAAGAAGAATTAATCAAAAGAGTGGTTTCTGTTGAATTTAATCGTTTCTTAAACTATTATAAAAAGTCGAAAGATTTAACTCAAATTCCAGGTAAAGGAGGAGAGGTGCCTACTTCGGGTGCGGTTCGTTATTTTATTAATATAGGAGCAAGAGATGGATTTGAATGGATGGAATTGAAAGACTTCTTGAGAGATACGTTAGAAGTTGGTCGTGATGATATCTTTAAAGTAGATGTGAAAGAAGGATTCTCATTCTTTAATACTGATGCTGAATTAGCAGACAAAGTAATGACTGTATTGAATGGAGCTCAGCATAACGGAAGAAAAATCAATGTAGAGATTTCTAAAAATGATGGTGCAAAAAACCAAAATAGAAGAGATCATGGAGGAAGAGA
>CAYNNB010000006.1:1760-57203 GCA_964398425.1 uncultured Flavobacterium sp.
TTTCTAAAAATGATGGTGCAAAAAACCAAAATAGAAGAGATCATGGAGGAAGAGATAGAAAACGTGAAGGTGGTTTCTCTGGAAGAAGAGAAGGCGGTCGTGATGGTGGTTTTAGAAGAGAAGGTGGAGCACCAAGAGGAGAAGGACGTTCAAGAAGAGACGGTGGAAGCGATAGACGTTCAGATTCTAGAGATGGTGGAAGAAGAGGCGAAGGAAGATCGGAAAGAAGAAGTGCTGGAGGAGATTCTAAATCGATGTTTGATAAAGCAAAACGTTCTAGAAGAAGTTAATATTTAAATCCCGAATTTTTCGGGATTTTTTTATAATCTTATGTTAAGTTAAAGGCTAATTTCATATTTTTAAATACTTTTGTTAAGTAATTATGATTTCAATGAAAAACCTAGTTTATTTTTTGTTTTTGATGTTGAGTTGGGAAACATGGGCTCAAACTGATACAACAACAATTAAAATAAAAGCAAAAATTATTAATACTTCATCTAAAAAGGAAATATCAGGAGTTACGGTTATTAATAAGACCAAAACAATAACTACAGTTTCTGATGATCATGGTAATTTTGAAATAGTAGCAAGTCTAAATGATGTGTTGTTTTTTTCTCATTTAGCCTACGAACATACAAAAGTTGAGGTTTCTTCTACCTGGTTGCAAGCTAAGATTAAAACTATTACATTGTTAGAAAAAGTAAATGAAATAGAGCCAATATTAATTTCACACTTGTTACTCACTGGCTATTTACAAATTGATACCAAGCTTATTCCAATAAATGAGAATAAAAGATTTAATATTGCAGGTCTTAATCTTGGCTATGAGCCAGGAATGAAAGCTCCAAAAGCTACTCAAAATTTAATTAATGCCCTAACTAATCCAGTAGATTTAGTTTATTCCTTGTTCAATACTAAGAAAAAAGACATGGATAAATTATTAGAAATTAAAAAAGATGAGAACTTTAAAAAATTACTTAGCCAGCAATCTGATAGAGAAGCAATTGCTATGTTGTTGCAAATGGACAAAGCGGAAATTGCTAAAATTTTAGAAAAATGCAACTATTCTAAGGTATTTATTGATACAGCAAGTGATTTGCAAGTTTTAGATGCTTTAGCAACGGCTTATTCTGATTATCAAGTTTTAAAAGGTAAATAATAATGTTACAAAGATTTTTTTATTTCATTTCACTTTTGTTTGTATCTGTAGTTTTTTCGCAAAATTCTCTTATTCCTTTTCGTGATGGAAAAAAATGGGGTTTTTGCGATACACTTGGTAAAATCGTTGTGAAACCTTATTTGGATACTATTCATGATGTTCGTTATGATTATTTTTTTAAAAATGCTGCGTTTTTAGTTGAAAAAAATAAAAAGAAATTTGTCGTAAATGAGAGTAATCAATTAGTGCTTCCTGTTATAAATGCCTATGATTCAATAAGACTCAAAGAATTTGATGTTAAATATATAGAAGTGTATAAAAAAGGAAAGTTAGGTATTGTAAAAGATTTAAAAGAAAAAGTTCCTTGTTTGTATGATGAAGTGGTTGTTGCCGCTAATGCTAGCTATTATGTGTATATTGGTAAAAAATGTGGACTTATAAATGAGAATAAAAAGTTAGTTATACCAGTTCGATTTGATGAAATTTCACCAATAGGAGAAGAAGTAATTGCAGGTAAAAACAAGTTTGGATGGGAGGCTATTTTAGCAGATAAGCCGCAAAAGTTTTATGATGCAATTCAAACTGAGGAAGGTCAAGAAATGGTTGTTGGGACTAAAGAACTTGCAAGAGGTTCATATTATTCTGATAAAGAGCTTATTCAAATTAAGAATGAATTAAGTAAAAAATTTACTTATGTTGAATTAAAAGAGTATGATGATATTGCAATTATAGGAAATTCTAAGAGTCAGTTAGGGGTATATTCTTTGGAAAAAAAGAGTGTTATTATTAATCCTCAATATGAGTTTATTGAATTTGCTGGTGAAGATAGTGAAAAGCGACTATTTAAAGTCAAGTATCAAAATAAATGGGGATTAATAGATGAAGATAATAAGGTATTTTTGCCTATTCAATATGATTCCGTTGATTTTAATTCGCATTTTAATTTATTTATCATTTCTTTGAACGATAAAGTTGGTTTTAAAATACTTAATACAATTTATCCAACAGTTGAACCCAAGTATTTAAAAATTATTGACAAACATAGTCTACAAGTTAATGATTCTTGGAATTTTTCCTTATTACAAGTTTTAACTGAAAAGGGATATGGTTTTGTAGGGGAAAATGGTGTTGAATATTTTAAGGATTAGATTCATGATACCTATTTTCAATAGCAGTTATGTCTTTAATTGATTTTCTAGTCCAGTCTAATCGTTTATCTATTATTTCCTCTTCTGTAAGTTGCCATTTTATTGAAGATTTCCTAATTCTATTGGTTAAATCTTGTATAACAATCGCAGCAGAAACCGAAATGTTTAAGCTCTCAGTAAAGCCTACCATAGGAATTTTTAAATAACCATCTGCTTGTTGCAATATTTCTTTCGATAGACCTAATTTTTCCGTTCCAAAGAAAATAGCTGATTTTTTTGTAATGTCAAATTCATCTAATAGGCATGAGTTGTTATGTGGTGTAGTGGCAATAATTTGATAACCTTTATTTTTTAAATCGTCAATACAATTTTGAATTGAAGAAAAACGATTAATGTCTACCCATTTTTCAGCTCCTAAAGCAATTTCTTTGTCGATTCGTTTACCGAAACGTTGTTCAATAACATTTAATTCTTGTACACCAAAAACCTCACAACTTCGCATTACGGCACTAGTATTATGGAGTTGATATACATCTTCCATAGCAATAGTAATGTGTTTCGTTCGGTTTTTCAAAACGTTAAGAAATCCATTTTTTCTGTTATCTGTGATAAAACCTTCTAAATATTCTAGTAAAGTTAATTTGTTTTTCGACATAAATTTCGATATTTATGCAAAAATATAGTTTATATTTTACATGAAGAAATTAGTAGTATTAACAGGAGCTGGAATGAGTGCAGAAAGTGGTATTTCAACTTTTCGAGATTCCAATGGATTGTGGGAAAATCATGATATTATGGAAGTCGCATCGCCACAAGGATGGAAAAGAAATCCAGCTTTGGTTTTAGATTTTTACAATAAAAGAAGGGCCCAATTAAAAGAGGTTGCACCAAATGAAGGACATGTAATTTTAGCTGAATTAGAAGCTTTTTTTGATGTACAAATCATAACACAAAATGTTGATAATTTACATGAAAGGGCAGGGAGCACAAACATATTACATTTACATGGAGAGTTAACAAAAGTACGAGGAGAGTTTTCTGAAAATGAAAGTATCCATTGGGAAGAAGATGTTTTATTAGGCCATGAAAATATTAAAGGAGAACAATTACGCCCAGATATTGTTTGGTTTGGTGAAGCAGTTCCTAAATTTGATAAAGCAGTTCGTATTACTGCATCAGCAGAAATGATGTTAATTATTGGTACTTCTTTACAAGTTTATCCAGCAGCTAGTTTGATGGAATATCCTAAAGCAAATGTTCCAATTATTTACATTGATCCAAATCCTGCATTAGATAGTTTAGATAAGCAAAGAGTTCATGTAATGCCAATGAAGGCAAGTGAGGGATTAGAGCTATTGAAGCAAAACTTACTCTCAAAAAAACAATAAAAAACTATTAGTTTAATACTATTTACTGAAGTCGATTTACTAAATTTGCACCTTCTAATAAAACAACACACAAATGCAACTAACTGAATTAAATGCTATTTCACCTATTGATGGCCGATATAGAAGTAAAACGATTCCATTAGCTCCCTACTTTTCGGAAGAAGCGCTAATTAAATATAGAGTTTTAGTTGAAGTCGAATATTTTATCGCTTTGTGCAAATTACCTTTGCCTCAATTATCTGAAGTTAAACCTGATTCTTTTAAAGAATTGCGAGCTATATATACTAATTTTTCTACCGAAGATGCTCTTTGGATTAAAGAAACTGAAAAGACAACCAATCATGATGTTAAAGCTGTAGAATATTTTATAAAAAAACAGTTTGATGCATTAGGTTTATCAAATTATAAAGAGTTTATTCATTTCGGATTGACTTCTCAAGACATTAACAATACAGCCATACCATTATCTACTAAAGAAGCATTTGAGAATGTATATTTGCCAGGTTTAGTAGCTCTAATACAAAAGTTAAAAGACTTATCAGTTGAATGGGCGGATGTTCCTATGTTGGCCAGAACTCATGGTCAACCTGCATCACCAACTAGATTAGGTAAAGAAATTTTAGTTTTTGTAGAACGAATTGAAGAACAAATGCGTTTGTTGTTTAATATTCCCTTTGCAGCAAAGTTTGGCGGCGCAACAGGAAATTATAATGCTCATAAAGTTGCCTACCCAACAACAGATTGGAAAGCGTTTGGAACTAAGTTTGTAGAGGAAACTCTTGGTTTGAGACATTCTTTTCCAACAACACAGATTGAACATTACGATCATTTTGCAGCTTTTTTTGATGCTTTGAAACGAATCAATACAATTTTAATTGATTTAGATAGAGACATTTGGACATATGTTTCTATGGATTATTTTAAACAAAAGATTAAAGCAGGTGAAATAGGCTCTTCAGCTATGCCACATAAAGTCAATCCTATTGATTTTGAAAATAGTGAAGGCAATTTAGGCATGGCTAATGCTATATTTGAATATTTGGCCGCTAAGTTACCAGTTTCTCGTTTACAAAGAGATTTAACAGATAGTACAGTTTTAAGAAACATCGGTGTACCAATTGGGCATACCATCATTGCATTTGAAGCAACATTAAAAGGATTGAATAAATTGTTGTTGAATGAAGATAAATTTGCAGAAGATTTAGATAAGAATTGGGCGGTAGTTGCTGAAGCTATTCAAACTATTTTGAGAAGAGAAGGTTATCCTAATCCTTATGAAGCTTTAAAGGATTTAACAAGAACCAATTCGGTCATTAATAGAGATTCTATACACGCTTTTATTGAAACGTTAGATATTTCAGATAGAATTAAAACGGAATTAAAAGAGATTACACCAAGTAATTATTTAGGCATTTAATCTTATTGAAAAACAAAAATATGAACCCGATGATTTTTAAAAATTATCGGGTTTTTTGTATTATTAAGATTATGTTTCTATTTTTGAGAAAATCTTTTATGAGATGCACAAAGCCCTTTCTATCTTAACTTTCTTTTTACTAGTTTCTTGTACTACTGAAAAAAAATCAACACCATTATATAAACCAGGTGTAGTTATTTCATTTGATGATGATTATGTTCAAGAATGGCATGACTTAGATGTGGCCATGCAAAAATACAATTGGAAAGCTACTTTTTGTGTTTGTTACATAGATTCATTAAATCCTAAACAAATGGGGCAATTAAAAAAGTTACAGTCCAAAGGAAATGAAATAGCAGGACATGGCTATAAACACAAAAATGCTAGAAATTATGTTTCCAAAAAAGGATTAGCTAGTTATTTAAAAAATGAGATTATCCCTATGGAGATGTCATTTAAAAAAAATGGTTTGATTTTAAATTCTTTTGCCTATCCATTTGGAGCTAATACCCCTGGAATTGATAAGGCATTATATAAACATTTTAAGATGTTAAGAAGAACGCACAGTGCATCGAAGCGTTTAAAGGAAAATAGTTGTTTCTTTGTAGAAAACAGTAAAACAGTTACTGGTTTAGGAATCGACAATAGTTATCAACATTATGATTTAGATTATTTTTTACGTGTTTTGAATTTTGCAAAAAAGAATAATAGAATTGTAGTTTTGTATGCACATAAACCTGTTCAAAAAGTTACAGGGACTTATCAAGTCGATTATAAAACAGTTGAAACGATATGTAAATATGTAAAAGAGAATAATATGCAGTTTTACACACTTTCAGAATTACATCAATTTTTACCTGTAAATATAAAGTAGTTGTGTAATTATAAAAAAACGACCAAGAATTTCTTGGTCGTTTAAAATGAAATATTATTGTTATTTCGAAAGGTTTTTCATTTCTTTTTCAATCATATCATAGAATTGATCAATTTTTGGCATAATGATAATTCTGGTTCTTCTATTTTTAGCACGATTCTCTACAGTATCATTATCAGCTAAAGGAATAAAATAACTTCTTCCTGCGGGAATTAATTGTTTTGGATTAACGCCCAAATCGTTTTGTAGTACACGTACAATTGAAGTGGCTCTTTTAACTGATAAATCCCAATTGTCTAATAATACAGTGTTTTTAATTGGCACATTATCAGTGTGGCCTTCCACCATACATTCAAAGTCTGGTTTACTAATGATCACTTTTGCTACTTTACCTAAAACTTCTTTAGCACGAGTCCCTACTTCATAACTGCCAGATTTGAAAAGTAAATTATCAGCAATTGAAATCATCACAACGCCTTTTTCAACGTTAATTTTAATGTCTGGATCATCAATGCCTACCTCACGTTTTAAACTAGTTACTAAGGCTAAAGTAACACTGTCTTTTTTAGTTAGCGCATCTTGTAGACGAGAAATTTTTAAATCTTTTTCTTTTAAACTTTCAAGTGATTTTTCAAGATTTTGAGCTCCTTTTGTAGTCAAAACAGTCAACTCTTTAGAACTGTTTATTAAATCAGAGTTGTTTTTCTTTAAATAATCTACTTGATTGCTTAAAGCATCCTTTTCAGCTAAACAGGCATTTAATTTTACTGTTGTTGAATTCAATAAATCTTGAGTCTCTTTTTGCTTTGCTTCTAATTCTGCATATTTCTTTTTAGAAATACATGATGTTAAAAGAAAAGGTACGGTCGCGGCTAATACTACAATTCTCTTCATAATAAATATGTTTTTTACAAAGTTACCTAGAAAAAATCATACCAAAGTGAGTATAAAAGTGAATTTTTAGTTAAAAATATTTTGTTTTTTATTTTAACTATTGATTTTTAGTTAGTTGGAAATCCTTTTTCAATGTTGGTAAATGTTTTTCTTTTCATGATAAAGTAGCTCCATACGATTGATTTGGAGTGATAGTAGTCTTTCTTTTGTGAAGTTCCTCTCTTTTTTAAGTAGGTGTTAAGACGTTTATAAAAGCCAAAATGAGCTTCAATTATTGCCCAAGTATGTTTAAATTTTCCTTGTAACATAAATTGAATTCCTGCTATGCCATCCAGACATAATCGAACAAAAATTCTTTTAAATAAGGTACCCTTGGGTAAATTTTTTGTTAACATTAGAAGTGAATTTCTAAAATTGAGATATGTTTTTTTAGGATTCGCTTCATTCAGTGTAGCACCACCTACGTGATATACAACTGAATTAGGGCAATATTTTGCTCTGTAACCTAAGTTAAATGCTCGCCAACATAAATCAATTTCTTCTTGATGCGCAAAAAAATCATCATCAAAACCATTTAAATTTCTAAAGACCTCTTTTCTAATAAAAAAACAAGCTCCAGTCGCCCAAAAAACGTCTGTTTCTTTGTTGTATTGACCTAAATCTTTTTCTAAAGTATCAAATATTCGCCCTCTACAATAAGGATAGCCAAATTTATCGATAAATCCGCCAGCAGCACCTGCATATTCAAAATAATCTTTTCTTTTGAAATCCATTAATTTGGGTTGAATAATACCAATATCGGATTGGTTCTCAAAAATAGTAATTACGGGTTTTAACCAATTTTGAGTTACTTCAATATCAGAGTTTACTAGTGCGTAGTAAGGTTCGTCTACTTGTTTTAGTGCTTCGTTATAGCCTTTTGCATAGCCATAATTTCCTTTATTTTTAATTATTTTTATGGATGGAAATTCGTTTTTAACTACTTCAACAGATTCATCAGTTGAGGCATTGTCTGCCACATAGATTTCTGCTTCGGGTGAATATTTTATTACAGCGGGTAAAAACTGACGTAACAACCCAGCTCCATTCCAGTTTAAGATAACTACAGCTATTTTTTTCAATTGACTCATTTTAAAGGTTTGTATACAGGTAATGACTGTAAAAAGGTATACTGTTCATTCTTGAAATCCATTTGACAAAAATAATGATTTAAACCATTAGTAACCATTAAATAATGGGCTTGTAAAACGAAATTATATCGGGCAATTTGATCAAACGTTTGCTGATTAATAGTGACCTCAGGGGCTTTGCATTCAACAATAATAGCAATTTGACCATTAGGTTGAAAAACTACAATATCATAGCGTTTATTCATTCCATTGATTTTTACGATTTTTTCCACATTAATTAGCGAAATAGGATAATTCAATTCCTGAATTAAATACTGAATTGTGTGTTGACGTACCCATTCTTCAGGTGTTAAAGCCAAAAATTTTTTTCTAATAGCATCAAAAATATAGACTTTATTTTCACTATTTTTGAGCCGAAAGGAATAGTTGTTAAAATTCAATGTTTGCATTAAGCAAAAATACTAATTTATATACTTTCACCAACTTAAAAACGGATAACTGCCCACTAATATGATCGATGTAAAAAATATTACGAACGAAATTAAAAGTAGAAATTTTAAGCCCATTTATTTTTTATGTGGTGAAGAGCCGTATTACATTGATAGAATTTCAGAGTTTATTGAAAAAACCGTACTTACAGAAGATGAAAAAGCGTTCAACCAAGTAATATTGTATGGGAGAGACACATCTATTGAAGAGATTGTTTCTACAGCAAAACGTTTTCCTATGATGGCCGATTATCAGGTTGTTATTGTGAAAGAAGCTCAAAATTTAAACAGAACTATTGATGCGCTTCAAGCTTATGCTGAACAACCACAACCAACGACTATTTTGGTTTTAGCCTATCGAGATAAACCTGATGGAAGAAAAAAAGTATTTAAAGTTATTAAAGAAAAGCATGTTTATTTTGAGAGTAAAAAGTTATATGATAACCAAATTCCAGATTGGATTTCAAAAGTTTTAAAAGGTAAAAAATATGCCATTGAACCCAAAGCCGCTTTGATGCTAGCTGAATTTTTGGGAACAGATTTGGCTAAAATTGCTAATGAACTAGACAAACTTCAAATTGTTTTTCCACAAGGTCATACATTTTCTCCAAAAGATATTGAAGTGAATATCGGTTTTAGTAAGGACTATAATGTTTTTGAATTAAAATCGGCATTAGCAATTAGAAATCAAGAGAAAGCTTATGAGATTATATATCATTTTGCACAAAATCCAAAGGACAATCCAATTGTTGTTATCACGGGTCAACTATTTAGTTTTTTTTCGCAACTGTTACAGTTTCACGGTTTAAAAGATAGATCTAATAAACGAGAAGTTGCAGCTAAAATTGGTGTTAATCCTTATTTCGTAGATGAATATTTTACAGCAGCAAGAAATTATCCTATGCGAAAAGTTAGTCAAATTGTACAAGTACTAAGAGATATTGATGTAAAAAGTAAGGGAGTAGGAGCTGGTTCGATGAAAGAAGATGATTTGTTAAAAGAACTGGTATATAAAATCTTTAATTAATAGAAGAACTAAGATAAAACTAATTTTATTAATTATAAAGTTCATTTTTCCGTTTTTAATTGAGTCAATTACAGTTTTTTATTTCGTAAGAAGAGTTTTATTTATCATTTTTAATCAAAGTTATTAGATGAGTTTCCCACTTGAGATGTGGTTTTAAAAAATAAAAATTACGATATTTGTTGCCCTTTTAAAGGACTCAAATCTAATCTATTTGAATTATGGGAATGAATAAAAATACCGTTTTAGCAATTGCAACTTTTATTATGATACTTATGGGCTTATTGTTAATTGGCTTAGGTGTTTACCGATATGCAGATGTAGCTGGTTGGGGATTTAGTGCCGTTGGAGTTGGTTTTTTTGCTATTGCTTGGGTGTTTAATGCACTTAAAGGTCGAGTGTAAATTAATAATGAATTAAAAAAATAATTATATCTCATGTCAGACGATAAGAAAGTTATATTTTCAATGTCTAGGGTAAGTAAAACTTATTCTAGTTCTAACAAAACGGTTTTAAAAGATATTTATTTAAGTTTCTTTTATGGAGCTAAAATTGGTATTTTAGGTTTAAATGGAGCTGGTAAATCTTCTTTGTTAAAAATTATTGCGGGTGTTGATAAAAATTATCAAGGTGATGTTGTTTTTGCGCCAGGTTATACAGTAGGATACTTAGAGCAAGAACCACAATTAGACGAATCAAAAACAGTAATTGAAGTAGTTCGTGAAGGAGCTGCAGAAATTTTTTCGTTATTAGAAGAGTTTAATAAAATTAATGATGATTTTGGTCTGCCTGAAGTATATGAAGATGCTGATAAAATGCAAAAACTAATGGATCGTCAAGCGGAATTACAAGATCGAATTGATGCTTGTGGCGCTTGGGAAATTGACACCAAATTAGAAATTGCAATGGATGCTTTGAGAACTCCTGAGGCGGATACACCCATTTCGGTTTTATCGGGTGGTGAAAAACGTCGTGTGGCTTTGTGTCGTTTATTATTGCAACAACCAGATGTTTTACTTTTAGATGAGCCTACTAACCATTTAGATGCCGAATCGGTACTTTGGTTAGAGCAACATCTACAGCAATATGCTGGAACAGTCATTGCAGTAACACACGACCGTTATTTCCTTGATAATGTTGCAGGCTGGATTCTTGAGTTAGATAGAGGTGAGGGTATTCCTTGGAAGGGGAATTATTCTTCTTGGTTAGATCAAAAATCGAAGCGTATGGAGCAAGAAGAAAAAGTGGCTTCAAAACGTAGAAAAACATTAGAACGTGAGTTAGATTGGGTTCGACAAGGTGCGAAAGGTCGTCAAACTAAACAAAAAGCGCGTCTTCAAAATTATGATAAGTTGTTAAATGAAGATCAAAAAGAATTAGATGAAAAATTAGAGATTTATATTCCAAATGGTCCACGTTTAGGAACAAATGTGATTGAAGCTAAGCATGTTGCAAAAGCTTTTGGTGATAAATTATTATATGATGATTTAAATTTTGTTTTACCTCAGGCTGGAATTGTAGGTATTATTGGTCCAAATGGAGCAGGTAAGTCAACCATTTTCAGAATGATCATGGGTGAACAGCAACCGGACGGAGGTGAATTTACAAAAGGTGAAACTGTTAAAATTGCTTATGTGGATCAAACACATTCTAATATTGATGTTAATAAATCTATTTGGGAGAATTTCTGTGATGGTCAAGAATTAATCATGATGGGTGGACGTCAAGTGAATTCAAGAGCTTATTTATCAAGATTCAATTTTGGTGGAAGTGACCAAAATAAAAAAGTTGCTACATTGTCTGGAGGTGAGCGTAACCGCTTACATTTAGCAATGACCTTGAAAGAAGAAGGGAATGTTTTGTTGTTAGATGAGCCAACAAATGATTTAGATATTAATACTTTACGTGCTTTAGAAGAAGGATTAGAGAATTTTGCTGGATGTGCTGTGATTATTTCTCACGATAGATGGTTCTTAGACCGTGTTTGTACTCACATATTAGCTTTTGAAGGTGATTCTCAAGTGTATTTCTTTGAGGGAAGTTTCTCTGAGTATGAAGAAAATAAACGTAAGAGACTTGGAAAAGAAGTTACCCCAACTCGAATTAAATACAAAAAATTAATAAGATAAATTATCAATAAGAAAGCCTTAATTAACAAAATAATTGAGGCTTTTTTAATGTTTCACTTATTCTAGTTTTGCATTTGAGTGTAAGTAATTATTGCTATTGCAACTAAAGAGAGAAATAACCCTATATAATTCCATCGATTTACTTTTTCTCTAAATGCAATAATCCCAATTATACTTCCTAACATAATTACCCCCATATTCATACTTGCAAAAACAGTAGAGGGATTGTTCGATAAGACTTGATGGGCTTTGATATAAAATGAAATATTTCCAAAATTTAATAAGCCAACTCCAACACCCCATAAAATATTTGTTTTGTTGAATTTTTCGTTGCCTTTCAGTAAATAATATCCTGAAATAAAAAGTGAAACTAGACCTGCACCCGGAAATACTAAAAATAATAATTCAGTAAATTGTATTTCTTTTAAACTGGCAACATTCTTAAATAAGATATCAATAATCCCAAAACCTAACAAAACTAGGGGCAAAAAATACCATTTGTTTTTCTTAGCATATTCAGCATCATTTTTTCTATAAAAAGTTAAAAATATAGCCAAGAATGCGATAAAAATTCCAATCCATTTGAATTGATTAAATTGTTCATGCACAATGAAGAAAGAAAATAGAATGGAAATAAAAAGCGACATCCGTTGCGCAATATCAGTTTTTACGATGCCACTGTATTTTATGGCTTTTGCTTGAAAAACAAATATGACGGGTAGCAAAAAAATTAAGCCTATAATTATATATTTTGTAGTACTACTTACATCGGTTTTTAATTCTGGTTGATAAATGATTTTAGTTAAAAACCAAGCAATGCAATAATTTATACTTATTATTTGATAAAAACTATAGTGTTTTTTTTTGGCAAGTTTTAAAAGTATCCCAACCGAAACACTACAAAGTACACTAAGAATAACGAATAGCATGATTTTAATTTTAATACAATATTACAAAAAAAAGCACCGATTTCTCAGTGCTTTTGTCTTCATTATTTTTGATTTTCAATCCATTTTCTAGCATTTACAAATGCTTCTAACCATGGAGAAACTTCGTCTTTTTGCTTACGCTCAGGATAATAAGCCCAATTCCAAGGGAAGATCGAACGCTCAATGTGTGGCATCATTACCAAGTGTCTACCTGTGGTATCGCACATCATGGCTGTGTTAAAGTCAGAACCATTCGGATTTGCTGGATAACCTTCATAAGCATATTTACCTACAATATTGTATTTTTCTTCTTCGTATGGTAATTTAAATTTACCTTCCCCATGAGAAATCCAAACACCTAGAGTCAAACCTTCTAAAGAAGACAACATAACCGAATTGTTTTTCTGAATTTTTACAGAAGTAAATCCGCTTTCGTGTTTGTTTGATGTATTGTGATGCATTTTACCATGTATTTCATGTTCCGGATTAATTAATTCCAATTCCATTAATAATTGACATCCATTACATATACCTACAGATAAAGTATCTTCTCTTTTGAAGAAGTTTTGTAAAGCGGTATTCGCTTTTTCATTATATAAGAAAGCACCGGCCCAACCTTTAGCCGAACCTAATACATCTGAGTTCGAAAAACCACCAACGGCACCAATAAATTGAATATCTTCTAATGTTTCACGACCCGAAATTAAGTCGGTCATATGTACATCTTTTACATCAAAACCTGCTAGGTACATAGCATTGGCCATTTCGCGTTCCGAATTACTTCCTTTTTCACGAATGATAGCTGCTTTTGGTCTTGAACCAACAGGCGCAAGGTTACCCTGAGCTTGTCGAAGGGTTCCATCAAAATTGGCAGGGAATGTAAATTCTAATGGTTGATTTTTATAGTTGGCAAAACGTGCCTCAGCCATTCCGTTTTTAGATTGTTTAGTATCTAATAAATATGAGGTTTTAAACCAAGTATCTCTTATTTCTGAGACAGAAAAATTAAACTGGTCCGCTCCATTTTTAATAGTAACAACATCTCCTTCTTCAACAGTTCCAATATTAAATATTTCAATTCCGTTATTTTTAAATGCAGCTTCTACTTCTTCATCTGCTTGGAAAACGACTGCTATATTTTCGTTGAATAAGGTTTTTACGGTGTCTGATTCTCCTAAAATAGATAAATCATAATGAGCACCAACACCAACTTCTGCAAAAGATAGTTCTAATAAAGTTGTGATTAATCCACCACTGCCAACATCGTGACCAGCATTAATTTTACGTTCTTTGATTAAGTTTTGTAAGGTGTTAAATGCTTTTTTGAAAAATTCAGCATTTTTGATTGTTGGCACTTCAGAACCAACTTTATTTAATATTTGATAAAAAGAACTACCACCTAATTTAAATGCATCTTGAGATAAATTTATGTAATAGATGTTGCCTCCATTTTTCTTTAAAACGGGTTCTACTACTTTTGTAATATTGGTACAATTTCCAATTGCTGAAATAATTACCGTTCCAGGTGCAATTACTTCATCATTAGGATATTTTTGTTTCATTGAAAGTGAATCTTTACCTGTTGGAATATTGATGCCTAATTCAATAGCAAAATCCGAACACCCCTTCACTGCTTGGTATAAACGAGCATCTTCACCCTCATTTTTACAAGCCCACATCCAATTCGCAGATAAGGAAACGGATTGTAAACCATTTTTAATTGGCGCCCAAACTAAGTTAGACAACGCTTCACCCATTGCGTTTCTGGAACCCGCAACAGGGTCAACTAATGCAGAAATAGGCGAGTGCCCAATCGAAGTTGCAATACCTTCTTTTCCTTTAGAATCTAATGCCATAACTCCCACATTATTTAAAGGAAGTTGTAATGGGCCTGCACATTGTTGTTTTGCTACTCGTCCACCTACACAACGGTCTACTTTATTGGTTAACCAATCTTTACAAGCCACAGCTTCTAATTGTAAAACTTGATTTAAATAGGTTGTAATTTCTGAAACTGAATATTCTGGATTTGAATAATTGCGTTCAACCTTTTTATCGGTCATAATTGTTTTAGGAGAACTTCCAAAGAAATCTTCCAATGCATAATCCATCGGTTTTGCACCAGTCGTTTTTGATTCGAAGGTAAAACGATGATTATTAGTAACATCTCCAACAGTATACATTGGAGAACGTTCTCTTTCTGCAATTCGTTGTAAAGTTTCAATATCTTTTTCGCCAATAACTAATCCCATTCTTTCTTGGGACTCGTTACCGATGATTTCTTTAGCAGATAGGGTAGGGTCACCCACAGGTAATTTATCTAAATCGATATGACCTCCTGTAGCTTCAACTAACTCAGATAGGCAGTTTAAGTGTCCGCCTGCACCATGATCGTGAATAGAAACAATTGGATTGTTATCACTCTCCACTAAACCACGAATAGCATTTGCGGCACGTTTTTGCATTTCTGGATTGGAACGTTGTATGGCATTTAATTCAATACCAGAACCAAAAGCACCAGTATCTGCAGAGGATACCGCAGCACCACCCATTCCAATTCTATAATTTTCACCACCTAAGATAACAATTTTGTCACCTGCTTGCGGTTCGTGTTTTTTGGCTTGCTCTAATTTGGCATAACCAATACCCCCCGCTTGCATAATTACTTTGTCAAAGCCTAATTTACGAGCATCCTCTTCATGTTCAAACGTTAAAACAGAACCTGTGATTAAAGGTTGTCCAAATTTATTTCCAAAATCAGAAGCTCCGTTGGATGCTTTGATTAAAATATCCATAGGGGTTTGATACAACCATTTTCTTTCTTCCATTCCTTTTTCCCATGGACGTTCTTCGTTTAAACGTGAATAAGATGTCATGTAAACGGCTGTTCCTGCTAATGGCAATGAACCTTGTCCACCTGCTAAACGGTCGCGAATTTCACCTCCTGAACCAGTGGCAGCTCCATTAAAAGGTTCAACTGTTGTGGGGAAGTTATGTGTTTCTGCTTTTAAAGATAAAACCGATTCAAATTCTTTTTCTTGATAAAAGTCGGGTTTATCTGCACTTTTAGGTGCAAATTGAGTTGCTTTTGGACCTTTAACGAAAGCAACATTGTCTTTATAAGCAGAAACGATATCATTTGGATTGGTTTCTGATGTTTTTTTGATTAATTTGAATAAGGAAGTAGGTTGTTCTTCGCCATCAATCACAAAAGTACCGTTGAAAATTTTGTGACGGCAGTGTTCTGAATTAGCTTGCGAAAAAGCAAAAATTTCAGAATCCGTCAGTTTTCTTTCTAGTTTAGTAGAAAGGTTATTTAAATAGTCTACTTCTTCAGGGCTTAAAGCTAAACCTTCCGTTTTGTTATAAGCATCAATATCCTCAATTTCTAAAATAGGTTCTGGTTGGATATTAATTGTATAAATATTTTGATCTAAAACGGAATATTTTTGGAATAACATTGGATCAAAGTCTGCATAATCTTCAGTTACTTTTTTAAATTCTTCAATACGAATTATTCCTTCAATACCCATGTTTTGAGTGATTTCAACAGCGTTTGTACTCCAAGGTGTAACCATAGAGGCACGTGGTCCAACAAAAAAATCCGACAGTACGGATTTTTCTATTTTATGAGCGTTGCCAAAAAGCCAGTTTAATTTGTTGATTGTTTCTGTCGATAATTCGTTTTGTGTTTGTACAGCAAATACCGTATTGGATTGGTTTCCAAAGAAATGAATCATGTTGTGTGTTGTTTAATATCATTATCAACCAAAATTTATTAGGCTGTAATGAGGTGTTGTTGTTTAGATTTGCAAATTTAATTAATTTACCTAAAAATCCCAATTTATGGAATAAATTTATATGCACCTATATCAGAAGGATTTGTTCTTGAAATGCCTACAATGTCGTTAAATCCAGAATAGGTGAAATTTGCATTTCCTATAGCGGCTGAGTTGGTTTGAATTTTTAAGTTATTTTTATTTGTATTTTTAAAGTAAGGTAAATTAGAGTTAGAGTTTAAAGCAAGAATACAATTAGAGAAACGTGGATTTGTAGAAAATTGATATAGTGGTTTATTGATATATTGGTTATTAAAATCAACAAATTTTATTAAACAATTAGTAAATTGATAATTAAATGTTGTTCCCTTTTTTTCTAGAGCTAAACTCATGTTTGAAGAACCGTAGAATATACAATTTTTAAAATTGGCTTGTTGTAATGTATATGAAGAGCTACCATCATAATCGTCCATAACTAAGGTAGTTTGATTAGGAGATGACCAATAATTTGCAAAAGTGCAATGTGTAAAGTCATAACTTCCACCAAAAGTACAAGCTAAACTAGCTTGCCCACAATTGTTAACTACTACGTTTTTACCTGTCATTTTACCTGTTCTAGCTAAAATACCAACATTGGAACAATTATATATTTGTACATTAGTCATATCAATAGTTGGTGTTGCTGTTCCATCATTTCCTGAAATAAGCATGCCAACAGTTGCATTTTTAATTGTAATATTTTCTAATGAATTATTTTTGCTACCTGGTAAAAACCAAACAGTTCCCCATTGTCCAGGAACATCTGCATAGTCTGGTTCCAATCGATCACCTTCAAAAATAACCTGATTTTCTAAAGCTTCCGTTGAAGAAATTCCTCCATTTACGTCTAAACTAGCATTTTCTGATACAATTAATCCAGAGTTTGCATGAAAATGAACGCGTGCTCCTGGATCAATGACTAAAGTTTCATTTTCAGGAATTTTTGCATAACCATATATAACATAAGGTTTTGCATTAGTCCAATGTAATTCATCTCCATTGGTTACATCAATGTGACTTAAATTTGTTCCGTTAATTGTAACGGGATTGCCATCACCATCAACACCTAATTGTATTTGTTCATAGGTATAGTTGTTATGACTTCCACTTCTTTCAGGATAAATAAATACAGCATCTTGAATCAATGTAACTAACTCTACTTTTTGAAAATTAGTAAAATCGCCAAATTGAATTTGATCAGTATATAAAAAATCGGTAGGATTAGCGTCTACAACATCTGAAGTCACTTCTATAAAAACATACAAACTGTCATTAGCTAAAAGTTCTACATTGTCAAACTCTTTACCAGGCATTCCATCCACCATTAATCGGTAATTTGAAGCCTGACCTTTTCCTAATCTAACTTTTGGAATGGAAATGTTTTTATTCGTTGTATTATATACTTTCAAAGTATACGTACTTGAACCAATATTTGTAAATACTGTATCTAGATAAACGGTTTCTTTTGAAAATCTTAAGTTACCAATATTGGATTCAAACTCCATTTCTGAACGGCATGAAGTTAAAAAAATACTAAAAAAAGCTATAATAAGGAATACTATGTAACGCATAATGTAAATTTGAACTGTGTAAATATAACGATAAAACTGAAAAATTTATATGTGGGTATTGAAAAATATAGCATCATTGAAATAGACAGTTTTAATTTTTAGTACAACTAAATTTGTAACTTTGTTAAAAAAAGAAACTATGATTATTCCTAAAGAGGAAATGTTGAAATTGTGTGCCGAATATTCTAAGAATACCCTAATGGAGACTTTAGAAATAGAATATATTGACGCAGGAGATGATTTTTTAACAGCCAAAATGCCTGTTAATCCAAGAGTACATCAACCCATGGGTTTGTTACATGGAGGAGCTTCTGTAGCCCTAGCGGAAAGTGTGGGAAGCGCTGCTTCTTTAATGTTTATTAATCCTGAAAAACAAGAAGTAAGGGGTATTGAAATTAGTGCTAATCACGTGCGAGCCAAACGGGAAGGTACCGTGTTTTGTACGGCCAAAATCATCCACAAAGGCGCGAGTATTCATTTATGGGAAATAAAAATTGTTGATGAACAAGACCGATTAATCTCAATGTGTAAATTAACCAATATGGTTTTATCTAGAAAAGAACGATAATGTTACTGTTAGAAAAGGCATCTTATTATTTTTCCGAAAAACTACCTTTTGCACTTTTTGTAAAACCAAACCAAATTCAACTTAATGGTGTTTTTCAAAATACAAATGAATTAGTTCCATTTTCAGGACAAAAGGGTTTTGTTTTTTCAGGTTTTTATAATACCAAAGATGTAGTGTTGCCATTTGATTCTTGTGAAATAATTCAAGAAAATTGGATCTATGAAAAACAAAACCAAGAAAGAATCTCTTTTTCTGATTCTGAGGGGTTTGATTTTAAAAATTTGGTACAAAAAGGAATAAACGCTATCGTTGAAAATCAATTTGAAAAGGTTGTTTTGTCAAGAAAAATAGAAATTCCTAACGATGCCATAAATAGTATAGAATCCTTTAAGAATCTTGTAAATACTTATTCTTCAGCTTTTAGATATTTGTTTTATCATCCTCAAATTGGATTTTGGATGGGAGCAACTCCAGAACAGTTGGTCAAAATTAAGAATGGGGAATTTTATACGATGGCATTAGCCGGAACTCAGCCTTACTCTGAACATATTGTTTGGGGTGAAAAAGAAATAATAGAACAAGAGTTGGTGACCAATTACATCAAAAATCAAATTGAAGATAAAGTCGACACTATTAAAATCTCTGATGCTATGACACATCGTGCCGGCAGTATCGTTCATCTTAAAACAGATATTTCAGGTAGCATTAAATCTTCAATTCAGCCGTTAGATTTGGTAAAGGCCTTGCATCCAACTTCTGCGGTTTGTGGTATGCCTTTAAAGCATGCTCGAAGTTTTATTTTAGAACATGAAGGCTATGACAGGAAATTTTATTCAGGATATTTAGGGGAATGGAATGGAATGGAGAACTCAGATTTATTTGTAAATTTGAGATGTTGTGAATTTTTAGAGAATGCTGTTTCTGTGTATGTTGGTTGTGGAATCACTAAAGAGAGCATTCCTGAACATGAATTTATAGAAACCTTTAATAAGTCAAAAACGATAGTGTCGATTTTGGCTAGAAGTTAATGTTTAAACTTTTATAATACAAGTAATTGGAAATGAAATTAGATATATTAGCTTTTGGTGCGCACCCTGATGATGTAGAGTTGGGTTGCTCCGGAACAATTGCAAAAGAAGTTTCACTTGGCAAGAAAGTAGGAATTATAGATTTAACACGTGGAGAGCTTGGTACACGCGGGTCTAAAGAAATTCGCGATCAGGAAGCTATGGCTGCGGCCACTATTTTAGGAGTTCAAGTTAGACAAAATTTGAATTTCAGAGATGGTTTTTTTATAAATGATGAACAACATCAACTTGAAATTATTAAAACGATACGCAAATACCAACCTGAAATTGTATTGTGTAATGCAATTGATGATCGTCATATCGATCATGGAAAAGGAAGTAAATTAGTAAGTGATGCTTGTTTTTTGTCGGGTCTAACTAAAATTGAAACTGAATTAGATGGAAAAAAACAAGAGGCATGTCGTCCTAAATTAGTTTATCATTACATTCAATGGAAAAATTTGGAACCCGATTTTGTAGTTGATATTACGGGATTTATAGATCAAAAAATGCAATCGGTTATGGCTTATGGTTCTCAGTTTTTTGATCCTAATTCTAACGAGCCTGAAACCCCAATTACTTCAAAAAACTTTTTAGATAGCATAAAATACCGTGCTCAAGACCTAGGAAGACTAGTAAATGTTGAATTTGCAGAAGGATTTACTGTTGAAAGATATTTGACTGTCAATTCGTTATCAGATTTGAAGTGATTTTTTTTAAAAAAGTTTTGCAAAGTACAATAATTGCTATATATTTGCACTCGTAAAAATGGTGATTGTAGCTCAGTTGGTTAGAGCGTCGGATTGTGGTTCCGAAGGTCGTGGGTTCGAGACCCATCATTCACCCAAAAGTCCTGATTAATCAGGACTTTTTTTGTTTTATACTTCTCTATTACTCCATTTAGATGGAATGTTTTATCTTAGCTTAAATTGTTTCTGTAAAATGGCAAATTGGCAATCTTATATCAAAGAATATCAAAATTATTTGAAATTTGAACGTGGTTTATCAAAAAATACTATTGAAAATTATACATTTGATATAGATAAATTAGTTTTGTTTTTGACTACTCATAAAATTGATGCTACTCCTTTAACTATCAAAGAGGAAGAAATACAAGCGTTTATATATCAAATTGCCTCCCAACTTAATGCACGTTCACAAACCCGAATAATTTCTGGATTAAAAAGTTTTTTCAATTATTTAGTATTTGAGGATTATCGTTCGAATACTCCAATGGAGTTAATTGAAGTCCCAAAGGTAGGAAGAAAATTACCTGATACACTTTCAACTCAAGAAATTGATTTATTAATTGGAGCTATTGATTTAAGTACTCTTGAAGGTGAACGTAATAAAGTTATGCTGGAAACTTTATACAGTTGTGGTTTACGTGTTTCAGAATTAATTTCTTTAAAAATTTCTGATTTGTTTTTTGAAGAAGGTTTTATAAAAGTTACAGGAAAAGGAAATAAACAACGTTTTGTGCCAATAAGTTCTTCAACCCAAAAATACATTGAAACCTATAAAGACTTAATTAGAAATCACATATCCATTCAAAAAGGATTTGAAGATACCTTATTTTTAAATAGGAGAGGAAAACAATTAACTAGAGCAATGGTTTTTACAATTATAAAAGATTTAGCTCTTAAAATTAACCTTAAAAAAACAATAAGTCCGCATACCTTTAGGCATTCATTTGCTACACATTTGCTTGAAAATGGAGCGGATTTACGTGCTATTCAATTGATGTTAGGTCATGAATCTATTACAACTACAGAGGTTTACATGCATTTAGACCGTAAGCATCTTTCTCAAGTAATGGAGGTATATCATCCTAGAGGAAAAAAAAATTTTTAAATTTTATTTAGTTTTTCAGCAGCTGCATATAAAGTTTCTTCTGTTTTGGCAAAACAAAATCGCAACATGTGTCGATCTGTATGATCACTATAAAAAACAGATATTGGTATGGCAGCTACACCATGTTTTTGAATTAACTCTTTAGCAAAATCTAAGTCCTTTTTTGTTGATATTTGGCTGTAATTTACTACTTGAAAATAGGTGCCTTCACATGGTAATAAGTCAAACTTACTATCTTTTATTAATTCTTGAAATAGGTTTCTTTTTTGTTGATACATTTTTGAAATACTCTCAAAATCAACTAGTTCTAAGTATTCTGAGATAACATATTGAGAGAAACTATTAACACTGAAAACTTGAAATTGATGTATTTTTTTTATCTCATTCATAAGTTGTGCTGGGGCAATAAGGTATCCTATTTTCCAACCCGTAACATGTAGTGATTTTCCAAAAGAAGAAGCAATTATTGTTCGGTCAATTAATTTTGGACGTGTATTAAAAGAAATATGCGGTTGTGAAAATGTTATATATTCATACACTTCGTCCCCTAAAAGTATTACATGAGGATGTTTTTCTAAAATGGCTTCCATTTGTTCAAAATCAATTTTTGTCCAAACTTTTCCTGTAGGATTGTGCGGGTTATTTATAATGATTAATTTGGTTTTAGAAGTGATAGCTTTTTCAATTTTATTAAAATCAGGAGTGTAATCTTCTTTTAGTGAAACACGTATTGGCTTACCACCAGCTATTAGTACTGACGGTTCATAACTATCATAGCTTGGATCTAATATCACAACTTCATTACCATTTGAAATAAATGCATTGATTGCCGTGAAAATTCCTTGTGTGGCCCCCGCAGTTATCATTATCTCTGATGAGAAGTTTATTTTCCTATTGTACTTTTTTTCTGTTTGCAAAGCTATTTTTTCTAATAATGTGGGTACGCCAGCCATTGGAGCATATTGGTGGATGTTTTGTTTTATTAGACGACTTGAAATTTCTAATAATCTATCATCTTCTGGAAAATTAGGAAATCCTTGAGAAAGATTAATAGCTTGGTGATCATTCGCTAACTGCGACATTACAGAAAAAATACTGTTGGTTATATTTGGTAATTTTGACATGCAATAAAGATACAAATATCAACTAATTTAAATAATGAAGTATAAAAAAATATACCAGCTTTATGGGCTGGCTTATTTTTTTAAGTTTGTAAAATTACTTAACAATTAATTTTTGAACTTGCTCTTTGTTTTTTACTAGATAAATACCTTTCGCCCAATTTTTAGTATTTATAGTCAAAGCATTTTTCTCATCAAGGATGAGTTTTCCTATAGAATCAAAAATTTGTACATCCGAAGGTCTATTGAAATATACGACACCGTTTGATTCTGTGGGGTTAGGGAATAAGTTAAACGCTGCTTCTTGAGATGTAAAATTAGGTACATCTAGTGTATTTGTAGCCACTTCAAATATTGTTATGGTACCACTAATCTCATTAGCAATTAAAATATAAGGAATTCCAGTAGGGCTATTTGTAGCAGAGATATAAGTGATTCCTTCTGGGCCATTATCTCCCCCGTAAGCTGAAGTACTTCTACTATTTTTATAATCTACAAAGGTAACATTATTAGGGTCGGTAATGTTATAAACCATAACACCACCTACACGCTCAAGAGAAATAAAAGCAAAAGTTTGACCACCTATATTAGCAAGTGTTATTCCTTCTGGTTCAGGACCTTTCGCTCTACTTCTATTTTTTAAAGAATTACTTTCGTGATCAGAATTGAATAGTGTAGGATATTGCGCTGCTGTATATCTTTCAAAGTCATCACCACTATCAAAAACAATTTGTTTTGTATTTGTATTAAATATAGAGAATGAGCGCGAACCTAAACAGAAAATAGATTCGTATGCTGCGTCCGCATCTAGATTTCCATTGATATTAGTTGCTCTAAATCTTCCTAAGTTATGATTTTGTTTTAAAATGCTTGCCTGAGGAAATACAGAGGCATCAAGATTATATGAACTAGCACCAACTGTAGTTCTCTCTGTAAAGCTACCATACTCTTTTTCGTCACCTTCATTTGCAGTTACAATGTATGTTGTTCCATTAATAGTGTAATTTGCTACCGCATCAGGAATGTAGTAGGCTTGAATAGGCCAGTTAGCAATTAGTACTTGACCATTGTTGTCAGAAACATCAAAACCATTTCCAGGTAAACTTATATCTTTTGTACCCATGGCCCAAATGTCAGAAAGTGTATTGTTTGATAGGTTAATTTCTGCAATAGCATTATTTTCCTGAAGTGTTACCCAAGCTTTTTGAGAATCAGCACTTACTGTAATATATTCTGGTTCTAAATCTTGAGATAATGTACTGGTTGACTTTATTTTTCGTACCCCAGTTGTTAATAAAGATGTTTCAATTACATTGTAAGAGGTAAAATATAGTGTCGTTACATGACTTTGAGAAATTCCAGCAATACCATTGGATATATCAATAATGCTAACGGAACCTTCTGGGTCAATGGAATAGTCAGTGTTTGGTTGTCCTTCATTTGCAGTTAAAACCTTTGTGCCATCGGGAGAAAAAGTAATCATATCAGGAAGTGCCCCAACACTAACTTGATTTAAAAAGACACCATTTGTATTGAAGAAAACAACTGAACCAGCTTGTGTTTCATCAGCATTTGGTGAAGCTACAGCCACAATTCCATCTTTTACTGCAACACTAGTTACACCTCCATATGTATTCATATTTATAGATGAAATTAAGGATGGTGAAGCAGGATTGCTAAAATTTATAATATCCAAGTATCCAGCAACAGCACTTGTTGTAAAAAGACGTTGTGTTGCAGGGTCGTGTACTACAATTTCGCAAGTACTTGTATTACTTCCTGATGGATCAAAACTTCCTAAATAATTTAATTCTATTTGTTCTGAAGCAATCGGAGCCTGACTATCGTTATCGATAATATAGATGGTAGCATTTGGAATTCCAGAAATGGTAAGCCCAATTGGATTTTCTAAGCTTATAACTACATATTCTGCATGTTGTTCAGCTATGGCATCGTCAATGATTGTAATAGGTATATTTAGTGTTGAACCACTTGAATTATTTAAATTGATAGTTTGTGTTGAAATAGAAAGATCATTAGCGTCAGCCGTACTAAAAGGAGCTGTTTTTACAACAATATCAATGCTACTTGTAGTTGGATTAGTTATATTGAGTACTAGATTTATAGTACCATCACTTTCTTGAGTAGTAACGAAATTTGATGCTAGAGATATACTTGGATTTGCCGTTGTGAAGCTACTTGACTGCAACGTAGAAATCGCATTATTGCTCTCGTCTTCCACACTATTTGCTAGTAAAGCAATATAATATGTTTGGTTATTTGATAGGGTGACATTTGGTATTATAGTTATTATATTATTAACAAAAGTGGCGTCAAATGGAATCAAATTGCCAGAAGCATTATTCAATCTTAATTCTACTAGTGCATCAACATTTGTACTATTTATTGCTGAGTCATTGATTAATCTAACATTTTCATTAAAACTAATAGTAGGTTGAATAGATGTAGCTATGTTTGAAGATAAAGGGGCAGGATTGAAAGTAGAAATAGGAGCTAAGTTATCTAAACCAGAACTAGGTTGCCCTTCCACAGTAAAATTATCAAATCTATTATTCCCCAATGTGCCACCTAAGCCTTGGGAAAAAGTTACTTTTAGTTTAAAGTTTGGATTATTGTTAGCTCCTGAAATTGTAGAAAAATCAAGAGTAGCAAGTGCTGGATCTCCATTATTTGGTGTGATTGAAATGAAGTCAATAAAATCTGTTCCATTAATGCTATAAGCCCATTGTTGTATACCCGCACCAGAGCTTGATCGGCGTGTAGCAAATTTTATGATGATATTTTGATAACCTGTTGTTGGAATGTTAAACTGTAAAGCTCCACCAATAGGATCATTAAAACGTAAATGACTACCAGAAACATCTCCATTTCTTGCATTTAAATTTTGAAGATTAAAATTTTGGCCAGTACCACCTGAAGCATCTATTGTACTAATACCACCAACTATAGCATTTAGTGTACATCCTGAAATAAGAGAAACATTTGGGGATGTTAAATTTGCAACGGAACTATTATTATTGAAATTCCAATAGTGCAATAAAGTTTGTGAAAAAACAGATGTACTGCAATGTAAAACGAGAACGAAGAGTAACTTAAAGATGTAATTCTTGAACATAGTTGTGTGTTTATATATTACGTACAAAAATTCATGTTTGATTTAAGATTACTGTGAATAGAACACTAAATCTGTTTTATGAGAAAATTATTAAATTGTTAGATGTTTTTTTTAAATTAACATATTAGTGAAATTGTATTGATTTCAATTTTTCAATTTGTTTACATTAAGGTTGTTTATCTTTGTTGAAAAAGATATTTTGAAAATAATTATTTTAACCCCGATGGAAATAGAGCGTGATAAAGTGTTAGCGGCTTTAGCACGAATAGAAAATAAAAAACATAAGTATGAAATATTTGTTTCAGGAATTGGAAGGGAAAGTACCGCTAAGAGTATGATGAATTTACCAGAACATGATGTTTGTATCTTGATGGGATTTGGTGCAATAGTAGGTAGAGTATCAAATTTACCTGAATCATTGCAATTGGGTAAACCAGTTGAGATAACTGAGGCCTCAATCTATGGTTATGAAGGAGGATTGTTTGAAAATGGAGCTCCAATTACCACAAGAGCTCATTTAAACTTACCTTGTTTACATTCTTTAACATCAGATAAATTTGTTAGAACAACAGATTTGTCAGAAAGAACAGTGGTAAATATGGAGGATTATACTTTTATGTATTTAAAAAAACCACAAGATTTCATTGTTCGTATTATTTCTGATTTTTTACCTCACGAAACAGAGATTGATTTTTTTGAAGAAGTGAAAAGGATTGATTTTTTTGTAGCTCTTAATGAGATAAATATGAATTTAGAATAGGCAATTTTTGTTAAAAATTATGTTATTAATAAAGAAGCCGTTTCTGTTAAGAAACGGCGACTTTTCAAACAAACTAAACCAAAACATTGCTACTAGAACGCATACTGGTTTTCAGTAATTAATTTTGCAGCAATTTTTTCTCTTAAAGCCACTACATTTGGCATATTTACATATTTTGTATAACGACGTAATCCCATCAGCATCATACGTTGTTCGTCACCTTCAGCAAAAGAAACAATACCTTCTTTTCCTTTTTGAGAAACAATATCAACTGCATGATATAAATATAACTGTGCCATTGCGATTTGTTCTTGTGCTTGAGATTCACCTACTTTTTTAGCTAATTTTTCAACTCTTAAAATAGTACTTTCAGCCATGTAAATTTCAATTAACATATCTGCAGCTGCCATTAACAATTGTTGGTGTGACTCTAAGTCTGGTCCAAATTTTTGAACAGCAGCCCCTGCCACCATTAAGAATGCTTTTTTCAATTTAGCAATCATTTCTTTTTCTTCAGCAAATAATTCGGTGTAATCCGGTGTGTCAAATGAAGGAATTCCCATTAATTCTTCAGCAACCGCCATTGCAGGTCCTAATAAATCTACATGACCTTTCATTGCTTTTTTAACTAGCATCCCTACAGATAACATACGATTAATTTCGTTAGTTCCTTCGTAAATTCTAGCGATACGAGCATCTCTCCATGCAGATTCCATTGGAGTATCTTCTGAGAATCCCATACCTCCAAAAATTTGGATACCTTCATCAGTACAATTTTGAACGTCTTCTGAAACAGCAACTTTTAAGATAGAACATTCAATTGCAAATTCTTCTACCCCTTTTAATTCAGCTTCTTGGTGTGTATTTCCTTCAGCAATTCTTGATTCAATTCTTTCTTGGATACTACCTGCTGCTCTATAAGAAGCACTTTCTCCTGCATAAGTATTGGTTGCCATTTCAGCTAATTTAGCTTGAATTGCTCCAAAATTAGCAATAGGTGTTTTAAATTGTACTCTTTCATTAGCATACTTAACTGCGCCAGTTACGGTACGTCTTTGCGCTTCTAAACACGCTGCTGCTAATTTAATACGGCCAACATTAAGTGCGTTCATGGCAATTTTGAATCCTTCTCCACGACCTGCTAACATATTTTCAACTGGTACTTTAGTTTCGTTAAAGAATACCTGACGAGTAGAGCTAGATCTAATACCTAATTTGTGTTCTTCTTCACCTAAAGTAATTCCATTGTTATTGTTCGGATCGTATTCAACAATAAATCCAGTGATATTTTTATCATCTTCGATTCTTGCAAAAACAATCATTAAATTACAGAATCCTGCATTAGATATCCACATTTTTTGACCAGAGATTAAATAATGTGTTCCGTCTGCAGAAAGTACCGCTTTAGTTTTACCTGAATTAGCATCAGATCCAGCGCCTGGCTCAGTTAAACAATATGAACCAAACCATTCACCCGAAGCTAATTTTGGCACATATTTTAATTTTTGTTCTTCTGTTCCATATAAAGTAATAGGCATAGTACCAATACCTGTATGAGCACCAAATGCAGTGGAAAAAGAACCTGTAGCTCCAGAAATATAGTCACATACTAACATAGTATTAATGAATCCCATTCCTAAACCTCCGTAAGCCTCTGGAACAGCTACACCTAAAAACCCAAGTTCACCTGCTTTTCGCATACACTCTTCAGTATAAGCATAGTCTTTCTTTTCAAATTTATCCTTATGAGGCCATAATTCTTTGTCTACGAATTCTTTCACAGAATCACGCATCATAATTTGTTCTTCATTAAAATCTTCTGGTGTGAAAATGTCTTCACATTTTGTTTCTTTTACTAGGAATTGTCCTCCTCTTGTGATATCTTTCATACTATTTTGTTTAAGTTGGTTTTAAATTAATTCGAAAATTCCAGCAGCTCCTTGTCCAGTTCCTACACACATAGAAACCATCCCATATTTAGAACCTCTAATTTTCATTTCATCAAATAATTGTACAGATAATTTAGCACCAGTACAGCCTAGAGGATGGCCTAAGGCAATAGCTCCTCCATTAACATTAATGATATCCGGATTTAAATTTAACTCTCTAATAACGGCTAACGATTGTGCAGCAAAAGCTTCATTCAACTCTATTAGGTCAATTTGATTTTGATTTAATTTGGCTTGAGCTAAGGCTTTTGGAATAGCTTTTACAGGTCCAATTCCCATGATTCTTGGTTCAACTCCAGAAGCGGCATAGCTTACCATACGAGCAATAGGTTGAAGGTTTAATTCTTTAACCATTTCTTCACTCATAACCATTACAAAAGCAGCACCATCACTCATTTGAGATGAATTACCTGCTGTAACACTTCCATCAGCTGCAAATACAGGTTTTAATCCTGATAAAGCATCAATAGAAGTACCTGCTCTTGGCCCTTCATCTTTAGAAACAGTATACGATTTTGTTTCTTTTTTACCTTTTTCGTTTATAAATGTTTGTTCAACAGTTATAGGAACAATTTGGTTATCAAATTTGCCTTCAGCTTGAGCTTTTAATGCTTTCATGTGCGATTGATACGCAAATTCATCTTGATCTGCACGAGATACATTAAATTGGTTGGCAACCGCTTCTGCAGTTAATCCCATTCCCCAATAATAATCTTCATGTCCGGCAGCAGCTACCTTATAATCAGGAGTTGGTTTATAACCACCCATTGGTATATAACTCATACTTTCAGCACCACCTGCAATGATACAATCTGCCATTCCTGATTGAATTTTAGCAGTTGCCATAGCAATAGTTTCAAGTCCAGATGCACAATATCTATTAACAGTTACACCTGGTACGTCATTTACTTTTAATCCCATTAATGAAATTAAACGCCCTACATTTAAACCTTGTTCGGCTTCAGGCATGGCATTTCCAACCATAACATCGTCAATTCGAGCTTTATCAAACTCTGGTAATTGCGACATCATAAATTCGATTGTTTCAGCAGCCAATTCATCTGGTCTTTTGAAACGGAACAATCCTTTTGGTGCTTTTCCAACGGCTGTTCGATATCCTTTAACAATATATGCTGTTTTCATTTTTAGTTTCTTAGTGGTTTTCCTTTAGTTAACATAAATTGGATTCTTTCCAAAGTTTTTCTCTCTGCGGTTAAAGACAAGAAAGCTTCACGCTCAAGGTCTAATAAATATTGTTCAGACACTAATGTGGATTCAGATAAATCACCTCCAGCCATAACATAAGCTAATTTATTTGCGATTTTTTTATCGTGCTCAGAAATATATTTACCAGCTTCCATTTGGTCTGTACCAACTAAGAACATCCCTAAAGCTTGTTTTCCTAATACTTTAATATCTTTTCTAGCAGTAGGTTGTGTATAGCCTTGTTCAGCCATTTGAAGTGCCACTTGTTTTGCAGTTGCAATTTGACGGTCTCTATTTACAACAACTATATCTTTATGTTTTTGTAAGATGCCTAAATCATATGCTTCATAAGCAGATGTTGCAACTTTTGCCATACCAACAGTTAAGAAATATTCTTGTAAAACATTTAATTCAACATCGTTTTTTCTAAAGGTATCAGCTGCTCTTAAGGCCATTTCTTTAGAACCTCCACCACCTGGAATCAATCCAACACCAAATTCAACTAATCCAATATATGTTTCTGCTGCAGCTACTGCTTTGTCTGCATGCATAGTTAATTCACATCCACCACCTAATGTCATACCGTGCGGTGCAGCAATTACAGGAATAGAAGAATAACGACAACGCATCATAGTGTTTTGGAACATTTTGATTGCTGCATTTAACTCGTCGTATTCTTGTTCAACAGCCATCATGAAAATCATGGCTAAATTAGCTCCTACAGAGTAATTAGTTCCTTGATTACCAATAACTAATCCATTGTATTCTTTTTCAGCGATATCTATAGCTTTGTTAATTCCTTGTAAAACACCAGCGCCTATTGAATTCATTTTTGAAGTGAATTCTAAATTGATGATACCATCTCCTAAATCGGTAATAATACTATCACTATTATTCCATATTTTTTTATTCTCTCTGATGTTATTAAGAATAATAAAAGCATCTTGTCCTGGAATTTTTTCTGCAGTTTTTGAAGGAATAGCGTAGAAGTAAGTAGCGCCATCTTTTACTGAATAAAAAGAGGTGTTTCCAGCAGCTAACATTTCATTAACCCAAGTCGCTGGTTCATAACCTTCAGCTTTCATAATTTCAATTCCTTTTTCAACCCCAATAGCATCCCAAATTTCAAATGGACCATTTTCCCAACCAAATCCGGCTTTCATGGCATCGTCAATTTTGTAGAATGCATCTGTAATTTCAGGAATTCTATTAGAACAATAAGCGAACATAGCAGCAAAATTCTTTCTGTAAAAATCACCTGCTTTGTCTTTTCCTTTCACTAAAACTTTGAATCTATCAATCGGTTTATCGATGGTTTTTGTTAATTCTAAAGTTTGGAAAGAAGCTTTTTTATTAGTACGGTATTCTAAAGTATCTAAATCTAATGATAAGATATCTTTTCCTTCTTTTTTATAAAAACCTTGGCCTGTTTTACTTCCTAACCATTTGTTTTCCATCATTTTATTGATGAAATCTGGTAATTTAAACAGATTGTGTGCTTCGTCAGTAGGGCAGTTTTCATAAATTCCATTGGCAACATGTACTAATGTATCCAATCCTACTACGTCAACCGTTCTGAAAGTGGCTGATTTTGGTCTGCCAATAACTGGTCCAGTTAATTTATCCACTTCTTCAATGGTTAATCCCATTTCTTTAACTTGGTGGAATAAACTCATGATTCCGAAGATTCCAATTCGGTTACCAATAAATGCAGGAGTATCTTTTGCTACAACTGAAGTTTTTCCTAAGAATTTTTCACCATATCCATTTAAGAAATCCAATACTTCTGTTGATGTTTTTGGACCAGGAATGATTTCGAATAATTTTAAGTAACGAGCAGGATTAAAGAAGTGTGTACCACAGAAGTGTTGTTGAAAATCTTCACTTCTTCCTTCACTCATAAAATGAATTGGAATTCCAGAAGTATTTGATGTTACTAGTGTACCTGGTTTTCTAAATTTGTCAATTTGTTCAAAAACTATTTTTTTGATGTCTAATCTTTCAACAACTACTTCAATAATCCAATCACAAGTTGCAATTTGAGCCATATCATCAGTGGTGTTTCCAGTAGCAATTCTAGAAGCAAAACTTGGATGGTAGATAGGCGATGGTTTTGATTTTAATGCAGTAGTTAAATGTTCGTTCACTAAACGGTTTCTTACTGCTTTATTTTCAAGCGTAAGCCCCTTTTTTTCTTCAGCCTCTGTAAGCGAATTTGGAATTACATCTAAAAGTAGCACTTCCACTCCTATATTAGCAAAGTGGCAAGCAATACCGCTACCCATGATTCCAGATCCGATGACAGCAACTTTTTTAATAGTACGTTTCATCTATTTGTTTGTTTTATTTTAGTTAGTTAATCTTCTTTGAATATTTTTTTATCATTAATAAGATCATTAATTACCTCAGCAACTTCCATAAAATGTAGAAGTTGTTGTTCAGTAACATGAGCTTTTACAGTTTCATTAAAACGTAAAACGGTTTCTTTAGATAATTCTCTTTTTTCTTTTCCTTCTTTTGTAAGATACAATAATACACCTCGTCCGTCCGATGGATTTTTCTTACGTGTAATTAATCCCCTTTCTTCCATAGATTTTAATGTTCTGGTTAAACTTGTAGCTTCCATTCCCATTCTAGGGCCTAAGGATGTAGAGGGAGTTCCTTTTTCTTTATCAATACTTAAAAGTGCAAAACCCGTGGCCATGGTTGCCCCATATTTTGTAGCTTCTTCATTATACATTCGTGCAACTGCTTGCCAAGTAGCACGTAAGGCATAATCGATTGTTTTATCTTTCATTTGATTTGTTTTAGTTTGTTTGATTGTTTGATTTTTCAAATATAAAAAAAAATACTATGCACGCATAGTATTTGAGTTGTTTTTTTTCAATCTTAATATTTTTTTAACATATATATAAAAAAATCCGCTTTTTCAGCGGATAATTCTTATTCATGGTTATATATTTTTTGATATAAATTTTTATATTTTTCTAAGATAATTTTTCTTCTTAATTTCATTGTAGGGGTTAAATGACCAGCCTCAATAGACCAAATATCAGGTGTTAATTCAAAACGTTTTATTTGTTCCCAATTACCGAATTTTTGATTATAGTGATCTACTTCTTCTTGAATACGTTTAATAATCAATGGGTTAGAAATAATTTCTTCATTTGTTTGTCCTAATTTAACCTCAGGATGTTTAATAGCCCAATCTTTGATAAAATCAAAACTTAGTTGAATGAAAGCAGCAGGCATTTTTTCACCTTCCCCAATTACCATAATTTGTTCAATAAATAAGGATTGTTTAAAAGTATTTTCTAATAACTGAGGAGCCACATATTTTCCGCCAGATGTTTTAAACATTTCTTTTTTACGGTCTGTGATTCGTAAAAAACCATCAGAATCAAATTCTCCAATATCTCCAGTGTGGAAATAACCATCTTTTAAAGCTTGACTGGTTTGTACTTCATCTTTATAGTAACCTATCATTACATTTGGTCCTTTGCATAATATTTCACCATCTTCAGCAATCTTAACTTCTACACCATTTAATACTTTTCCAACGGTACCAACTCTAAAACCATTGTTTCTCATATCATTAACTGATATTACAGGTGAAGTTTCTGTTAAGCCATAGCCTTCCATAACAGGAATTCCTGCGGCAGTAAAAGTTTTAGTTAAACGCTGTTGTAATGCTGCACTTCCAGATACCAATAATTTTAATTCTCCTCCTAATGCCTCTTGCCATTTTGAGAAAATTAATTTTCGGGCAATTTTTAATTGAAATTCGTAAAGAACCCCATTTTCATTGTAAGGTTTGTATTGAACACCTAAACCTGTAGCCCAGAAGAACAATTTCTTTTTGATACCAGTTAATTCATGACCTTTAGCCATAATTTTATCATATACTTTTTCTAAGAGTCGTGGTACTACTGTCATTACATTAGGACGTACTTCTTTTAGATTGTCGGAAATTTTATCAATACTTTCTGCAAAATAAACAGATACACCGAAATATTGATACAAATACAAAATCATTCTTTCGAAGATGTGGCAAATAGGAAGAAAACTTAATGCTCTGTAACTTCCTGGAGTAAAAGGAACTCTTTCGGCTGACATTAAAACATCTGATACAATATTTTGATGTGTCAACATTACTCCTTTTGGCTTTCCAGTTGTACCAGAAGTGTAAATAATAGTAGCTAAATCAGTAGTAGCAATACTTTCTTTTCTAGCTTCAACTTCATTTTGATTAGAATTATCCGCGCCTAAATCTAAAAGTTCTTTCCAATTTTTCACATTTTTAATTTCGTTGAACGAATAAATCTCAACTAAATTAGGCAAGTTCGCTTTAACAGCATTTAGTTTATTATATACTTCTTCGTCTGAAACAATACAATATTTAGATTCCGAATGATTTAAAATATATTCATAGTCTTCTGCTGCTATCGTTGGGTAAATCGGTACTGTTTGTGCTCCTGTTTGTAAAATACCAATGTCAAAAATATGCCATTCTGTTCTGTTGTTAGAAGAAATAACGGCTACTTTATCATTTTTTTGAATGTTAAGTCTTAAGAATGCTCTTGAAATCGCATTAGCTTTGTTCAAATATTCTTCGGTTGAGGTTTTAACCCATTCGTTTCCATATTTTGTAACTAAAGCATCGGGTAAACTATATTTTTCTAGTTGATAGTATGGGAAATCAAAAAGTCTGGTAATATTTGACATAATTTTACAATTTTTTGGTTTTGCAATTTATTAAAAAAATGAATAGATAATCATAAAATTACATTTTTTGATAATAATAATTGTTATTTTTGTTGTAAAATTTTCAAAAATGGGTATGAGGTCTTTTCTAAGGTTAGAAGAATATTTAGCTTTATTTTATCGTATTTTTCTAGCTTATTTTTTCTATTTTTTTGCTCGAGTATTTTTTTATTTTTACAACCAAGATATTGTTGCAGTTGATTCATTATCAGAGTTTTTAAGGCTTTCATATTACGGCTTAGCTTTTGATACAACAGCTATTTTATATGTAAACGGGCTGTTTATTTTGCTTTCTATTTTACCTTTTTTTATCAATACTAAACCAACTTATCAGAACATACTTTTCTATGTTTATTTTACAACAAATTTGTTTTTTTACTCATTCAATTTTGTTGATTTTATTTATTATAAATACAATTTTTCGAGATTAACATTAGCCGCGTGGGATGTTTTAAAGCACGAAAATTCTAAGATTAGTATGCTTTTTAGATTTTTGTGTACTTATTGGGATGTTTTGTTGTTGTTTTTTCTAATGGCTTTTTTATGGGTATTTCTTTATAAAAAAGTGAAAGTAAAGCATAACTTGACAGAACATTCTAAGTGGAAGTATGTTTTTTCATCAATCATTGGTGTTCTATTAATTGCTACAATAACTGTGGGTGGTATTAGAGGTGATTTTAAAAAAAGTACAAGACCAATCAATTTAGTCGATGCAAATAGGCATGTAACTAAAACTCAACATGCGGATATTGTTTTAAATTCAGCCTTTACTTTTTTAAGAACATTAGGTGTTAATTCATTTAAGAAAACGGACTTTAATATTCCAAATGAAGTTGTTATTTCAAATTTTAATCCCATAAAAAAATATACAAATAATCCTTCTTCTAAACCCAATATTGTTCTAATTATTACAGAAAGCTTTGCAAAAGAATATATTGGTTCATTCAATAGAGGCATTGATTTGAAAGACTATAAAGGATATACACCTTTTATTGATTCATTGGCTAAAAGCAGTTTGATTTTTACGAATGCCTATGCTAATGGATACAAGTCTATACACGGAATGTCTTCTATCATTTCAGGAATACCTAGTTTTCAAGATGCTTTTACATCGTCACCATATGCCAAACAGAAAATAGAGTCTCTGGTTTCTTGTTTAAAAGCAGAAGGATATGATACTTCATTTTTTCATGGAGCACCTAATGGCTCTATGGGTTTTTTAGGCTATGCAAATATTCTAGGTTTTGACCATTACTATGGGATGACTGAATATGGGAATGATAAAGATTTTGATGGTTCTTGGGGGATTTGGGATGAGCCCTTTATGCAGTTTATGAATGCAACAATTAGTAAGAAAAAACAACCTTTCTTTTCTACTTTATTCACAGTAACATCTCATGAACCTTATGTCGTGCCTGAAAAGTACAAAGATAAGTTTCCAAAAGGCGATCTTCCCATTCATCAATGTATCGGTTATACAGATTATGCTTTTAAGAAGTTTTTTGAATCAGCAAAAAAACAGCCTTGGTATAATAATACTATTTTTATAATTACTGCAGACCACTGTAATCAGGTGTTTTATGGAGACTACTTTTATAATAAGATTATTAATAGAAGTGCAGTGCCAATATTGATTTTTAAACCTAATAGTAATTTAGTGGGTGAAAATAAAGAAATTGCTCAACATATAGACATTTATCCTACTGTTTTAGATTTAATTGGGTATAAAAAACCATTCAGAAGCTGGGGGAGAAGTTTGGTGAGTAAAAAGAAAGAAGAAGTTCCATTTTTAATCAACTATAACACAAATATATATCAATTTATGCGCGGTAACTATATTTGTATGTTTGATGGAAAAAAAGCCGTCGGTTTTTATAGCATTCAAGATAAAGAGTTGAAAAATAATCTTATTAATAAGAGGAATCAAGAAATGAATAGTATGGAGATTGCTTGTAAAGCCTTCCTACAAGATTATTTTAATAGAATCATAGATAAAAAATTAACATCAAACTAATATGTGGAAAAAAATTGTTCTTGCTATTGTTGTTTTAGCAGCTTTAATATTTGGTAAATCTTATGTTTATGACTATAAAATTAATCATAATTTAGAAACCATTACTGAAGGGAAAGTATACAAAAGTGGTGTAATCCCTCCTGATGAGTTACCAGAATACATCAAAAAATATAATATAAAAAGTGTAGTGGATTTACGATTTCCTGGTACTGGTGACGATGTGAACAATCCAGAGATTCCTGCCGAACTTACTGCTGAAAAAGAAGCAATAGCAAAAATACCTGGGGTGAATTATTTTAACAATGGTTCAGATCAAGTGCCTGCTAAAAAGAATTTGGATTATTTTTTTAAGATAATGGATAATCCAGATAATTATCCAGTTTTAATTCATTGTTATCATGGGGTGGGAAGAGCAGAAATTTATTCGGCTATTTACCGTATAGAATATGAGAATTGGGATCGAGATAAAGCACGAACTAATACACGATTTTTAACAAAATGGAGTGCTTTTGATTTAGGTAAACCTAAAGGGGATTTTTTGCATTCGTATATCAAAAGAAAAGATTCAGTTAAAAAATAGATTTAAAAATTAAACTATTACCATTCCTAATAGAACAGCAAATAAAATTAACATTACAGCTACGATATTTTGAATTCTAGAAATAGTAATTTTTTTCACCAATTTAGTTCCGAAATAAACACCAATAAATGCCGATATAGTAGCGACTAAAATTAAATTGATATCAATTTGATTTTGATACTGTGTAATTTGATTGCTGTACACACTTAATCGGGAAATATCAATCAGGCATGCGATTGACACCCCTGTTGCAATAAAAGCTTCTTTAGATAATCCTACTTTAGTTAAAAATGCACTTCTCAGGGCTCCTTGATGTCCAGATAATCCACCAAAAAATCCACTCAACATTCCTCCAAGTACAAGATATTTTTTGTTGAATTGAAGGTTTTTTAATTTTGGTATCAATTCAAAAAAGGCAAAAAAGAGTAACACTACCGCAATAGTTATTTTAACTATATTGGTTTCAAAAACGTTTTCACCTATTTGGTATTTTATAAAATTATAAGGGAAGTCGAGCAATTGCAATGTTTTAGCTCCTAAAAAAGAAAAAAGTAGTGCAGGTACTCCGAAACCCAACACTACTTTTTTATCTATGTTTTTAAAAACTAATCCTAGTTTGAATATATTATTTAAAAAATGTACAATTGCGGTTAAAGCAATAGCTATTTCAATTGGAAAGAATAAACCAAATGCAGGTAATAAGATAGTTCCTAAACCAAAACCAGAGAAAAAGGTTAGTGCTGAGGCTATTAATGCTATTGTCGGAATTATGAAGTATTCCATCTTTTTGTCCTAAGGTTTCAAGTTTTTAATTTTAAAAACTTGAAACGAATTGTTAAATCCCATTAATTATACCAATGAAATCATTTGCTTGTAAGGATGCACCCCCGATTAATCCACCGTCTACATCAGGTTTAGAGAAAATTTCTCTTGCATTATCTGGTTTAACACTTCCTCCATATAAGATAGTTACATTTTCTGCTATTTCTTTACCAAAAACTTTTTCAACTAAAGTTCTAACAAAAGCATGCATTTCTTGTGCTTGTTCCGGAGTAGCTGTCTCTCCAGTTCCTATCGCCCATACGGGTTCATATGCTAAAACAATATTTTTCCAATACTCTTTTGCAATATGAAACAGTCCATCTCGTAATTGAAATTCAACAATATTAAAATGATTGTTGCTTTGACGATCTTTTAATTCTTCTCCAAAACAGAAAATTACAGTCATTTCATGTTTTAAAGCTGTATCGACTTTGTTTGCTAATAGAGCATCTGTTTCATGAAAATAAGCTCTTCTTTCACTATGGCCAAGAATTACAGTATTTACTCCTATACTGGTTAACATGTTTGCTGCTACTTCTCCCGTAAAAGCACCACCTTCCGATTGATGCATATTTTGAGCAGCAATTTTAATAGTTGTTCCTTCCACTAACTCAACTGCTTTTGCTAAATAGGGGAAAGGTGTAGCTAAAATAATTTCTGCGTTATTATTCGGTTTACCCGTTTTGATTTCGTTGATAAGAGTTATCGCTTGTGGATAATCCTTATTCATTTTCCAATTACCCGCAATTATATTTTTTCTCATTTTTATTTGTTTAATGTTTCTTCAATTTTAGGATCAGTAGATTCCGTAGCCTTGTATAGGGCTATTTTACCATTTTTATCTATAATCATGTATCTAGGAATCCAATCTAATTTTATAGACTTACCAAATTTTCCTTTCATACCGTCAGGAATTAAATAATGTTCTCCTTTTACTTGATGCTTTTCTATTCCGCTTAACCATGACTCATATGTTTTGTCACATGATAAATTTAAAAATATGACATCAGAACCATAGACTTCATGTAATTCTTTTACAAAAGGCATACCCTTTATACAATCAGGACACCAAGAAGCCCAAACTTCAATGAATATTGTTTTGCCTTTATATTTGTCTAAAATTTGACTGAATTTAATTTCTTTATTGTCTTTATCTTTAAATTTAGTTTCCAATGTTTTTTTCGAAAACTCAGTTTCTTGTGCTTGGCAAGACCAAAATGAAACTAACAAAGCAAGTGCTGCAATAATTTTTCTCATAACTGTAATTTTAATTTGATTATTTACCTGTGTAAGGTTGATTAATTAATTTTTCGAACGCTTTTTTATTGAACGCTTTTTCAGCTATTCCGTCATAAAATTTAATAACATTTCCATTCCATAAATAGATAACACCTGGAGTATCTTTACCTGAACCTAATTTTGTCCAAAACGGGATAACATCTATCACTTTATATGGAAATTGATGTCCGGCAAATTGAAAGAAATCTGGTATTTTTTCTGCTTCTTCATTCATGAAAACAATACGAACCTCGGGGAAATCTTTATATTTCTTGCGCATTGCATTTAATTCTTTGGCAGTCTCTCTACAATGTTCACAACCTGGTACAAAAAAGCAAAATATTTTTTTTCCTTTATCTATATCGCTATAAAACTCTGTATAACCTGATTGTGTTTGTTTTGGTTCGGCTATTTTTTTAATATCAACATCGGCTGTTTTTTTATTTTTAGTAGAGTCTACTTTTACTTCGGGTAAGGTATCTAATTGGATTTCATTAACCATGTTTGTAAGACTATCGTTATTTTTATCTAACACAAGTATACTGTTAGTGCCAGTTGATGCTTTCATTGGAGCGATCATGAATAGCCCTAAGATGCAGGCTAAGGTTACGGTTGTTAGTGTCCAGATGTTTGATCTAGAATCAGGAGATTGTATTTTAAATAACCAAATAAGTAAACCAATAGCAATTACGTTTTTAATAATAGCTTCAATGGGAGTCATTGGTAATAATTCACCAAAACACCCGCAATTACCTACATTGCCACTTACAAAAGTTTCATAGCTTAAATGAATAATAAAAATGGATAATAACCCAATGGTTGAAGGAATGGTAATTTTTTTTAGATAGTTGTTGCTTAATAATAGAAATCCTAAGGCAAATTCAATTCCAATCAAAGTGCGAGAAAAATAGGAAGCCAATCCTTCCGAAAATCCTAGTGGATATAATTGTTTTACTTCAAAAGTAGAAATAGCAAAATTGGGAGAAAAATCAATAAATGGGAATTCTGGAATCCAACCTTTTGCAATTTTTGCTAATGCCGAAATCAAGAATAATGCGGCAATAGTTACTCGTAATACCCAAGCTAATTGTTCTTTTTTCATAGTTTTAGTGGATTTTTACAAATGTAAATAGGGTAATTGATTTACTATGTTAATAAGATGTTATTTAAAAGCGTTTAAATGAATTAGAGCAAAAACAGCATAGTTGATCATATCTTGATAATTGGCATCAATCCCTTCAGAGACAATAGTTTTTCCCTTGTTGTCTTCAATTTGTTTAACACGAAGCAGTTTTTGAATAATTAAATCGGTCAAAGAACTTACACGCATATCTCTCCAAGCTTCGCCGTAATCGTGATTTTTGGCTTCCATGAGTGATTTAGTTATGGCGATTTTTTCATTATAAAGTTGAATAGCTTCCTCGGCTGATAAATCAGGTTGTGTGGCGATACCTCTATCCATTTGAATTAAAGCCATAGCGCAATAGTTGATAATTCCAATAAATTCACTAGTCTCATCTTCATCTACTTTTCGTATTTCATTTTCTTGCAAACTTCTAATTCGTTGTGCTTTAATAAAAATTTGATCTGTTAGTGAAGGTAAACGTAAAACTCGCCAAGCTGTACCATAATCTTGTGCTTTTTTTGAAAATAATTCACGGCAAACCGATATTACTTTATCATATTGTTCAGAGGTATTCGTCATTATTTGAGTTATATTTGTAAAGTTCAAATATAAGTAAAAAATACAATGCTGACAATAAACTGCAAAGGAAGGCTGATAGATTTATCACTCCCAAAAATTATGGGTATTTTAAACACAACTCCAGATTCTTTTTATGATGGAGGTACTTTAAAAGCAGAACGAGAAGTGATTGAACGTGTAGCTCACATGTTGGAAGAAGGTGCTGATTTTATTGATATTGGTGGCTACTCAAGTAAACCAGGAGCTGCATTTGTAACCGAAGAAGAGGAAATTCAAAGGGTATTGCCTGTAGTGAAATTAGTTCTAAAGCATTTTCCAGAGGCGTTACTTTCTATTGATACTTTTAGAAGTGAGGTTGCAAAGCAAACTATAGAAGCTGGTGCTGCTATTATTAATGATATTTCTGCCGGATTTTTAGATGAAAAGATGATACCAACAATAGCTCAACTACAAGTGCCCTACATTATGATGCACATGAAAGGTACTCCTGAAACCATGCAATCTTTAACTAATTATGACGATTTAGTAAAAGAAATTAATTATTATTTTTCTAATCAAATAGCTTATGCAAGAAGTTTAGGAATAAACGATATTATTTTAGATCCTGGTTTTGGTTTTGCTAAAACTAGGGAGCAAAATTTTGAATTATTGCAGAAAATGGAACTTTTACAAATAGCGGGTTTACCTATTTTAGCTGGAATTTCCAGAAAGTCGATGATTTATAAAACATTAGAATGCACTCCTCAAGAAGCCTTGAACGGAACAACATTTTTACATGCATTCTGTTTGCAAAAAGGAGCGTCTATTTTACGTGTTCACGATGTTAAAGAAGCAGTGGAATGTGTGAAACTGATGAGTCAATTTGGAAATTAGTCACTGTGTTAATTTTTGTGTAATATAGAAAGAAGAATTTTTTTGATTTTAGAGTGTAGTTCTTTTTCTTGATTTTGATAAATCATTTTAAACTATAAAAATATAATGATATATAATATCGGAAGAATAAGTAATTTGATTTTGAAATTACAATAACATCGTATGTATGTAAAATTGATTTATTTTCAAATTAACTAAATTGACTTATTAATTATGATGATACGGTTCATTATTCAAAATGGTGAACCCCCTATAAACTTGTTCTATAACAAATAAACGAACCATTTGATGTGAAAAAGTCATTTGTGATAAGGAAACTTTTCCTTGTGCTTTTTGATATACTTCTTCTGAAAAACCATAAGGACCACCAATTACAAAAACCAAGGTTTTAATTCCTGCGTTCATTTTCTTTTGTAAAAAATCAGCAAAGCCCATACTGTTAAATTCTTTTCCGTTTTCATCCAATAAAAGTAAATGATCAGTTGGACTTAATTTAGATAAAATTAATTGTCCTTCTTTGGATTTCTGTTCACTTTCTGATAAATTTTTAACGTTTTTGATATCTGGAATGATATCTAATTCAAATTTCACATAAAATCCCAATCGTTTGGTGTATTCGTCTATTAAAGCTTGTAGATTCTTATTATCGGTTTTACCTATTGCAATAAGTTTAATGTTCATTTTAATTTAGAATTTAGAAATAAGAATTCAGAATTTTTTAAAATAAAAATGCAGAATATTAAATAAAATTCTGCATTTTTAAAATCTATCGTCAGTATTGTTATTCGGACATGGTGTGAAACACGTTCATTACATCATCATCCTCTTCTATTTTTTCCAATAGTTTTTCAACATCTGCAACTTGTTCAGGTGTTAATTCTTTTGTTACTTGAGGAATCCTGTCAAAACCAGAAGATAAAATTTCTAGCCCTCTGTTTTCTAATTCTTTTTGAATAGCACCAAAGCTTTCAAAAGGAGCGTACATAACAATTCCGTCCTCATCAGCAAAAATCTCCTCTACACCAAAATCAATCATTTCTAATTCTAACTCTTCAACGTCTTGACCTTCAGCTGGAATTCTAAAGTTACAAGTATGGTCAAACATAAACTCAACAGAGCCTTGAGTACCTAGTGTTCCGTTGCATTTATTGAAGTAACTTCTAATGTTTGCAACAGTTCTGTTATTGTTATCAGTAGCAGTTTCAATTAAGATAGCAATTCCATGAGGTGCATATCCTTCAAATAAAACTTCTTTGTAATTAGCAGTATCTTTGTCAGTCGCTTTTTTGATGGCACGTTCAACATTGTCTTTTGGCATATTAGCAGCCTTAGCATTTTGCATTACGGCTCTTAATCTTGAATTGGTTTCAGGATTAGGCCCTCCTTCTTTAACGGCCATTACAATGTCTTTACCAATCTTTGTAAATGTTTTGGCCATTGCAGACCAACGCTTCATTTTGCGGGCTTTTCTAAATTCAAACGCTCTTCCCATTTCTATATAAGTTTATGGTTGTATAACAAATCTTAAATATTGGCTGCAAATTTAAGAAATATTAAGAAATAAAAAAAGAGGCCTAAGCCTCTTTTGGATATGTAAGTTTGCCAATAAATCCTGGCATCCTTTTACCTTGTATGTCATAAATTGCTTTAACCCAAAGTACCCCCATCATAGGAAAGACAATAAAAGATAATTTATTAAAATCCCATGCACCTGCAAAGTCAAAATGTAAAAGATGCATAATGGCTTTTGTTAAACCACAAGCATAACATTCTATTCCAGCCAATTGTACTGATAAACAAATGCTTTCACCTTTGTCAAAGAAGTCTACAGGTAAGAACAACAATGCTATTGGAGCTATTATTGTTACAATATTTGAGGTATAAAAAAGTAATTTACGAACTAAACTCATTATTTCTAATTATAATGTTTTAGAATAACTTCCGTTTTTAGGTTGTAAGTCTCCTGTAATAATTCTGATTAAATCAATTAAAGCCCAGATTCCACATCCACCAAGAGTTAATAACTGAACGATACCTTGCCAAGTGTAACCTAAATAAAATCTGTGGATTCCTATACCTCCTACAACAAGACATAAAATTAAAGCAATAACTTGGCTTTTTCCTCCTGCTGCTGCTGCTGGTGAAGTAAATTCGTCTTTTTGATTTTCTACAACAGTAGTGTTGTTTGTAGTAGTTCTTTCAACAGGGAAAGAAGCATAAGAAACAGTTAAAGCTCCAAATACGAACATTAAAAGTGTTAAAAATAATTTGATTTTCATAATAAAAATGTTTTAGTTTGTAGCAAAAATATTAATTCTAACCAAATATCCAAATGAATAAAACAAAAATTTTAATATTTCTTTTACACTTTTTCTTTTACGGTGCTGAAGCTCAAACTAATTTTGAGTTTTACGGAATTATTAAACTAAATGGAAATGATAAAACAGTTATTACTTACAGACTTGTTTTTAGTGAAAACAAAGGAATAATTAATGGGTATTCAATTACTGATCTTGATGGAGCAAATGAAACGAAGAGCATTGTTAAAGGTACTTATGATAAGAAAACAAAAATATTTGAATTTAAAGAAAATGAAATTCTTTACACAAAATCTAAATTTTCTGAAAGTGCTTTTTGTTTTGTGAATTTTTCGGGTAAAGTTAAATTAGTTCAAAATACAAGTAAATTAGAGGGGAATTTTAAAGGCTTGTTTAAAAATAAGACCAAATGCATTGATGGTACTTTGCAACTTGTAGGAAGTAATAAGATTTATAACCTAGCAACTAAGGTTAATAAAAAGATACAAAAGTCAAAAAAGATAGATGAAGCTTCAAAAGAAAAATACAATACAATTAAAATGTTGGATAGTTTAAAAATCAATAAATTATCTAAAGACCAAAATTTAAATGTTTTTTGGGAGTCTTCCACTGCTAAAATTGAAATTTGGGATAATGGACAAGAAGATGGAGATCGAATCAATTTGTTTCATAATGGGAAATTAATTTTGAGTGATTATTTAGTTTCTAGCACAAAGAAAGTATTATCAGTAAAATTAAGTTCTGGGAATGATGTATTTAAGATTGTGGCTTTAAATGAAGGTAAAATCAAGCCCAATACCGCAAAGATTGAATTCATTGATAATGGGCGAAGTTTTGAACTTTTAGCTACCTTAAGTAAAGAAGAGGAAGCTTCAATAACCATCATAAAAAAAGAGCCGTAGGCTCTTTTTTTTATTTCTTGTAAAATGGCATTTTAACCACTTTTGCTTTAATATCTTTGTTTCTAATTCGGATATAAATTTCTGAATCTACAGTTGCAAATTGAGTTGGTACATAACCCATTCCTATTGCTTTTCCTAAAGATGGTGATTGGGTTCCAGAAGTAACAATTCCAATTACATTTCCATCTGCATCAACAATTTCATAATCGTGGCGAGGAATACCTCTTTCTATTAGTTCAAAACCAACTAATTTACGCGAAACACCTGCTTCTTTTTGCTTTTTAAGATTTTCAGAATTAGTAAACGCTTTGTCAAATTTTGTTATCCAACCTAAACCAGCTTCTAATGGTGAAGTAGTGTCATTGATATCGTTACCATATAAACAGAAACCCATTTCTAAACGTAAGGTATCACGTGCGGCTAAACCAATTGGTTTGATGCCAAAGGCAGCTCCAGCTTCAAAAACTTTGTTCCAAACAGTTTCAGCATCTTCATTTTTAAAATAGATTTCAAAACCACCAGAACCTGTGTAACCTGTTGCAGAGACAATAACATCTTTAATGCCAGCAAATTCTCCAATTTGGAAGGTGTAATATCCCATATTGTTAAGGTCAATTGAAGTTAACGACTGCATAGCTTCAGCAGCTTTTGGTCCTTGAATAGCTAATAAAGAATATTCTTCAGAAGCATTAATCATTTCTACTCCTAAATCATTGTGCTGAGCAATCCAATTCCAGTCTTTTTCAATATTTGAGGCGTTTACTACTAACATGTAGTGTTGGTCAGCAATTTTGTATACAATTAAATCGTCTACAATTCCCCCTTCATTATTTGGCAAACAAGAGTATTGTGCTTTTCCGTCAACTAATTTAGAGGCATCGTTTGAAGTTACTTTTTGTATTAAAGCTAACGCATGTTCACCCTTAAGGAAAAATTCTCCCATGTGTGATACATCAAAAACACCCACGCCATTTCTAACGGTTTCATGTTCTATATTTACTCCTTCATATTGTACAGGCATATTGTATCCTGCAAAGGGAACCATTTTGGCACCTAGTTTTTCGTGAACTGCTGTTAATGCTGTATTTTTCATTATAAATTGTTGTATTATTAGAGAGCGCTAATTTATTGAAAAATTATGAATTTGGAGCTATTTCCTGCTATCCATTATAATCTTTTTATTTTTTAAGGATTTTCATTTCTATCAGCGCTAGGGCATCTTGTTGTGAATAAACAACTTTTTTGAAAGTTATGGAAAATATATTAATCTAATAAATAAGATTTAAAGTCTTCATAACTACTAATTTTAACACTCACTTTGTCTTTGTTTAAAACACTTTCAATTTGTTTAGGAATAGAAAGTTTAATATTCAAAAGTGGTTCAACTTCATCCAAAAATTTAATAGGATGTGCCGTTTCTAATAAAAAACCAATACTTTCTGGTTTATTTTGTATCTCCTTCTTAAAACCTAAATAACCAATAGCACCATGAGGTTCAGCTACATATCCAGAGGAGTCATAAATCGATTTTATTGCCACTCTTGTTTCTTCATCCGTAAAAGAATATGATGAAAAATCCTTTTTAAATTCAGTCAAATCATTTCCATACATTTCCTGGATGCGAACAAAATTACTCGGATTTCCAACATCCATTGCGTTAGAAATGGTTGCAACAGATGGTTTTGGATCATATTTTCCGTTTTCTAAAAATCGTGGAACCGTATCATTTGTATTGGTTGAAGCAACAAAGTGGGTGAGCGGTAAGCCTAATTTCTTAGCTAAAATTCCAGCACAAATATTTCCGAAATTACCACTTGGGCAAGAAACAATTAAAGGTTTGTTGAATTTCTTCAATTCCTTATAAGCAAAGAAAAAATAGAACATTTGTGGCAACCAGCGAGCAATATTTATAGAATTAGCAGAAGTAAGATTAAAAGATTTCAAATCTTCATCTAAAAAGGCTTTTTTAACTATATCTTGACAATCATCAAAAACACCATCTACTTCAAGAGCTATAATATTTTGTCCTAATGTAGTTAACTGTTTCTCTTGAATGTTACTAACTTTTCCAGAAGGATATAGGATAATGACTTTGACTCCGTTTACACCTAAAAAACCACTAGCAACAGCACCGCCAGTATCTCCGGAAGTTGCTACTAAAACCGTATTTTGTTGGTTTTTATTGCGATTAAAATAAGCCAAACATCTCGACATAAAACGAGCTCCAACATCTTTAAAAGCCATGGTTGGGCCATGAAATAACTCTAAAGAATAAATAGTGTCTTCAATTTTTACTAAAGGAAAATCAAAAGACAATGTTTCATCAACAATTCGTTTTAATTCTTCTTTAGGAATTTCATCTCCAACAAATTGCTGAATTACTTGATAAGCTATTTGTGTATTAGAAAGGTTTTCTATGTTTTTATAAAAATCATTACTTAATTTAGATAAACTTTCAGGAAAATACAATCCTTTATCTGGTGCTAATCCATTAATTAAGGCTTCTTTAAAAGAAACCTGATGTTCTTTATTATTTAAACTGTAGTATTTCATAACTCGTAATTCATAATTTTTAATTCGTGATTATTTTAGTACCTTTAGAATTCACTTTAGAAATATGAATATAAAATTCAATTCCAGTTGACAAATAACTTTCTTTCATTCCATTTGCCACTTTTTCGGCACTTTCTTTTCCTTTACACAAAGCAAAAATTGACGGTCCAGCTCCTGAAATTCCAGCTCCTAAAGCTCCGTTATTAATTGCAGCATTTTTTACTTCATCAAAATTGGGAATCAAATGTTTTCTAAAAGGTTCTGCTAAAACATCTTGTAACGAACGACCAATTAATTCATAATCATTTGTATATAAACCAGCAATAAAACCACCAAGATTTCCAGTTTGAGTAATTGCTAACTTCAATGGAATCATTGGTTGAATAACTGCCCTAGCGTCAGAAGTTTTTACTTCAATATGAGGATGTAAAACGACAGCATACAATTCGTCTGGACTTTCAATTTGAATAATATCTAAAGGATCATAACCACGAATTAGAGTAAATCCACCTAATAGGCAAGGAGCAACATTATCAGCATGTTCAGTGCCACTAGCTACCACTTCACCCTTCATAGCAAAATTGACCAATTCTACTTTCGAAAATGGTTTTCCAAGTAATTCATTTATTCCAAAAACAGCACCAGCTGCACTTGCAGAAGAACTTCCAATGCCACTTCCTGCTTTTATGTTTTTGTAAATTTCTATTTCAAAGCCAAAGTCTAAATCTAAGTTCTCAATTGTAGCTAAAGCAGCAACCCCAGCAACATTTTTTTTGGCTTCAAAAGGCAATTCTGCACCAACTATTTTTGTAATTTTTATTCCTTTCTCAGTTGATTTTCTAATAATCATTTCATCTCCAATGGTTTCTAAGCATAAACCTAAAATGTCGAATCCGCAATTGAGATTAGCTATGGTTGCGGGGCAAAATATTTTTATTTCATTCATATTTTTAGTTATTTGTTGTTTTTGGTTAATAGTTTTACAATTTTAACAATAACAATTGAACCATAAACGATTAACTACAAGCTTTTTTACACATTTCCAATTCTAACTACATCGGCAAAGATTCCAGAAGCTGTAACAGCTGCACCAGCACCAGCACCTTTAATTAATAAAGGTTGCTCCACATACCTATCGGTGTAAAATTGTACAATATTATCTTTACCTTCTAAGTTGTAAAACGGACTTTCTTGTGGAATAAATTCTAAACCAACACTTGCTATTCCGTTTTCAAATGTAGCGACGAATTTTAAACGGCTATTTTTTGCATTTGCATCTTTTAATAGATTATCGAAGTGAGAGGCGTTTTTAATTAATGAAGCAAAAAAAGATTCATTGTCAGTTGTATTCATACATTCAGTTGGTAGGAAAGGTTTGTTTACAATATCTTCAATTTCCATTTGATAACCACTTTCTCTAATTAAGATTAGTATTTTTCTTGCTACATCAATACCACTCAAATCTATTTTTGGATCGGGTTCTGTGAAACCTTGAACTCCAGCTTCTTTAACAACATCATGAAAACTATTTGTTTCACTAAAGTTATTAAAAATAAAGTTCAAGCTTCCTGACAAAACGGCTTGAATTTTATTTACTTTATCGCCAGATGCAATTAAGTGTTTCAAAGTATCAATAATAGGTAAACCTGCACCAACATTTGTTTCAAATAGGAAAGGAGCGTTGTATTTTCGACTCAAATTCTTCAGGTTTTTATAATTATAATATTTAGATGAACAAGCAATTTTGTTGCAAGTTACAACAGCAATATTTTCCTTTAAAAATTGATCATAGATAGAAGCTACTTCATCATTTGCAGTTATATCTACAAAAACACTATTGCGTAAATTTAGTTTTTTTGCTTTGTGAATAAACTCTTGTATGTTTGCTTTTTCTCCATTATTAATATGTTCTTTCCAGTCTTTTAAAATAATTCCTTCTTCATTGAAATGCATTTTTCTTGAATTAGAAATTGCAATCACTCGCACATTAATTTTTAGATTCTCTTTTAAAAACTTCTTTTGAGTATGAATTTGATCCAAGAATTTTTCACCTACATTTCCAACGCCCATTACAAACAGGTTAATTTGTTTGGTATTATCTTCAAAAAAACGTTCGTGAAGTGTATTTAAAGCCTTTTTAATATCATTTTTATTAATAACTACAGATATGTTTCGTTCAGAAGCCCCTTGAGCAATAGCTCTAATATTTACGTTGTTTTTCCCTAGTGTACTAAACATTTTTCCACTCAAACCTTGATGATTTTTCATGTTTTCACCAACTAATGCTACAATACACAAGTCTTTTTCAACTATGCATGGATTGATTTTGTTTTGAGCAATTTCAAATTCGAAAGTTTCATCAATAGCGCTTTTAGCTTTTTCAGCATCATTATTTAGAATTCCGATACAAATAGAATGCTCAGAAGATGCTTGAGTTATGAAAACTACATTGATATTTTCTTTAGATAAAACTTCAAACAAGCGTTTAGAAGAACCAGCAACTCCAATCATGCCAGATCCTTCAAGAGTCAATAATGCAATATCTTCAATATGAGAAATTCCTATAACAGGATTTCCGTTTGTTTCATTTAATTTTGAAATTAATGTTCCATTTGCTTCAGCATTAAAAGTGTTTTTTATCCAAATAGGAATATTAGCACTCAAAACAGGTTGAATGGTTGGTGGATATAAAACTTTGGCACCAAAATGAGACAACTCCATAGCTTCTTGATATGAAATTGATTTAATAGGTTTTGCTTGTTTAACTAATTTTGGATTTGCCGTAAACATTCCGTTAACATCTGTCCAAATTTCTAATGAAGTAGCTTTACAACCATTAGCTAAAATTGAAGCTGTAAAGTCTGATCCACCACGTCCAAGAGTGGTTGTATTTCCTTTTTCATCTGAAGCAATAAAACCAGGAAGTAATACGACTGATTGTTTGACTGAATTAAAATAATCACTTATTAAAGAATATGTCTCAGCATAATTAATTGTAGCTTTTCCAAAGTTAGAATTTGTTTTTAAAAGCTCTCTGCTGTCTTTAAAAATTGTTTCTTCAACTTTTTCTTTTACAGCAATTGAAATAATTTTAGAAGATAAAATCTCTCCATAACTAACAATAGCATCTGAGGTTCTTGGTGATAATTCTCCTAACAAATAACACCCATCAAATAAGGTTTTTAAATGTTCTATTTCAGCTTCAATAGTTTCAAACAAAGCTTTTTGATTCTTTATTGAAATTAAATTTGAAATGGTTTCAATATGTTTTTGTTTAATTTCTTCAAGATTCTTTTTATAGCTTTCATCTTTAGAAGCCGCTTTGTTAGATGTGTTTATTAACATGTCGGTTACACCACTTAAAGCAGATACAACAACTATTAGTTGATTATTTTTAACTTTATTTTCAATTATTTGAATTGCTAATTTTATATTTTGAGCGTTGGCAACAGATGTGCCACCAAATTTTAATACTACCATTTTTTTGAATTTTAAGAGTAATGAATTTTTTTCTTTCTAATGAAAGAGCATATAGTATGGATTATATGTGAAAGTTATACCCCAAATGGGGTAGTAGTTGTAGTATACGTTAAACCTAATAAATTAACCCCCAAAGAATTGGTTACTAATGAATTGATATGTATATTATTTAGATTTAACATAATTCAAATATAGAATAAAAATATAGAGTTTAAAGCAAGCAAGTAAACTTTTGTGAATATGTCAATTAGAGCTAGTAGTTTATTAATAAATAATAATATTGACAATAATATTAAATGGAAAATGACAATATGATAATAAAATAGTAGTTAAAATTGTTGCTTTTTAACAATCGTTTATAGAATTTTGGGGAAAATATAAAGCAGAAATGGAAATTACACATTATATAAGTTCGTCAATGTTAACTATTGACGATGTAAATGAAATTGTTTTTCAAGGTAAAAAATTGGCATTGTCAGAAGAGGCTAGAGTTAATATTGCTAAATGTCGTCAGTATTTAGACGATAAAATGCAAACCCAACAGGAGCCTATTTATGGAATTAATACGGGCTTTGGTTCGTTGTGCAATGTTAAGATTTCTAATGAGCATCTTTCGAAGCTTCAGGAAAATTTAATGAAATCACATGCGTGTGGTACTGGAGAGGAAGTTCCTCATGATATAGTAAAAATAATGTTGTTTTTAAAAATACAATCTCTTAGTTATGGTCATTCAGGGGTTCAAGTAGAAACCGTGGAGCGATTAATTGATTTTTATAATCATGATGTATTGCCTGTTGTATATACACAAGGTTCATTAGGTGCTTCTGGTGATTTGTCTCCTCTAGCTCACTTATGTTTGCCTCTAATAGCTGAGGGAGAAGTTTACTATGACGGGTTTCGTCAACCTGCACATAAAGTATTAGGCAAGTTACATTTGTCTCCAATTACTTTAAAGTCTAAAGAAGGATTAGCTTTATTGAATGGTACACAATTCATGAGTGCATATGGTGTATATAATTTAATTCAAGCTCAGAAAATAGCCTATTTGGCTGATTTAATTGGAGCGGTTTCATTAGAAGGCTTTGATGGTAGAAAAGAACCTTTTACTGATTTAATTCATTTAGTTCGTCCACACAAAGGTCAGGTTACAACTGCAGCCCGAATGCTAGACTTTTTAGAAGGAAGTGAAATTATTACGCAACCTAAAAAACATGTACAGGACCCTTATTCTTTCCGTTGTATTCCTCAAGTGCATGGCGCAACTAAAGATACTATTGATTTTGTTAAAAAAGTTTTTACAACAGAAATCAATTCGGTGACTGATAATCCTAATGTTTTTGTGGGTGAGGATATGATTGTTTCTGGTGGTAATTTTCATGGGCAGCCTTTGGCCTTAGCTTTAGATTATTTAGGTATTGCTTTAGCTGAATTAGGGAATATTTCTGAGCGCAGAACGTATCAGTTGATTTCTGGATTAAGGGATTTACCCGCTTTTTTAGTGAGTGACCCTGGATTGAATTCAGGATTTATGATTCCGCAATATACGGCTGCTAGTATTGTTAGCCAGAATAAACAATTGGCTTCCCCTGCAAGTGTTGATAGTATTGTTTCTAGTAATGGGCAAGAGGATCATGTGAGTATGGGAGCCAATGGAGCCACTAAAACGTTGCGAATAGTTGAGAATGTAGAACGAATTTTAGCTATTGAATTGTTTAATGCTACTCAAGCCCTTGAGTTTAGAAGACCTTTACAGTCGAGTGATTTTATTGAAATGTTTGTAAAAGCATATAGAGATGAGGTTCCGTTTGTGCATGAAGATCGTATATTGCATTATGATATTGAGAAATCAATCTATTTTTTGAAAAGTTTTCAAGTTGAAGCATAAAAATTAAAGCCTTTAGATTTCTAAAGGCTTTTTAGTTGGTTTGTTATTATTTCTTTTTGCTTTTAACCAAATGAATTATAAGCATGCCTCCTACAACAATTTCAATCACGAAAGCTAATCCCATTATGTAATTGGCTATTTCAATTTCTTTACTTTTTAAAATGGCCCCAACCACCATAAGGGCGCTTGCAATAATGATAATAACTAAGGCTGTTTTTACAAATTTATTCATTATAATTCATTTAATGTTTTGTGTATTTTTCTTTTGTGGTGGGTTTGTTTTAAGTTGTTGTCTCCTGATATAATGCTAATGTTTCCGTCTATTTCAAACATGGCTAGTTTTACATTTTTATGACTTTCTACTCCGTGTTCTCTAATGGCTTCATCAAGTTCTTCAGAAGTGATGCCTAATTTGGCTAAGGTTTTAAATTCTACATTACCGTTATGGATTAATACTTGGGGTTTGCTTAGCACCCAATCTTTGACCGTTTTAGATTGGTTAATCCATCGTTTGAATAGATAATTAATTACGAATAAGGCTAATGCAGCTAGTATTCCTCCTTCTAGTGAAGTATTACTTCCTACCATTGCATTTTGAACGGAATTACTAATTAGCAAAATCAGTACAATATCCGCCGAGTTCAATTGTGAAAGTTCACGTTTGCCAAATACACGAAGAGCCAGCACCATAAAAAAATAAACCGCGCAACTTCTTAGTATAATATCTACAAAAGGATTCATTATTGCGATTTAAAACTTTTCTCTATTGCTTTTATCATTTCGCCTGCGATGTCTTTTTGTGTAGCCCCCTCAATTCCTTCTAAACCAGGAGAAGAATTTACTTCTAACAACAATGGTCCTTTGCTAGAGCGTATTATGTCAACACCAGCTACTCTTAGGTTCATGGCTTTAGCTGCTCGAATGGCTATTTTCTTTTCTTCTGGGGTTACTTTTACAACAGATGCTGTTCCGCCCATGTGGATGTTTGCTCTGAACTCACCTGGAGCTGCTTCTCTTTGCATGGCGGCTACTACTTTTCCGTCAACAACAAATAGGCGAAGGTCTTTTCCATTGGCTTCCTTGATGAATTCTTGAACTAGGATGTTAGCATTTAAACTTTTAAATGCGTTAATTACAGATTCGGCTGCTTTTTTTGTTTCGGCTAAAACGACTCCTTTTCCTTGTGTACCTTCTAAAAGTTTTACAATTAATGGAGAGCCGCCTACCATTTTAATTAAATCATCAGTATCTAATGGTGAATTTGCAAATCCAGTGGTAGGAATATCTACCCCATTATTTAGGAGTAATTGCAAAGAAAACAGTTTGTCTCTTGATTGTGTAATGGCTGAAGCCGAATTTAAAACGAATACTTTTAACGCTTCAAATTGACGAGTTAAGGCACAACCATAGTAGGTCATGCTTGGGCGAATGCGAGGAATAATGGCGTCAAAATCATTTAGAACCAATCCGCCTCGGTAATGTATTTCGGGGTTTGAGGCACTTAATTTCATGTAGCAATACTTCAGGTTTAAGAAGTGCATTTCATGACCTCGCATTTCGCCTGCTTCAATAATTCTTCTATTGCTGTATAAATCGGGATTACTAGCTAGAAGTCCTATTTTTAATCCTTTTTTATTGGTTTCTTTATAATAATATTCTTTAAGACTTTCCGAAGAGGGTTGCCCAAGTACAAAACGGCGTTCAGGGTCTACAATTAATCTGCCTACCATGGCTTCACGACCTAGGAGCATTCGATATCCCATAGAATCTCTGTTAGTGAGCGTTACTTCAATGGAGTAGTTGTGTTCTCCTAATTTAATTTCCGTTCTAATCACATATCGCTTTTCGCGGGTTCCGCTTGAGCTTTTTACAATGCGTTGGTCCACTAACTGTGCCTCGCAATGTATAATGGATTTTGAGTTATTTTGGATGGGATTGATATCAAAGCGAAGCCAATCTTCATTGTTTTTTTGAAAGGTTTTGATGTTTATGGCGTGCAAAGCAGAGGTTTTAGCCCCTGAATCTATTCTTGCTTTTATCGCTGGAATACCCAATTGAGGAAATGCGCACCATTCCTCACTTCCTATTAAGGTTTTGTCTAACATGCTTCTTAAATTTAGAACTAAAATACTATATTTTTTTATTCTGTACTATCTTTAAAAGAATTAACTTAAAGAAAATTAAGAAATAGGGGAGCAGGTCATTTTTTTGTAAAGTTAATCTTTGCTTTATTTTATTGATCGCTTGTTCTTTTTAGATGAAGTATACCATTAACGCTCCTTTTACTGGTTGTTCTATGGTATAATTTCACTTTTTTTCAAACTCTTTTCATGTATTATCTATGCTTTAAAGCGGGCTTTGACTCGACCTTGAATAACGCTACCCTTTATTACATAATTGTATGATCCTGATCCTTTTTATTCTTGTTCAGGATAAAATTTTAAATTAATAAGTAGAATAAAATCAATTGCTGTACAGCAATTAATTAATTTCCCTAGGGGAATCACAAAATTGCCCTAGGGAAAATGACCAATTCCCCTAGGGAAAACAATCAATTCCCCTAGGGAAATTTTTTGACCCCTCGTGAGCCCTTGATTTTATTGACCTTAGCAAAGCATAAAAAAGTACTTTTTAAGCAC
>CAYNNB010000007.1:0-56747 GCA_964398425.1 uncultured Flavobacterium sp.
CAAGAATTACAAGTGCTTTTGGTTGTGATGCAGCAACTATAGGTGTGTTTTTTGAGAAAGAACCATCGCCTGGTAAAACAGCGACTCCAGGTTGGTATAATTCAGCTGCTTTTGAAATTGAGGCAGAAAAGGCAGGTTTATACGCTAAAAGTATCAATGGAGATGCTTTTTCTGATGAAGTTAAGCAACAAACTATTAACTTGATAAAACAAGATTTAGGACAAGTAGATTTAGTAATTTATAGTTTAGCTTCACCAGTGCGTATGCATCCAAAGACAGGAGTTTTGCATCGTTCTACATTAAAACCTATCGGAGCAAAATTTACCAATAAGACAGTTGACTTTCATTCTGGAGTTGTTTCTGATGTAAGCATCGAGCCAGCAACTCAAGAAGATATTGATAATACAGTAGTTGTTATGGGGGGAGAAGATTGGTCTATGTGGATGGAAGCGATGAATAAAGCAGGTGCTCTGGCTGATGGAGTAATGACCATAGCTTATTCATATATTGGTCCAGAAGTAACAGAGGCTGTTTATAGAAAAGGAACTATAGGTAGGGCAAAAGATCATTTAGAGGCTACAGCGTTTGAAATTACTGATGATTTGAAAGATATTAATGGTAAAGCCTATGTGTCGGTAAATAAAGCTTTAGTTACTCAAGCTAGTTCTGCCATTCCAGTAGTACCGCTATATATGTCTTTATTGTTTAAAATTATGAAAAAGGATGGTACTCATGAAGGTTGCATTGAACAGATGCAGCGTTTATATGCAGACCGATTATTCTCTGGTTCTTCTATTCCTACAGATGAGAAAGGTAGAATTAGAATTGATGATTGGGAAATGCGTTCACAGTATCAAGCAGAAATTGCTCAATTATGGCAATCAATTAGTACTGAAACCTTAGCTGATAATGGTGATTTAGAGGAGTATAGAAAGGGATTTTTAAACTTGTTTGGATTTGGTTTTGATACTATTGATTACAAGGTCGATGCTAATGAAATGGTTTTTATACCAAGTATAAAATAAATAACAAATTTAATAAAATTTGTGAAAAACCTGATTTTTTTATCAGGTTTTTCTGTTTTTTGTCGATAAAAAACGTTTTTTATCGATGTTTTTTGTATTGGTAATTTTTCATTTATTCTTATTGTATATATTTTATTATATTTACAAATACATAACAAATAAATAAAAAATTATGAAAAAATTTACTTTGTGGTTATTTGCTCTATTTGCCTTTTTGCAATTAAATGCACAGACTGGAACAGTAATTGTTGGTGTTGATGATGGAACACCAAATACAACTACAGGTTATCCTTCGCCTTTACAAGATTATTACAAAACAGGTAGGGCTCAATATCTTTATTTGGCTTCTGAATTGTCCGCTGCAGGTTTGGTGGCGGGACCAATTACAGAGATCGGTTGGGTTGTTACAAGTATTGGGACTAGTACGCTTGAAGAGGGGTATAAAATTTCAATGAAATCTACCACTTCGACAGTACTTACTACAACATTTGAAACAGGAACTTCTGTTGTTTATGGACCAACAAATTTTACGCCTAGTGCAACTGGTAATACCATGTTTACTTTGTCTACGCCATTTGTTTGGGATGGGACTTCTAATATTATCATTGACGTTTGTGGTGGTAATGCTTCGGGTGATTATACTGAAAATGTTAGATGTGCTAATTCAACATTGACGTTCAATGGTTCAGCGTATTTTTATAGTGATACTGAGGCATCACCTTGTACAATTGCTACTATACCAATTTTTAATGGAGATGTTTCAACTTCTAGACCATTGTTAGTAGCAGTTGGTAATTTAGCTTCGTGTTTAGCTCCTTTAAATTTAGTTTCTTCGGGTATTACATCTAATTCAGCTAATGTGTCTTGGGACCCATCAGTTTCAGGTATTGCTACTGGGTATGAATACATAGTTTCTACTACTAATACAGTTCCAACTATTTCTGGGACTCCTACCAATAATACTTTTGCTATTCTTTCAAGTTTATCACCTAATACAACTTACTATTTATTTGTTAGAACTAATTGTGGTGGTTCATTTAGCGGTTGGGCTGGTCCAATTTCTTTTACAACAGCTTGTGTAGCTGTTAATACTTATCCGTTTATAGAGACTTTTAATACTGATTCTACGTCAGAAGCATGTTGGTCTGTAATAAATGGAAATGCAGATGCAAATTCTTGGAATATGAATGGTACAACTATACCTCGTAGTGGTCAATCTGCTCAATTATACACTGATTTTGCTTCTTCAAATAATGATTATTTAGTGTCACCTCAGTTTAATTTAGGAACAACACCTAAGAGATTGAAGTTTTGGGTTAGACATTATAGTAATGGTGAGCCTGATAATTTAGAAGTTAAAATTTCTACTGGAGGTAAAACTATACCTGATTTCACGACAACATTGTTGTCTCTGTCAACGACTCAGGTGACTACAACATATACAGAATATATAGTTGATTTAACACCTTACACTGGATTGGTTTATATAGCTTTTGCTAGAGAGAATGCTCCAGCTGATGGATGGTATATTGCAGTTGATGACGTTACAGTTGAAAATATCCCAACTTGTACAGAGCCTTCTGGATTAGTAAGTTCTTCAATTACTGCTTACACTGCAAATGTTTCATGGAATGCACCTTCATCAGCACCTGCTCTAGGTTATCAATATGTGCTTTCAACTACAAATACAGTTCCAACAGGTTCTGGTACCAATGTATCTAATAGTTATGTAGCGTTAAGTTCATTATCAGCAAATACAACGTATTACTTTTTTATAAGATCTTATTGTTCTTCTTCTGATTCTAGTCCTTGGGTTGGACCAATTTCATTTACAACGGCATGTGCTCCAGTTACAACATTTCCTGTTTTGGAACCATTTAATACTTTTTTACCAAGTGCATGTTGGATTAAAGGAGATAATGGTGATTTGACAACAGGTCCAGCTACATTTGGTACAAACAGTTTTTATGCTGATGGATTTGGAAATGTAGGAACAACAGGTTCTTTTGCTTATAATATATGGATGGCTAGCGCAAATGATTGGATTATTTCTCCTGAATATACTATACCTGCTTCTGGATATGAGCTTAAGTTTGATGCTGCTGCCGCTAATTACGGTGCGACAACAGCTGTTACAAACTGGGAAGCAGATGACTTTGTTGAAGTTTTAGTTAGTTCAACAGGAACAACTAACTGGACAGTTTTATATACTTATAATAATTCAAATGTTCCAGCACCAACAGGTACAACTAATGTAATAGATTTAGATGCTTATGCTGGTCAATCTGTTAGATTTGCATATCGTGTTGTAGAAGGGACTGATAATGGAGCGGCTGATTTAGAGTTTTTTATTGATAATTTTCAAATTAGATTAACGCCAACATGTCCTGATCTAACAGGTTTAACTGTTAGTGGTGTAACTGCAACAACAGCAAATACATCTTGGAATGACATGTCAGGTTCAGGGGCTACAGGTTATGAGTACGCAATAACAACTTCACCTACACCTCCTACCTCTGGAACAGCAACAACATCGACATTTTATGCAGCATCAAGTTTGTTGCCTCAAACGGTTTATTATTTACATGTGAGATCTTCTTGTGGTGGTGGGCTTTTTGGAAATTGGGCATCTACAAGTTTTACAACAACATGTTTACCAATTACTTCTATACCTTGGTTGGAGAATTTTGACTCATTAACTACTGGTACTAATATATTCCCTTCTTGTTGGGGATATACAAACGTAACTAGTACTTGGTCAATTTCAACTTCACCAACGGCTTATAGTGGTGCTAATTCATTGAGAAGAACTTGGGGTACAGATGGCTGGGCATTTACACCAACTTTTTCATTGACAGCAGGAACTTCTTATACTTTTAGCTATTATGTTAGAACTAACGACACTACAGTTGGATATAATATTACTGTTGGAGTAGGTACAAGTCAAACAAGTACAGGTATGACAACAACTTTATCTACAGTTACAGGTTATCAAAACCCTGCTTGGACATTAGTAACACATCAATTTACTCCTACAGTTTCAGGTGATTATTCTTTTGGAGTTCATGTTGTAGCAGACTTTGCTCCTAATGGAATTAATTTTGATAATTTTGAATTAAAGCTAACCCCATCAACTCCACCAGCTTGTACAACAGGTTTAACAGCAACAATAAATACATCTTGTGGAAACTTTCCAACAACTTTATCTTGGGCTGCAGAGTCTACAGCAACGGGTTATTATGTTACTATTGGAACAACATCAGGAGCTTCAAATATAGCTAATGCAACGCCAGTTGTAGGAACTTCATATACTTTTAATGGGAACTATAATACACAATATTTCTGGAAAGTAGTTCCTTACAATACAATTGGCTCAGCAACTGGTTGCGTTGAACAATCATTTACTACTGCTATTAATGGATGTTATTGTGCGTCAGTGCCTACTTCAAATGATGGTTTAGGGATAACGAATGCAATAATAGGTTCTAATCCTTATGTAATTGCTGATGTAACCTATGCTGATAATACAGCAACACCAAATATTATTAATTCAGGAGCAAATGCTAATATTCAATTGACTTTCTCTACAGGATATTCATATGATATAAATATTTGGATTGATTTTAATAATGATTATGATTTTGATGATGCTGGAGAATTAGTTAAAACAGGTATTGCATCTACTTCAACTTCTCCTAATACGGTTGATGCCTCTTTCACAATGCCACTAACAGCACCGTCGGGGTTACATAGAATGAGAATTGGTACAGCTGATACAGGTCAAGTTCCTCCTGCGCCTTGTTATAGTGGTTCATATGGTGTTACTTTAGATTTTACTGTTGATACAACTTTGATTACATCTTCATTTGATACTACTAATTTTGTAGCTTATCCAAATCCAGTAAAAGATGTGTTGAATTTATCTTATTCTTCTACAATTACAAATGTTAAGGTAACTAACTTACTAGGACAGCAAGTAATTAATAAGAATATGAATGATACTAATGTTCAAGTAAATATGGCTGATTTAGCTGTGGGTACTTATATAGTAAATGTAACTTCTGGTGATTTGATTCATACTATCAAGGTAGTTAAACAATAAGTTTCTATACTGTTAATCAGAGAAGTCCCGACTAATAATCGGGACTTTTTTTGTTATAAAAATTCATTTTTTACGTAAAAAAGTTAAATTTTTTTAAATCCCTTTAGTTTTGTAGTTCTTTTCTTTTTTACTGTAGTTTTTCGTTTAAAAAATATTGTTGTAAAATTTTAGGATGTAGAAATAAATTATTTCTTTTACACTCAATTAACAATATAATAAACTTAAAATGAAAAAAATTACTTTTTGGTTCATTGCTTTTATGCTAAGTTGGCAACTGAAGGCACAAATAACCTCTTATGGTTTTTCGAATTATTTAGGTACTTTTACTGAGAATTCTTCCTCGGCTACTCTTCTGCCGAGTGTTAGGGTTGATACAGGTATTAGTACTAACCAACCTATTGGCTTTAATTTTGTTTATAACGGAGTAACTTACACTCAGTTCAAAATGTCTTCAAATGGGTTTATAACTCTTAATTCAACGGGTGGTTCAGCTTTAACAACCAATGATTTATCTGCTGCAAACGCAGCAAATCGTCCTATAATTGCACCTTTGTGGGATGATTTGGATGGCGCAACACCAACAAATTCTCAAGCATCTTATGAGTTGTCTGGAGTTGCACCTAATAGAGTCTTAACAGTTGAATGGAAAAACTGGGAGTGGAATTACAGTTCAAGTACAGCAGTAATTAGTTTCCAAGTAAAACTTTATGAAACTTCTAATGAAATTGAGTTTGTTTACAGACCCGAATCTACAGCTGTAGTTTCAGGATCTGCTTCAATTGGTATTAATTCGGAAACTGGATCAGGTGCTGGAAGTTATCTTAACGTTACAAGTGTGACGAATCCAGCTATCTCTAGTACAACATCAGTAACAAATATAAATACAAAGCCTGTTAGTGGTCAAATTTATAAGTTTAGTCCTCCATTACCTTGTTCAGGGACTCCAGCTCCAGGTAATACTCTAGCTTCTGTTGCTAATCCATGCTATGGAGCATCTGTTACGTTGTCTTTACAAAACACAAATATGGGTACAGGTTTAACTTATCAATGGTATTTAAATGGTGTAGCTATTAGTGGAGCAAATGCTTCAACGTATGTTGTATCTTCTATTACTTCAACTAATACATATTATTGTGAAGTAACTTGTTCAGGTAACACAGCATCATCAACTGCGTTAGTATTGTCTCCAAGTATTTCAAATGCTCCAATTTTAGAACCTTTTAATACTTTTTTACCTACATGTTGGACAAACATGTTTGGTGGAGATTTAACAACTGGACCAACAGCGGCTACTGGTTCGGGTTGGGTTGTAGATGGTTTTGCTAATAATGGTACAACAGGTGCAATTAGAAATGAAATTTGGACTACAGGAGCTAATGATTGGGTTATTTCTCCTGTAATCAATATTCCAACTTCTGGATACGAGTTAAAGTTTGATGCTGCTGCAACACAGTTTGCAAGTACGTCTGTTCCAACAACAGCTTGGGAGTCTGATGATTATATCGAAGTTTTGATTGCTACTGGAGGTTCAACTGCAGGTTGGACAGCTTTGTATACTTACAATGGAACTAATCAACCTTCAAATACAGGAACATCAAATATTATTGATTTAAGTGCTTATGCAGGTCAAAATATAAGAATTGCTTTTCATGCTGTTGAAGGAACTTCAAATGGAAATGCTGATATTGATTTTTCAATAGATAATTTCCAAATTAGATTAACACCTTTATGTCCAGATATGACAGGTTTAATTGTTAGTGGTGTTACTTCATCTTCTGCGAATACTTCTTGGAATGATATGTCTAATGGTGGGGCTTTAGCATATGAATATGCGATCACTACATCTGCTACACCTCCTACCTCTGGAACTTCTACTACAGCAACATTTTATGCTGCTTCAGGATTATTACCTCAAACTGTTTATTATTTACACGTACGCTCTAGTTGTACAGGTGGAACATTTGGTAACTGGTCTACAGTATCCTTTACCACAGCATGTGCAGAAGTTACTAGTTTTATTCAAAATTTTGATGCTGTTACAACTCCAGCTTTCCCTAATTGTTGGTTTAAAGTTGGAACTACTGGTACTGTAAATACTCAAACTTCTAGCAGTAGTTCTACGCCTAATTGTTTATATATTTATGGGACATCAGCTACAAATCAAGCCATAGTTAGAACTATTCCAGTTTCTAATTTAGGTGCAGGAACTCATAGATTTAAATTTAAAATGCGTGCTAATTTTACTGTTGGTGGTATTTTAGAATTAGGATACTTAACTAATCCAACAGATAGTAATTCGTTTGTTGCATTTACTTCATTTACTGCATCTTCATTAACTTATTCGGATTATGTGTATAATGTACCAGCTGGAACTTATTCAAATTATCCTGCGTTTAGACATACAGGATCACCAGCTAATAGTATTTTGGTAGATGATGTTATTTGGGAGGCTTTACCTTCTTGTCCTGATATGACAGGGTTAGTTGTAAGTGGAGTAACAGCTTTTGGAGCTAATACTTCTTGGGATGATATGTCTAATGGAGGGACTTTAGGATATGAATATGCGGTTACTACATCTGCTACACCTCCAGCATCAGGAACTGCAACTACATCTACTTTTTATGTAGCATCAGGATTAACTCCTCAAACTGTATATTATTTACATGTTCGTTCTTCTTGTACGGGTAGTACATTTGGTAATTGGTCTACTATTTCATTTACAACTGCTTGTGCTCCTGTAACAGTATTTCCTGTTTTGGAACCTTTTGCCACTTTCCTACCAAGTTGTTGGTTAAAAGGTGATAATGGTACTTTAACAGCTGGTCCTGCTACTTTTGGAAGTAATTCTTGGGTGGCAGATGGTTTTGGAAATGTAGGAACTACAGGGGCTATTAGATACAATATTTTTGTTGCCTCTGCTAATGATTGGATTATTTCTCCACAATATACAATTCCTGCGTCTGGTTACGAATTACGATTCAATGCTGCGGCTACAAATTATGCTGCTACTACAGCGGTTACAAATTGGGAATCAGATGATTATGTTGAGGTTTTGGTTAGTACAACAGGTACAGACAACTGGTCTGTTTTGTACACTTATAATAATTCAAATGTTCCTGCTCCAACAGGTACAATGAATGTAATTGATTTAGATTCTTATGCTGGACAAACAGTAAGATTTGCTTATAGAGTTGTTGAGGGTACAGCAGATGGTTCTGCCGATATTGATTTCTTTGTTGATGATTTTGAAATTAGATTGTCACCAACATGTCCTGATATGACAGGATTAGTTGTAAGTGGAGTAACAGCTTTTGGAGCTAATACTTCTTGGAATGATATGTCTAATGGTGGGGCTTTAGGTTATGAGTATGCCGTTACTACATCAGCAACACCTCCAACTTCTGGAACGGCTACTACATCAACATTTTATGTAGCATCTAGTTTAAGTCCTCAAACAGTTTACTATTTACATGTAAGAGCTACATGTTCTAGTGGAGTTTATGGCAATTGGTCTACTATTTCATTTACAACTGCTTGTGCTCCAATAACTGCATTGCCTTGGAATGAAGGATTTGAAGGGTTAACGACAGTAGGTACAACAAATTTCCCTTCATGTTGGTTTAAAGAGAATGGAGATTGGGCATCACAAAATACAAATAGTACGTATAGTACTGCTAATACAGGTACTAAATATATTAGAAATTCATGGTCTGCTACAAATGAATATATTTGGACACCAGGTTTTGATTTAGTTGCCGGTACTTCATATGATTTTTCATCTTTTATTCAGGGAGATAATGGTACAGGTTGGGCAGTAGATTATTTTGTAAATACTACTCAAAATTCTACTGGTTCAACTCAGATTGGATCTACTTATAATGTTCCAGGTACTGGTTCTACTTATTCAGCTCAAGCTTATAATAAGGTTACGGCAACTTTTGTTCCAACAACTACAGGAACTTATTATTTTGCTGTAAGAGTGAATCAACCTTCTTCATCTCCATGGTATGTGTCATTTGATGATTTTGCTTTAGAGCTTACTCCAGCATGTCCTTCACCAAATTCAAATACAATAACAAGTTTAACTCCAACTAGTGCAACTATTACATGGAATACTACATCTGGAGCTTATGAATATGTGATTGATAATTTAGCTGCTAATCCAACTACTGCTGGTACAGCTATAACAACAAATACTTATTCTCCAAGTTCATTAACTCCAAATACAGTTTATTATGTTCATGTAAGAAGTAATTGTAATGGTTCATTAAGTCCTTGGTATACATTTATGTTTACAACTCCTTTGGTTCCACCTGCAAATGATAATTGTTCAGGTGCTATAGTTTTAACTCCAGGCGCTACTTTTAATACAAATCCATTAACAGCTAATTTAACAGGAGCAACAAATTCTAATCCTCCTGCACCAGGTTGTGCATCTTTTGCTGGTGGTGATGTATGGTATTCAGTAGTTGTGCCAGCATCAGGTAGTATTACTATTGAAACTGGTGGAACATTTACTGGAGATGATACTGGTATGGCTGTTTATAGTGGCACTTGCGGAAACTTAGTCTTAGTGAGTTGTGATGATGATAGTAGCTCAAATGGTTCTTATTCGTTAATATCATTAACAAATAGAACTGCTGGTGAGATACTTTACATTAACACTTGGCAATATAATACAGGTGTTTCTGCAATTTCATATCAAATTTCTGCTTATGATGCTTCTTTAAGTTCATCTTCTTTTGATATGTCTAGTTTTGTAGCTTATCCAAATCCAGTAAAAGATGTATTAAATTTATCTTATTCTTCTACAATTACAAATGTTAAGGTAACTAATTTACTAGGACAACAAGTAATTAACAAGAATGTAAACGATACTAATGTTCAAGTAAATATGGCTGATTTAGCTGTTGGTACTTACATTGTAAATATATCTTCTGGTGATTTAATTCACACTATCAAAGTGATTAAACAATAAGGTTATAATATTGTAAATTGAAGAAGTCCCGATGATTAGTCGGGACTTCTTTTTTTATGTTTATCTTTGTAAAAAAAAGTGATATGTATTTTTCTTTGATTATTCCTGTGTTTAATAGACCTGACGAAATTGATGAGTTATTAGAAAGTTTACTCCATCAAACCTATGATGATAACTTTGAAATAGTAATTATAGAAGACGGCTCTTCAGTTGATTGTAAAGAAGTAATTAAAAAGTATACATCATTATCCATTACTTATCATTACAAATCTAATTCAGGACCTGGTGACTCAAGGAATTTTGGAATGCGTGTCGCACAAGGAGATTATTTTATAGTTTTAGATTCAGATTGTATTATTCCTCCTGATTATTTACAAAAAATTCATCGATCTTTAGAAAATGAATATGTTGATTGCTTTGGAGGACCAGATAAGGCTTTAGATAGTTTTTCAGATATTCAGAAAGCTATTAATTTTACAATGACCTCTTTTATTACTACAGGTGGAGTTAGAGGTGGTAGTGAAAAAATAGGTAAATTTCAACCTAGAAGTTTTAACATGGGTATTTCAAAACATGCTTTTGAAGTTTCTCATGGTTTTGGTAATATACATCCTGGTGAAGATCCAGATTTGTCTATTCGACTTTGGAAAGCAGGATTTAAAACTAAATTAATTTCTGAGGCTTATGTCTATCACAAAAGAAGAATAGATTGGAATAAATTTTATATTCAAGTTAATAAGTTTGGCTTAGCCCGTCCTATATTAAATAAATGGTACCCTGAATACACAAAAATAACTTTTTGGTTTCCAACTTTATTTTTGCTTGGATTTTTTCTTTCATTGGTTTGTATTCTTTTTAATTTTTATTATCTAATAGTTTTATATTTAGTTTACTTTTTATTACTAGGTTTACTTTCAACTATTGAAAATAAAAGTGTTAGAATTGGTTATTATTCAATAATTGCAGCAATTATTCAGTTTTATGGTTATGGTAAAGGTTTTTTAAATGCTTACTATCAAATTCATATATTGAATAAAAATCCTCAATCTGCTTTTCCAAAAATGTTTTTCAGAAAATAAAATGACTAAAATTATAGGATTAACTGGAGGAATTGGAAGTGGAAAAACAACTGTAGCTCGTTTTTTTGAGCAAAATGGTGTTCCTGTTTATATTGCAGATGATGAAGCTAGAAAATTGATGAGTCAAGTTGAAATTATAGCTGAAATTCAATCTGTTTTTGCTGAAAAAATAACAGATAAGGATGGGAATTTAGATAGAAAAAAAATTAGCCAAATTGTTTTCAATGATAGTGTTAAACTTGAAAAATTGAATGCTATTATTCATCCAAAAGTTAAAGCACATTTTCAGCATTGGTTAATGGAACATGCCAAATATCCTTTTGTAATTAAGGAAGTGGCTATTCTATTTGAGACAAAAGGACATTTAAATTGTGATGCTACTATTTTGGTAACTGCTCCTCTAGAGGATCGTATAAAAAGAGTCATGAAAAGGGATTTGAAAACAAGGGAAGAGGTTTTTCAAGTGGTTGAAAATCAGATGACTGACAAAGAAAAGTTATCTTTAGCAACATTTGTTATTGAGAATTATGAAATAGAGAAAATGCATAAACAAGTTAAAATAATCCTTCAAAAATTGAAAAATCTTTAAAAATTAACATAAATGTTAATGTTTGGTTAATCTTATTAACACTTCCGTTTTAGGTTGTAATTTTGTAAGAGATGAATAAAACCAAGTTTCGAATATTAGTTTTTTTGATGAGTATTTCCATGATTGGAATTATCTTGGTTCAGTTGTATTGGATTAATAGCTCATTTATAAAAAACGATGAACAGTTTAAACATCACACCCAACAAGTTCTTAATAATGTTGCAAAAAAATTAGATGATAAAGAAGTAATGGATTTTTATAAACGTTATTTCCAAATCAAAGACAGTTTAGGTAGAGAGCCCAAAAGAGAGCAATTAAGAAAAATTTATTTCTACGAAAAAGACGCTAAAACAAATGAAACAGTTATTTACACCAATACAATTATTCCTGAAGATTTTGGAATAGATGGTTCTTTTTTTGATAAAAATGCGTATCCAATTGGTGTTAAAAATTATGTTTCTAAAAGGAAAACAGAAGTATATAAAAACAATGCTTTAGATGGTTCAAATTCAGGATTTAAATCAAAACCTGATGTAATTGTAGAAAAGTCAGGTAATCTTGAAGTTTTAGATCGAGTTCAGTTTTATGTAGCTTTTAGGGATATAGTTTCGCAGAGACCAATCCATAGAAGATTATCCGCTAACATGTTGAATAGTATCTTAAGCTTTGAACTGAATAAAGCAGGTATTAAAACGCCTTTTGAATTTGCTGTTTACAGTAATGGATTAGCTACTAAGATTAAATCTGAAGAATTTAGGCTAGATAAATGTACAACTTATGGTATGCCAATATTGATTGATGCAGATGGTCATTCTAAATATGAATTATTAGTTAGATTTCCTAATAAAACAAATTATGTGTTTTCTGAATTAGTTCCAATGTCAATATTGTCGTTACTATTTACGTTAATCATTATATTAACTTATACTAGTGCTTTAAAACAATTGATAACACAAAAGCAAATTTCTGAAATAAAGACGGACTTCATAAACAACATGACACATGAGTTTAAAACGCCTATTGCAACTATAAATTTAGCTTTAGATGCTATAAAGAATCCGAAAATCATTGAAGATAGAGAGAAAGTTCAAAAATATCTTCAAATGATTAAGGACGAAAATAAGCGAATGCATGCTCAAGTTGAAAATGTTTTACGCATCTCTAAATTAGAAAGAAATGAACTTGAAATAAATAAGGAACCGCATCAGGTAAATGAATTTATTGAAGATGCTATTGATCATATAAGTCTTATTTTAGAAGATAGAGAAGGAGAGGTTCACACGCATTTTAATGCAACAAGAAATACAGTGTTGTTAAATGATGTACACTTTACTAATGTGCTGGTTAATATTTTAGACAATGCTATGAAATATTCTAAAGAGAATCCGATTATCAATATTTATACTGAAAATATAAAAGACAGTATATTAATCAAAATTCAGGATAATGGAATAGGTATGTCTAAGGTAGCTCAGAAAAAAGTTTTTGAAAAATTTTTTAGAGAGCATACTGGTGATTTGCACAATGTTAAAGGCCATGGTTTAGGTTTAGCTTATGTAAAACAAATTGTTGATGATCACAATGGCCAGATTTTTGTGGAGAGTGAAAAAGGAAAAGGAAGTACATTTATAATAAAATTGCCATTAATTAATTAGTTATGGAAGCAAAAAAGATATTATTAGTTGAAGATGATCCAAATTTTGGATCTGTTTTAAGAGATTATTTAGTAATCAACGATTTTGAAGTAACCCTTGCCAAGAACGGGATGGAAGGCTTTGAAAAATTTAAAAAAGGAACTTATGATTTATGTATCCTTGACGTAATGATGCCGTATAAAGATGGATATACATTAGCAAGGGAAATTAGAGAAAAAAATCAGGAAGTGCCAATTATTTTCTTAACAGCTAAAACGTTGAAAGAAGATGTATTGAAAGGCTATAAAGTAGGGGCAGATGATTATTTAAATAAACCTTTTGATTCAGAAGTATTGTTGATGAAAATTAAAGCTATCATGCAGCGAAAAGCTTCTGAGACAAAACCAGATTCAAATGTATTTGAATTTGAGATAGGCAAGTTTCATTTAAATTCAAAACTAAGATTTTTGTCTTATGGTGATGAGGAACCAGTGAAATTATCTCCAAAAGAATCTGAGTTATTGAAAATGTTAGCTTTACATGTCAATGATTTGATGCCAAGAGAGCTAGCACTTACTAAGATTTGGAGAGATGATAATTACTTTACTTCTAGAAGTATGGACGTTTACATTGCTAAACTAAGAAAGTATTTGAAACGTGATGAGCGCGTAGAGATTTTGAATATTCATGGAGAAGGTTTTAGATTGGTAATTAATCAATAGTAAAAGAGTTTTGAAAATTAAAAAGCCCCAAAATGTAGCTAACATTTTGGGGCTTTTTTTATTTAAATAAATCCATGCCTGGTATATTAGGCATTCCTTCTTTTGCTACTGCAGCTAATTCAGTTTCATTGATATTTGTTGCTTTATGAATTACTTTGTTTAATGTGGTAATCAAATAATCTTCAAGCATTTCTTTGTCTAGTAAGAGTTCGTCAGCAATAACCAAACTTTTAATTTCTCGATTTGCAGTCATGGTTACGGTTAATAAACCATCGCTACTTTTTTCATCCACTAAAACGGAATTTAGGCGTTGCTTTGTAGCTTCAATTTTTTGTTGGGTTTCTTTTATTTTACCCATCATTCCCATTACGTCTCCAAACATAGTTTATCAGTTATAATTGTTTAATATAAGTACTTCTTTTTTTATGAATAATTGGATTAAAATGTTTCCATAAATTGTGAATAGCATGATTTTCTTCAAGTTCAGGTGTGCGAATACATGTTTCGATGCCGTTCTTTTTAAATGTTTTGGCATATTCATCAAAAACAATGGCTGTTATTCCTTTACTTTGGTATTCTGGTAATACGCCAATTAAATAAAAAACGGCACTTTTATTATTCTTTTTAGCTTTAAGTAAATGATAAAAACCAAAAGGTAATAATTTTCCCTTTGCCTTAATTAAAGCTTCTGAAAAATCGGGCATGACGATACTAAACGAAACCAGGTTTCCTTCTTTATCTTCAATGAATTTGATGTATTCAGGATTGATTAATCCTATGTATTTTTTTTTAAAATATTCAACTTGTATTTCATTTACAGCAACAAAAGACTGGAGTTTCGAGTAGGTAGCATTGAATAAAGCAAACATTTTATCTACATAAGGCATGATGTCTTTTGAATTTGTAAAATTAACAGGTTTTAATTCATAACGTTGTTTTAAAACTGAAGCAATTTTTTCAAAAGGTGTAATATCTACATTTTGAAAAAGAAACTTACTTTCAATATATTTTTTTTCTTCTACAAAGCCTAACTGCTTAAAATGATCTTTATAATATGGATGGTTATACCAAGTAATCATTAAACCTTGTTGGTCAAATCCTTCGGTTAAAACTCCTACTTTGTCTAAATTAGAAAAACCAAGAGGTCCTTCCATGTTTTCCATTTGATGTTTACGACCGAATTCCTCAACTCTAGCCAATAAAGCTTTTGTTACTTCTATATCATCTATTACATCAAACCAACCAAAACGAACTTTCTTTTTACCTAATTGATTGACTTCGTCCCAATTAATTATAGCAACTGTTTTGCCCACAATTTTATTATCCTTATAAGCTAGATAAAAATGTGCTTCTGCTGAATGAAAAGCAGGGTTTTTAGTTTTGTCAAAGGTTTCTAACTCGTCATTTATTAATGGCGGTATCCAATAAGGGTTATCTTTATATAATTCAAATGAAAACTGAATGAATTTTTTTAATTCTTTTTTGCTAAAAATTTCTTTAACCTCTATCATTTTATTCTACAGAATCTTTTCTTTTATTTTTTTCGGCTTTTTTATCCATTTTTTTGTCCATTTTACTCTGTGTACCTGGTTTTGCCATTTTAACTTCTTGATAATTTTTCACAAATCGCCAAGTAAATCCTATTCCTCCATATAAAATACTCGGAGTTGATTTTACATTACTAGCTAATGAAGCATCAATTTGCATGTCTTTGTTAAATAAATAAGCGGCTCCAAGACGGAAAATTCCATCACTATAGTATTTTCCATTATATCCTTGATTTTCAATGAAGGCAGACCAATTTTGGTTAATTCCTCTTGTTAGTGTTACTACATAATCAATACTTGCATAATCAGTGCTGATTTTATTGTAAGCAATATTCGTTACTAAAACCCATCTTGTCCCAAAGTGATTTTGCGCAATTACCATTGCTCTAGGACTAGCAGAAGATTCCAATGCGGGACCATAGCCGAAGTAATTTTTTTTATCCATATTGAAACTTATTCCCGCATATCCTGCTAAAGCTGGGATAAATTGTCTCCATTTAAATCGATGATTTGCTTTCCAACTATACAAATTAGGTTTTTCTTCATAGTTTTTAAATGGATCATAAAACAAGTACTTTGCACCAATAATTGCATTTCGTATTCCACTTCTACTTGTTTCAACACCATAAGAAGAGTAATTGTCTTTTTGATACTGAATTTCTCCAATAATTTCTAATTCTTCTTTTAAAAAACCATATCTAAGTGTTAATTCTCCATTATATCCTTTAGCATCATAATTTAATAAATTGTGTTTTTCTGCAACATAATTCACTCCAGATTCTGCTTGAAAAATTGTTTTTCCAACCGAATAAGCCATCATTGACTTACCAGGTCTATTTGAGTTCACTTCATCTGTAAATTGAGCTTGTGCTATGAATGTATAAAACAGAGAAGTAAGCGCTAAAATTCTTTTAGATGCTATCATTTTATTAAATTTGATCAAATGAATAATTGAATTCAAAAGTAAATATTTTATAATTATTTTAAGTATGTTATGAAATAATAATGTTTATTTTTGAAAAAAAATACGAGAATGGATACGGCAAGTTTACAAGGATTGGTTAAAACATTGTTTTATATATTTTTGTTCTATTACTTATTTAAGTTTTTAATGCGTTTATTGGCTCCTTATTTGGTGCAACAAATGGCAAAAAAAGCAGAAGAACATATAAAAAAGCAATTTGATCAGCAACAATATCAATCTTATCAGCAAAATCAGAATCAACAAGAGACAAAAAAGGAGGCACCTAAGCCTACTAAACAAGTAGGAGAGTACATCGATTTTGAAGAAGTAGAATAAAATGCTCCGTATTATCGGAGTTTTTTTATTTTTGTACATTATTTAATCCAAACAATAAAATGAAAAACTTAAATAAGTTTGCACCACATCTTTACGCATTAATTGGTTTTATTGCTATTGCTTTAATTTATTTTTATCCTACTCTGCAAGGAAAACAAATTTTTCAATCGGATATAGCTCAATATACCGGTATGGCTAAAGAGCAAATCGACTTCAGAAAAGAGTATAATGAAGAACCGTATTGGACAAATAGTGCTTTTGGTGGGATGCCAACCTATCAATTAGGGGCTAAATATCCTAATAATTATATTAAAGACTTAGATAGTGTTTTACGTTTTTTACCGAGACCTGCCGATTATTTGTTTTTATATTTTTTAGGATTTTATGTCTTAATGTTAAGCTTGAAAATTAAGCCTTTAAAAGCTTTTTTTGGTGCTTTAGCCTTCGGATTTTCTACTTATTTAATAATTATTCTTGGTGTTGGTCATAATGCAAAAGCACATGCCATTGCTTATATGCCTTTACTACTAGCGGGAGTTTTATGGGTTTTTCAAAAAAGATATGTTTTAGGGGGCATTGTTACCATGCTAGCAGCTGCTTTGGAAATTCAGGCGAATCACTTCCAGATGACCTATTATTTCTTGTTTTTATTAGTAATTATTAGTGGCTATTATATCATTGAAATTATAAAGGCAAAAGATTATAAACATGTAAGTAGAGTTTTAGGAGTATTTGCAATTGGTGCAATTTTAGCAGTTGGTGCTAATGCAACTAATTTATTAGCTACTTCAGAATATGCTAAGTACTCAACGCGAAGTAATAGCGAATTGACTTTTGATGCAAATGGTAAGAAAAAAGTCGATGATAACGCAATGAGTTATGAGTATATAACAGAATATAGTTATGGTGTGGGAGAAAGTTTAAATTTAATTGCTCCTAAATTGTTTGGAGGGTCAAATTCTGAAGATTTAGGTTCGGATTCATCGATGTACCAATTTATTGTAGCACAAAATGTTCCTGAAAGTGAAGCTCTAAATTTAGTAAAACACATGCCAACTTATTGGGGAGAACAGCCTATTGTTGCCGCTCCTGCTTATATAGGAATAGTTGTTTTCTTTTTGGCAATACTTGCATTGTTTGTTGAAAAACGAAAAATTAAATATGCATTGGCAGTGGGTGTGGTGTTTTCATTGGCTCTTTCTTGGGGTAAACATTTTGCTCCTTTAACCGATTTCTTCATCAATTATGTACCTATGTACAATAAATTTAGAGCGGTTTCATCCATTCAAGTTTTATTAGAATTGTGCATGCCTGTTTTAGCTATTTTAGGATTATCTGCATTTGTGAATAGTGATGAAACTGAGCGCGGCAAATCATTGTTATATGCAGGTGGAATTGTAGTGGGAATATTAGTAATGTTATTGTTGTTGAGCGGATCGTTCTCATTTACAAGTTTAAATGATGAGTTTTATGCGAAACAATATGGAGCTAATTTTATGGACGTATTAAAAGAAGATAGAAAATCCATGTATTTCTCTACGATTTATCGTTCATTAGGATTTTTAGCTGTAGCATTTGCTATTTTGTTTTTCTACACAAAAAAGACATTCTCTCAATTCAATACTGTACTTTTAGTTGGTTTAGTAATGGTTTTCGATTTATTTTTCGTGGCTAAAAACTATGTAAAAGCAGAAGATTTTGTGTCGAAATCTCAAATTGAGCGTCCTTTTGAAGAAACAGAAGCTGACAAACGTATTTTAGAAGATAAATCGCATTTCAGAGTATTTGAAATGGATGGAAATATGAATAGTGCTCGTGCTTCTTTCTTCCATAAATCAATTGGTGGTTATCATGCGGCTAAACCTAAGAAGATGCAAGAACTATTCGACTATCAAATTGCAAAAAACAATATTGAAGTATTAAATATGTTGAATACAAAATATGTGATTCAAACCAATGAACAAGGTGCTCCAATGGCTTTGCAAAATCCAAATGCTAATGGAAATGCTTGGTTTGTCTCGAAAATAAAATTTGTAAAATCAGCTGATGAAGAAATGAAGGCTCTAAATTCTTTGAAAACCAAAGAAGAAGCTACATTAAATACATTAGAAAATGGAGGTCAAGATTTTAAAGGTGCTGAAAGTATTTCGAAAGATTCAACAGCATCTATAAAATTAGAAACCTATAAACCTAATTATTTGAAGTATGTATCAACTAATTCAAACGCTGGTTTTGGTGTGTTTTCAGAAATTTATTATCCAAAAGGTTGGAAAGCTACTATTGATGGAAAAGAAGCAACAATTTTGAATGTAAACTATGTTTTACGTGGATTGCAAATTCCAGCTGGGAAACATACTATTGAATTCAAATTTGAACCTGAAGTAGTTAAAACAGGAGGAATGATTGCATTAATTAGCTCTGTTTTAATGTTGGGCGTAATTGGATTAGGTTTTTTTTATTGGAGAAAACAAGCAACTGTAGTTAAAGAAAGTTAAATTGGAAAATCCAACAAAAAAAGTTTTAATCGTTAGTTATTACTGGCCACCAGCAGGAGGTCCAGGTGTGCAACGTTGGTTGAAATTTGTGAAATATTTGCCCGATTTTGGGATTCAACCCATTGTTTACATTCCAGAAAATCCCAACTATCCTTTATTGGATGAAAAATTAATAAGTGATGTAAACGAAAAGGCAATCATTTTAAAAAATAAGATTTTCGAACCGTATGCATTAGCTTCAGTTTTTTCTAAAAATAAAACCAAGAAAATTAGTGCAGGAATTATCACAAAAGATAGAAAACAATCTTGGGTTGAAAAAATGATGCTTTGGATTCGCGGCAATGTTTTTATACCGGATGCACGTGTGTTTTGGGTGAATCCTTCTGTTAACTATCTAAAAAAGTACATTCAAGAAAATAATATTGAAACAGTTATAACCACTGGACCTCCTCATAGCTTACATTTGATAGGTTTAGCACTAAAGAAACAGTTGAATATTAATTGGATTGCTGACTTTCGTGATCCTTGGACCACCATTGGTTACCATAAAGAATTGAAGTTAAGTACTTGGGCTGCAAAAAAACATAAAAAATTAGAAGCAGAAGTATTAAATAGCTGTGATACAGTTTTAGTAACTTCACCAACAACCAAAAAAGAATTTCAAGCGTTAACAACAAGACCAATTGAAGTCATCACAAATGGATATGATGTGGAGCGAGTAGAGAAGAAGCCTTTAGATGAAAAATTTACCTTGGCTCATATAGGATCTTTTTTATCGCAAAGAAATCCGCAAATTTTATGGGAATCATTAGCAGAATTAATTCAAGAAAATAAAATGTTTGCTCAATATTTTCAATTGAAGTTAATTGGAGCCGTGAGTAAAGAAGTGCTGCAATCCATCGAATATTTTGGATTACAATCTTTTGTAAATAATTTAGGTTATGTTTCGCATGAAGAAGCTTTAGTACATCAAAGAACTTCACAAGTATTGTTGTTAATTGAGATTGATTCTGAAGAAACCCAATGTATTATTCCCGGGAAATTATTTGAATATATGGTGTCAGAACGTCCTATTTTAGCCATTGGTCCAAAAGATTCCGATTTTGAATCTATTATTAAAACAACCAATACAGGCGTGTTTTTTCAATACCATGAAAAAGAAGCCTTAAAAACCACGATTTTAGAACAATTTGAATTGTATTTGAAGACTAATTTAAAAGTTCATGCTGTTGGTTTACAGCAATATAGTAGAAAAAATTTGACAGAACAATTAGTAAAACTTCTTAATTCTAAAATTTAACTTCCAAAGAAAATGGGAATCGTCATTAAACAATCTATTAAAAATACCATCATAACCTTTATTGGTTTTGCTATTGGTGGTGCTAACACGTTGTTTATGTATCCTTATTTTTTGGGAAAAGACTATGTTGGTTTGACAGGATATGTACTTTCTACAGCCAATATTTTATATCCATTACTCTCATTTGGAATTCAAAATACGTTGATTAAATTTTTTAATGAGCATAACAAAACAGAAGAAGATTTAAATAAGTACATGACTTATATGTTATTGGTTCCTTTAGTTTTTGTGATTCCTGCCATGCTATTTTTTTACGGATTTTATGATACTATAGCTGCCTATGAATCAAAAGAAAATGCTGTTGTGTACGATTTTGTTTGGGTTATCCCAATCATAGGTCTTTTTATGGGGTATTTTGAAATATTTTATGCTTGGTTGCGCGCACACATGAAATCGGTTTTTGGTTCCTTCGTAAAAGAAGTTTTTATTCGAATACTAATTACTATATTATTATTTGCGGTATATTATAATCATATTTCTCAATCTGATTTTATTTATTTATTAGTAGTAGTGTATGGAATCAGTTTACTCATGATTATGTATTCGGCTAATAGAGTGAAACGAATCCGTTTGCATTTCAAAGTACCAAAACAAAGTAAAGCAATTTTAACCTACACAGTTTTCATTATTTTATCTGCTAGTGTAGCCAATATGTTATTGGATATTGATAAATACATGATTAATAAGTATTTGAAAATTGATAATATTGCGTTTTACAATGTGGCAATTTTTATGGCATTGGTTATTTCTGTTCCCATGCGTGCTATGCATCAAATTACCTATCCTATTACTGCAAAATTAATGAGTGAAAAAAAATGGGAAGAGTTGAATGAGTTGTATAAAAAGTCGTCGGTTAGTTTACAAGTTATTGGAGGCTTACTTTATGTTGGAATATTAGTTAATTTAAATCAGGTTTATCGTTTATTACCAGATGAAGGTTATAGTCAAGGTATTTTTGTGGTGTTTACCATTGGATTGTCTAAATATTTCGATTTAATTTTAGGGATTAATAATGCCATTATATTCAATTCGAAATATTACAGAGCTGTTTTACTTCTAGGGGTACTTTTAGTGATTGTTATTGTTTTGTTGAACATGTATTTTATACCAGAATTTGGGTTAAATGGTGCCGCAATAGCCACTTTAATTGCAATAACTTTATATAGTTTGGCTAAATTATTCTTTGTAGTTGTTAAAATGAAATTATATCCATTTACTATTAAGAATTTAGTTTCATTAGGGATTACAGCACTTACTTTTTTTGTATTTTATTTTTGGGAGTTTTCTTTTCATCCAATTATAAATATTGTATTGAAATCTGTTTTAGTCACGATTTTTTATTTGTCTATTAATTATGTTTTAAAAGTATCATCGGATATTAATTATATAATTCGAAATACAATTTCAAAAGTAGTACAAATGAAAAATCCTGCTTCGTAAAATACTCCGCAGGACTTCAATCAACTAACCTCAGACTATATAATTTTAACCTTTTCTTTCTATTGCATCTCTTTTGATGGCATCAACATCTTCTTTTTTCATTTTTTCTTTAGTTCCATCTTTTTTGTAGTAGTAGAAATCGCTATCATCTTCATACCAATCCTCATCATAGTCATGTCCACCACCATTATATCCAGCTGGACAAGGGTTGTAAACATAGCCACCGTAACCGTTTACAAATCCACTTACCCCAATAATTTCACCATGAAAGTTGTAGAAAATTCGCATTCCACCAATTCTTGTTAAAGCAAAACTATTATAAGTCATATAAACACTACCAATTCTTTTCACTCTTCCGTAGTAATCATAGTTGATGAATACATTTCCTACTCGGCGCACTCTTCCATAACTGTCGTGTTCAATTCGTACGCCTCGAACACCTCTATCTTCTACTCTAGGTGCACCATAAGTTTCATTGATACTTCCTCGTCTTGGTCTTGGACCATTTATAACAGTGTTAAAATCGAAATCTCCTGTTGGGAATACAAAGAACTCTATACCTCTTTCTCTAAATGCAATCGGCTCTGCGTCTCTATAATCAATAGCAAATGAATTATGATATTCTACTCTTGGAATTCTTCCTCTTTCTGTTTCTTGAGCCACTGCTGTGTTTAAAACTAAGAATAAACTTGCGACTAAAAATGTAATTTTTTTCATAATCTTAACTATTTAATGGTTAAACTTTTTTAAAACATTACTGTTTGATTAATCTATTTCAAGTCGTATGCCAAAGCTTTAAAGAGGAATGATAATAAATTGATAATAAGTTGTTAATGATTTCTAATGAGTTGATTTTGTTTAGTTTATTTTTTTAAGATTAAATTAAAAGAAGGTTTGTATATACTATTTAATTTTGAATTTGAACATTCTCATTGCTATTGCACTTGATTTTTGTATTTTAGCACCAAAGCCAAAGATTAATGAAGAAATTAATTACCATTTATTTTCTATTTGCTACAGTAATTTTATTTGCTCAATATCCTAAAGACTATTTTAGGTCACCATTAGATATTCCTATTAATTTATCTGGAACATTTGGAGAATTGCGAACTAATCATTTTCATTCTGGTATAGATATTCGAACTAATAATTTAGAAGGTTTACCTGTTTATGCTGCCGCAGATGGCTATATTTCTCGAATTAAGGTAAGTGTTTTTGGTTATGGTAAAGCTATTTATATTACACATCCTAACGGATATACTTCTGTTTATGGGCATTTACAGAAATATGAAGGAAAGATAGAAGAATACATTAAAAATCTCCAATACAAAGAGAAAAACTATGAGGTTGAAGCTTATTTGTATCCAACGGTTTTTCCAATAAAAAAGGGTGATATTATAGCTTATTCGGGAAATTCAGGCGGGAGCGCAGGTCCTCATTTGCATTTTGAATTTAGGGATACTTATACAGAAAAAATTATTAATCCTATGGCTTTTGGAATGAATCGATTAATTAGGGATGATAAAGTACCAGAAGTAAGTAGTGTAATGGTTTATCCTATGAATGATTCTACGATGGTAAATAAAAGTAATGCTCCAATTGCCCTAACTCTACTTAAACAACCTGATGGGAGTTATTTGTCTAATAAGGTTTACACGAATGGAGTTGTTGGTTTTGCTGTCAACTCTTATGATCAACTAACTAATATTTACAATAAAAATGGGGTATATAAAGTTCAAGCTTTTTTGAACGGGACACCGCATTTCGGCTATCAGTTTGATACATTTGCTTTTGATGAATCAAAGTATATAAATTATTTCATTGATTTTAAAAAGTTTAAATTACTGAAGCAACGATACCAAAAATTGTTTTCAAAAGTACCTTATCCTTTATCCTTAGTACAAGAGAACAAAAAAACTAGTGGAGTTCAAGTTAAAAAGAATAATAGCTATAATTATAAAATTGAAGTGAGTGACTATCATGGAAATAAAACTATTGTAAATATTCCACTTGAATACAAAGATGAGCCTCTATTGCCACAAACAAGCAAAGGAAAATATTTAATCAAAGCAAAAAATGATTATAATTTTGAGTTTGAAACGTCTTCTGTCTATTTTCCACCTAACTTATTTTATGAAAATTGTTTTTTAAATATTGAAGAAACTAATGGGATTTTATTGATGGATTCTAATTATGAGGCTATGCAAAGTGCTATGATAATATCGTTTGATATATCTAAATTATCTGAAGAAGAACAAAAAAAAGCATTTATTGCAGGCATCAATGGATATCAATTGGAGTACAACAATTCTTTCAGAAAAGGAAATACACTCTCAGCAAAAATTAAATCTTTTGGTAAATTTAAAGTAGCTTTAGACAAAACACCACCAAGAGTTTTTAACCCAAATTTTGTTGAAGGAAGTAATGTTTCAAAATTAAATACGTTGACTATATCTATAAGTGATATGTTATCGGGAATAGATTCTTTTAATGCTTATTTAAACGATGAATGGATTTTAATGGAATATGATTATAAAACAAAAAAATTAACACATAATATCTTTGATGGAAAAATAAAACCAGGATTGAATGCGTTTAAATTAATTGTTACAGATAAACTAAATAACAGCACAACTTTTACTTCTAATTTTACCTATTAACTTATGTTATTATCTTTTAAAAATACCTTTTTTATTCTTTTTATATCAATTCTAACTTCTTCTGTTTATGCTCAAAAGGCAAGAATTAAAGGAGTCATTTTAAATGATAGTAATCAACCTATTGAAAATGTTTCAGTAATTTCTTCTAATCAATCAACTAAAACGAATAAAAATGGTTTTTATATTTTAGAAATTGAATCAGATAAAGTAGTTGTAGTCACGTTTTCACATTTTAATTTTAAAAAATCAACATATAAGGTTAATTTAAAATCTAATGAAGATTTTGAGTTAAATCCTAAGTTAAGTATAAGAGAGGATATAATTGAAGAAGTAGTAATTAATACTAAAAACAGAAAAGATTTTGATGGTAAAACTATGATTTCACCCGTTGTAATTAGAAGAATTCCTGGTGCAAATGCAGGTGTTGAAAATATTATAAAAACATTACCAGGTGTTTATTCTAATAATGAGTTAAGTACTTCTTATGCGGTTCGAGGTGGAAATTATGATGAAAACTTAGTTTATGTTAATGAGATTGAAGTATATAGACCATTTCTTATTCGTTCGGGTCAACAAGAAGGTTTAAGCTTTACTAATACTGATTTAGTTGAAAACATTGATTTTTATGCAGGTGGTTTTCAAGCGAAATATGGTGATAAATTATCTTCTGTTTTAGATATTTCTTATAGAAAACCGACATCTTTTCATGCAGGACTAGAAGCTAGTTTATTAGGCGGGAGTATTTATGGTGAAGGTGTTTCAAAAAATCAAAAATGGTCAAATATAACAGGTGTTCGTTATAGAAATAATAGTTTATTAGTTAAGAGCCAAGAAACCCAAACTAATTATAAACCATCTTTCTTAGACATTCAATCGCTATTTTCATTTATTCCAAATACAAAATGGAATTTTAGTTTCTTAGGAAATATTGCTCAAAATAATTACAATTATGAACCTACCACGCGTCAAACTAATTTTGGAACTGTAAGTGAGCCAATAGCGCTTTTAATTGATTATGAGGGACAAGAAAAAGATAAATATCGCACTTATTTTGGAGCTTTGAAAGCTGTTTTTGAACCTAACTCATCTACAAAATACAAATGGGTTTCTTCAATATATCATACCGTTGAACAAGAATATTATGATATTTTGGCTCAATACCGTTTAGGAGAAGTAGATTCAAATATTGGTTCTGAAACCTTTGGGGATGTAGTGTATTCAAGAGGAATTGGTTCTCAACTTAATCATGCTAGAAATAATTTAGATGCCCTAATTATTACTAATGAATTTAAAGGTCAACATAAATTAAATAAAAAGAATCAAATTGAATGGAGTATTAAACATAACATTGAAGATATTCGCGATCGTTTAGTGGAGTGGGAAGTAATTGATTCTGCGGGTTTTTCATTACCAAATCCTATATTGGATTATATTAATGATCAACCTTATAATCCTTACACAGGACCTTTAGCACCTTATCAAAATGTGAGAGCAAAAAATCATACTAGCATTAATCGTTTTATGGCTTTTGCTAATTTAAATCATGAAGGTAAAATAGGTGAGCATAAATATTATGTAAATGCTGGTATTCGTGGACAAAGTTGGTTTGTAACTAATAATGGCATTAGTGGTGACAATCATATGACTTTTTCTCCTAGAGCACAATTTATTTTAAGACCTAATTGGAAACGAGACATGCTTTTCCGATTTTCAACAGGTTTCTATAATCAACCTCCATTTTATAGAGAATTGCGAGGATATGATGGTTCGGTAAATGAAAACGTGAAAGATCAAAAATCTATTCATTTTGTTTTAGGTCATGATTACAGTTTTAAAATGTGGAATAGACCTTTTAAATTAGTTTCAGAAGCTTATTACAAGCATTTGTGGGATGTTAACACTTATACTATTGATAATGTTAGGATAAGATATAGAGCTAATAATGAAGCAACAGCTTATGTGTATGGAATAGATGCTAGATTGAATGGAGAATTTGTTCCAGGTGTTGAATCTTGGTTCACCTTCGGGTATCTGAAAACTGAGGAAAATCAAAATGATAAAGGTTATATTGCTAGGCCTACAGATCAGCGATTAAAATTTGCTATTTTATTCCAGGATTACATGCCAAATATTCCTAATTTGAAAATGTATTTGAATTTAGTCTACAATACAGGTTTACCAGGTGGTTCACCGGCTTATTCAGATCCTTATGTATATCAAATACGTTTGAATGATTACAGAAGAGCTGATGCTGGATTTTCTTATGTTTTTAAAGATTCGAAGTTAGGTTTAAATAAGAGATGGTTAAATAATTTCTCTGAATTATCTCTTGGATTTGAAATTTATAATATGTTTAATAATCAAAATGCTATAACGAATACTTGGGTTAGAGATGTTTATACTAAATCACAGTATGGGGTTCCTAATTACATGACTACACGAACATTTAATTTAAAATTAACAGCTCGCTTATAATTAGGACTTTTAAAATTGAATAATTTTAAATAAACTTTCTTATATTTGAGAGACATAAATTGTATTTATATGAAATATTTATATAGTATCCTTTCAATTACTTTTTTCTTTGTCTCTTGTAAAAATGAAGAAGTTGTAAAACCTAAAGTTAAATATGATACTAGCACAAGAAAAGAGGTGTTTAGAGATACCTCTAAATTAGGAATTGTTGACTTGCCAATACATTTTGAAGGTGCTTCTGTTCTTGTTTTTCCTGTAGGGGATTTGACAGTTGGTGATGTTAATAAGGGAAACTATGAATCAAGTAAAACTGCTTATGATAACTCAGCTAACTTCAATATTTCTAATTCAATGGAAAATGAAATTACTGGTTTCTTTAGAAATGTTAAGTTTCAAGTTATTGGTCAAGATTCGCTTCGTTCGTTAACAGAGCAAGTTATTTTGATTGAAAATATGTCTTATTTAAAGTCAAAAAAAACATTTGTTTATACCTTGTCTGATAATGATACTAATCAAGATAATAGCATAGATAATAATGATTTAAATGTTCTATATTTAAGTGATGAACAAGGTTCCAATTTTATTAAAATATCTCCAGATTTACAAGAAATAATTGATTGGGAATATATAGAAGCTTCTGGTAAGCTATTTTTTAGGACATTAGATGATGCAAATAAAAATGGACAATTTGACAAAAATGACAACGTGCACTATTTTTATTATGATTTTAAACAAGGTAAATCAGTTGAGTTTAAACCTTTGTAATGTTTATTACTAAATAAGGATATCACTTTCTAAATCAGATTTTTCAATTTCAAAATCATAGCCCAATTTTCGTACGAGTTCGATGACTAATTTTTTATACCAATTTTCACTTTTTGGATGAATATACACTTTCTCAATAAGTTGGTTAATGTCTATTTGAATTTTTAAACCATTATCAATTTCTAAACCTAATGCTGATACATCTGAGATAACACGAATTTCTCTTTCATATTGAAAACTTTTTCGTTTAAATAAAAATGGGAAAAACATATCCTCAAATGGAATGTACTCTTTTTTGTAGTCTATATAGTTTACTTCACCAATATATTGTTTGTAATAAGTTTCTACCTCTAAAGCATTTTGTAGACGTTCAATTGTTGATTGAATAGCTAATCCCTCACTATTCTGTGTGAAAATTTGCCACATGGCAAACGATTCATATTCATTAATATGCCAACTGCTAATAGCTACTTTTTCACGTTGTGATTTGTAGTATTTTAAAAATTCTGGATTGTTTTCAGATAATTTTTTTATTTCTTCAAAAGTAGGTTCACTAAAAGTTCCTTCATATTGATCTTCAAACTTATCAGATCGTGACATGAAAAGTTGACGGGATAGAAGTAAATCTAAAAATTTTGATAAATCCAAATACTTCCAGACAATCGTATTGGGATCATTTGGAAGTTGAATATTTGGATGTGATGTATACATTATTTAGTTTTCTAATGATTGTAAGGCGACTAATTTGGCATATGTATTATTTAGCGCCAATAATTCTTGATGGGTTCCTTGTTCCACAATTTCGCCTTTTTGCATTACAACAATTAAATCTGCCTTTTGAATGGTTGAAAGGCGATGTGCTATTACTACAGATGTTCTATTCTGCATTAAATGTTCTAAGGCATCTTGAACTAATTTTTCGCTCTCAGTATCTAAGGCCGAAGTGGCTTCATCTAAAATCATAATTGGTGGATTCTTTAACACTGCTCTGGCAATTGAGAGTCTTTGTTTTTGTCCACCAGATAATTTACCTCCAGCATCTCCAATATTGGTTTCAATTCCTTTGTGTAAGTCTTTAACAAATTCATAAGCATTGGCAACTTTCAATGCATGGATAATTTCATCGTCAGTAGCATTAGGTTTACCAATTAATAGATTGTTTTTAATGGTATCATTAAATAAAATAGAGTCTTGTGTAACTAAACCAATTTTTTCTCTTAAACTTGACATTTTCCAATTTTTGATATCAATACCGTCAATTGAAATAGTTCCTTCATTCACATCATAAAATCGGGTTAATAGGTTAGCAATTGTACTTTTTCCAGAACCTGACTGTCCTACAAGTGCTATAGTTTTCCCTTTTGGAATAATTAAATTGAAGTTTTTGAGGACATAATCTTCTTGGTATCCAAATGAAATATTTTTTAATTCAATTAATTCATCAAAAGTTGATTTTACAACTGCATTAGGTTGATCTGTAATAGTAATTTCTTGTTCTAAAATTTCAAAAACACGTTCAGCAGCAGCTGTTCCACCTTTTACAGAATAAGAAGCCTTAGAGATTGATTTTGCAGGGGTTAAAATATTATATGCTAACCCCATAAAAGAGATGAATAGAGGGCCATCTAATGTTTTATCAATCAAAACTAATTGACCACCATAAAGTAAAAGTACAGCAATTGTGATGATTCCTAAAAATTCGCTCATGGGTGAAGCTAAATTATTTTTTTTGCCAATTTTATTTGATAAACGTAATAATTTTTCAACAGATTTATTGAACTTACTTTCAAAGATTGCTTCTGCATTATAGCTTTTTACTACTTTCATGCCAGTTAATGATTCTTCTACTAAAGAAATTAGATAACCACTTTCATTTTGAGCATTTAGTGATTGTTCCTTCAATCTTTTTCCAATTCTAGAAATTATGAGCCCTGAAATTGGAATGAAAACAAATACAAAAAGTGTTAGCTCCCAACTTAAGAAGAACATCATGGCTATTGAAAATAATATTGTAAGAGGTTCTTTTACAACTAATTCTAAAATAATAAAGAATGAGTTTTGCATGTCACCTATATCGCCCAACATTCTGGACATAACATCTCCTTTTCTTTTTTCTGAGTAGAAAGAAATGGGAAGTTGAATGATCTTATTAAACATGACTTTTCTTAAATTAGCCATCACCCCATTTCTTAGTTTTAACATGTGATATGAAGCTAGATAACCAGCCAAATTTTTTAATAAAAATGTAAAAATAACTAAGGCAACAACATAAAGTAGAGCAAATTGAGCATCTCCTTTTTCGGTTAATTGAGTTACTTTATAATAGAAGGAATTTTCTAAATACTCAAAGAGATCTGAAACACCATTGTAAACAGGCTCTTCGGTAATCCTTTTTGATTTATCAAATAAAACCCTCAACATAGGAATTAAGGTAACAAATGATAATGTCCCAAACAGGGCATATAAAATGTTATAGAATATATTCCAATAAACGTGTGTTTTAAATGGTAAAATGTATGGCTTTAATTTTTTTATTACTTTTCTCATTAAATTAGTTTAACTGCATTTCAGAAATAATATCCTGAATTTTTTGATTAAGTTGTTCTTCTACTTCTTGGTATTTTGTTATGTTTTCAAGAGGTGCATTTACACTAAAATAAAATTTTATTTTAGGCTCTGTCCCGCTTGGTCTTGCGCAAATTTTACTTCCGTCTTCCAAATAATAAATCAAAACATTAGATTTTGGAATCGAAATGTCAAACGTTTCATTATTCATTAAATCTTTTCCTTTAGATGTTTGGTAATCTTCAATACAAATGACACGCTGGCCATTAATAGTTGCCATAGGATTTTCTCTTAAGTCAACCATCATTTGTTTAATTTCATTTGCACCATCCATACCTTTTTTAGTGATAGATATTAAGTGCTCTTTATAGAAACCATAATCTAAATAAAGATTTTGTAATTCTTTGTATAAAGAACTTCCTGAAGCTTTTGCTTGTGCAGCAATTTCACAAACTAATAGGGTAGCAGCAACCGCATCTTTATCACGTACTGCATCGCCCACCATAAATCCAAAACTTTCTTCTCCACCACCAATAAATTTCTGATTTGGAAAATCTTTGATGAATTTAGCAATCCATTTGAATCCAGTCAAACCAACTTTACATTCCACTTTATAAGCACTTGCTAAGTCTAGCATCATTGGGGTTGAAACAATGGTAGAACCAATGAATTCATTTCCAGTTAATTTGCCAGCTCTTTTCCATTGTTCTAGTAAATAAGCTGTCATGATAACCATGGTTTGATTACCATTTAATAAAATCATTTTTCCATTATTATCGCGAACAGCTACCCCTAAACGATCCGAATCTGGATCGGTACCTACAACAATATCTCCACCAATTTTATCTGCTAATTCTAACGCCATAGTCAACGCTTCTGGTTCTTCAGGATTAGGAGATTGTACAGTTGGGAAATTACCGTCAGGTACTTCTTGTTCTTTAACTATATTTAAATTTGTATATCCCGCTTTAGTTAAAACTGCAGGTATCGCTTTAATAGAAGTGCCGTGTAAAGAAGTGTAAATTATTTTTAAATTTTCTTTTGCTTCTTTAGGTGTATTGAAACTTGCATTTTCTATAGTTGAATCTACAAAAGCAGCATCTATCTCTTGGTCAATGTATTGAATGAACGATTCATTTGCCTTGAAGTTAATATCTGTATAATTTAAAGATTCAATTTCTTGAATAATTTCAGCATCTTGGGGAGGCACAATTTGTCCGCCATCTTGCCAATATACTTTGTATCCATTATATTCAGGAGGATTATGCGAAGCCGTTAAAACAATTCCAACATGACATTTTAAATGTTTTAAGGCAAAAGATAATTCTGGTGTTGGACGTAATTCGGAGAATAAAAATACTTTAATTCCATTTGCAGAAAAAACGTCTGCAACTATTTTAGCTAAAGTATTGCTATTATGGCGACAGTCGTATGCAATTACCACTTTTAATTCTTCCCCTGGAAAACACTTTTTTAAATAGTTAGAAATACCTTGCGTGTTTTTGCCTAATGTATATTTATTGATTCTATTGGTTCCAACGCCCATAATACCGCGCATACCACCAGTTCCAAACTCTAGGTTTTTATAAAATGAATCTTCTAACTCTTTTGGAGCAGAAGTCATCATTTTTTCAATTTCTTGTTGTGTTTCTTGATCAAAAGCGGAAGTCATCCACTCGTTAGCTTTGTCTAAAATATGCTGTTCAATATGCATGTTTACTCTTTAATTCTATTTTAGTTATATTTTCTCTGAAATTTTATAGCGTTCTTCATTATTTTTAGTTCTTAAAATGATTTCTCCCAAGAAACCAGCTAAAAACAATTGAGTTCCGATAATCATAGAAGTTAAGGCAATATAAAATTGTGGTCTTTCTGTTATCAGACGAGCTTTTGTATGAATAAATAATTTGTCTATTCCAAGATATAAAGCTAAACCAAAACCAATTACAAACATCACTGTGCCTAATAAACCGAAAAAGTGCATCGGTCTTTTTCCGAATTTTGAAATAAACCAAATCGTAATTAAATCTAAAAAGCCATTTACAAAACGGTCCATTCCAAATTTAGAACTTCCGTATTTTCTAGCTTGATGAATAACTACTTTTTCACCTATTTTTGAAAAGCCTGCATTCTTAGCTAAAACTGGTATATAACGATGCATTTCACCAGAAACTTCAACGTTTTTAATTACTATATTTTTATATGCCTTTAATCCACAATTAAAATCATTCAATTTTACACCCGAAATTTTTCTGGCCGCCCAATTAAATAATTTAGAAGGTAAATTTTTTGCAACTACGGAGTCGTAACGTTTTTTCTTCCAACCCGAAACTAAATCATATCCCTGATTCATAATCATGTCATATAATTCAGGAATTTCATCTGGACTATCTTGTAAGTCGGCATCCATAGTAATTACAACATCTCCTTGAGCCTGAGCAAAGCCTGCATGTAACCCTTGACTCTTACCATAATTACGTAAAAACTTAATTCCTTTAATACTAGAATTTGTTTTTGAAAGCTCTAAAATAGTGTTCCAAGACTGGTCAGTACTACCGTCATCTACAAATAGTATTTCATAAGAAAAGTTATGACTTTGCATAACTTTCTCAATCCATTTACATAATTCCGGTAACGATTCTTGTTCGTTTAATAAGGGTATTACGATTGATATATTCATTATTGATTAAATGGCGAATTGTTGGTTTTTGATTTGAAAATAGCAGCCAAAATTAACCCCCATATGCATGAAAGAGCTAAATTCCATATTGAACCTACAATTAGTTTTCCTGGTGAGAATTGGTCATTATTTTTTAATTCTTTTATTGTTTCTTTAAGTACATCAGAAGGACCTCCAAATGCTTTCATCATTTCAGCTGTTTTTTCAATAATAATCTGTGTAACTTTTTCCTTCAATTCAGGCTCTATAACATTATATAATAAAATATTGAATAGAGTAACGATTGCAATGGAATTAATAGTGTAAATAAAATAGGTTGTAAAACCTTCTTTGAAAGTTAACTGACCATTTAATTGTTTTTTGGTTTGAACAAATAAAAGAATGCTAATGATAATACTAATGACAATGGAAATAATACCAATGCCACTACTAGCAAATAATTTATAGTCTGTTAAGTATACACCAAGAATAATTGCAATACCAATTATACCGCTAATAATTCCAAATTTAATTCCGTTTTGTTTAATAATTTCGTTCATAGTTAATAGTTTAGTTTGTTAATTAGTAGTAAAAATCACTAAATCGTTACACCGTTTTTTGTACCACTTCAAACACTTTTCCTTCTTCAAATTTTAATGTTTTAGAAGGGTATTTTAATAACAAGGCATAATCATGTGTTGCCATAATTATAGTTTTTCCATTAGCGTTGATTTTTCTTAAAACTTCCATAATTTCTACACTCGTTTGAGGGTCTAAATTTCCTGTAGGTTCATCTGCTAAAATAAGCTCAGGATCGTTTAATAAAGCACGCGCTATAGCAATTCGCTGTTGTTCTCCACCCGAAAGTTGATGAGGCATTTTTGAAGCAAAATTTGCCATTCCTACTTTTGTTAAAACCTCTTGAATTTGATCTTCCATTTCTTGTTTGTCAATCCACCCAGTTGCTTTTAAAACAAACACTAAGTTTTCCTTAACAGAACGATCAGGTAGAAGTTTGAAATCTTGAAATACAACACCAAGTTTTCTTCTTAAATAAGGAATGTCTTTGTCTTTTAAAGTTGTTAAATCATAATCTACAATACTTCCCGTACCCTCTGTTAAAGGTAAGTCACCATATAAAATTTTTAAAAAGCTACTCTTTCCAGACCCCGTTTTTCCTATAAAATAAATAAAATCTCCTTTGTAAACATCTAAATTTATATCTGATAAAACTAACTGATGTTCTTGATATATAGAAACGTTTTTTAGATTTAAAATCGTTTGACTCATATTCTAATGTAAATTAATGTGTAAAAATAGTAACAATTAATGGCTAAACAAAATTATTCTTTTAAATATTTGAGTGATATTTAGGGCAATATTTAAGACTTTTTTTGCGTTTTTGTATGAGCAAATAGGTATATTTGAATTTTTAATCCGTGTCATTATGAAGTTAGTAGTTAAGCTTTCCTTACTTTATGTATTTTCAATGCCATTATTTGTTGATGCTCAGCAAACTGAGGTTTATCTCAACGAAAAAACAGAGTTTAATCAAGCCATTATTTTATACAAAGACAAGCAGTTTCAAGCCGCACAAATTTTATTTGACAAAGTGAAAAATCAGTTAAAAGATGAAGAAATTCAATCTGATTGTGATTTTTATATTGCTAATTGTGCTATTCGAACTAATCAACAAGGTGCTGATGCTTTGATGGAAAGTTTTATTGAAAAACACCCTACAAGTACTAAGCAAAATGAGGCTTATCTTGGGGTAGCCAATTATTATTTCACTCAGGGTAATTATACACAATCACTTAAATGGTATGAGAATATTCACGAAGATAACTTGTCAGCAAATGAGTTAGATAAAGTTAATTTTCATAGAGGTTATGCTCATTTTTCAACTAAAAATAAAGCAGAGGCAAAGAAATATTTAAATAAAGTTATTAATTCATCGGAATACGGTAATCAAGCTAAATATTATTTAGGATACTTAGCTTATGATGGTGATAATTATCAAGAAGCTAATGAGCTTTTTGGTCAGGTTTCAGATCAGGATAAATACAAAGAAAAAATGGGGTATTTTCAAGCTGATATGAATTTTAAATTGGGAAATTTTCAAAAAGCTATTGAATTAGGTGAGCCTCAATTGAAAAAATCAAGTGCATTAGAAAAAAGTGAATTGTCTAAAATTATTGGAGAATCGTTTTTTAATTTAAAAAAGTATGACAAAGCCTTACCTTATTTGTTGGCTTACAGAGGTAAAAACGGTAAATGGACCAATACTGATTTCTATCAACTAGGATATGCGTATTACCAACAAAAAGAATATGAAAATGCCATCAATCAATTCAATAAAATTATTGAAGGTAATGATTTTATAGCTCAAAATGCCTATTATCACTTAGCTGAAAGTTATTTGAATACAGAAAAAAAACAGCAAGCTTTTAATGCTTTTAAAACGGCTTCTGAAATGAGTTATGATTTAAAGATTCAAGAAGATGCTTATTTAAATTATGCTAAATTGAGTTATGAAATAGGAAATCCATATCAATCTACACCTGAAGTTATTCGTTCATTTATGGATAAGTATCCCAATAATTCTAATAATTCTGAATTAAAAACGTTGCTCATTAATTCGTATATAACATCTAAAAATTATACAGAAGCATTGGTATTATTAGAGAAAAATAAAACCCCTGAAAACAAAGCTGCTTATCAAAAAGTAACTTTCTACAGAGGTTTGGAAGTTTACACGGATGGAAAATACCAAGAAGCTTATGTTTTATTTAAAAAATCCTTAACTGAAAATAAAGATACTAAAATTACGGCACGAGCCACTTTTTGGAAGGCTGAATGCGAATATAGTTTGGATCAATTTGCTGAAGCTGTTTTAACGTACAAGCAATTTTTGGTTTCTTCTGTTTCTTCTTCTGTTCCTGAAATTAGGAATGTGAACTATAACTTAGCTTATGCATACTTTAAAATTAAAGAATATGAAAATGCTATTCCTTACTTTCAAGCGCATATCAATACAAATAAAGAAGACAAAACTAGATTAACAGACGCTTATCTTAGAATGGCTGATTGTAATTATATATCTTCTAAATATTGGCCAGCAATGGATGCTTATAATAAGGCAATTGAATTGAAATGTGTAGATGCGGATTATGCTGCTTTTCAAAAGGGAATGAGTTATGGATTTGTAAATAAAAATGAGCGAAAGATTGAAGATTTATCAAAATTTGTTTCAACATATCCAACTTCACAATATATAGATGATGCGTTATATGAGTTAGGTTCCACTTATGAAGATTTAGATCAAGATGCTAAAGCTACTGAAACTTTTGATAAATTAGTAAATAATTACAAGAATAGTTCTTATGTGCCAAAGGCACTTTTAAAGCAAGGAATTATTTATTATAATGCTGACAAAGATGAGGCTGCTTTGACTAAATTTAAAAAATTGGTTGCTGATTTTCCTAACTCACCAGAATCTCTTGAAGCAGTTTCAACAGCAAAAAGTATTTATGTAAATAATGGAAAAGTAGATGAATATGCATCATGGGTTAAAACACTGTCTTTTGTAAATGTTACTGATGCGGAATTGGACGAAGATATGTACGTAGCTGCTGAAAAACAATACATAGCCAATAATGCAAAACAAGCAATAACTGGATTTACAAATTATTTAGCCCAATTTCCAAGTGGTAAATATGCACTTAAAGTACATTTTTATTTGGCTCAATTGTATTTTGCTGATAAATTGGAAAAAAATGCAACTCCACATTATGAATATGTAATGAATCAATCAAGGAATGAGTATACAGAACAAGCTTTAGTGCGTTTATCAGAAATTCATTTAAAGGAAAAGAATTGTGAAGCCGCTATTCCAGTGTTAAAACGTTTAGAAACGGATGCAGAATATCCACAAAATGTAACATTTGCACAATCAAATTTGATGAAATGTTATTATGAAAAACAAGATTATCCTAATTCTGAAATTTATTCAGATAAAGTGTTGAAAAATCCAAAAGTTGGAGATAAAATTAAGAGCGATGCACAAATTATTATTGCACGTTCAGCTATAAAAACGAATAATGAAGTTAAAGCTAAGGAAGCTTATGCGAAATTGCAAAAGATTGCAAAAGGCGAATTAGCAGCGGAGGCACTGTATTATGATGCTTATTTCAAAAATAAAGAAGGAAAATTTGATGCGTCCAATAAGGTAGTTGAAAAATACGCAGCAACTTATTCTGGCTATAAGTTCTTCGCTGCCAAATCATTGATAATTATGGCTAAAAATTATTACGGTTTAAAAGACGGTTTCCAAGCCGTGGAAATTTTGCAAAGTGTAATTGACAACTTCTCTGAATTTGCAGATGTAGTTACAGAAGCGCAAACGGAATTAGATCGAATAAAAACTGAGGAGGCAAAAACTAATTCTTCTATAACGAAGTAATAGTTAAGTTAAAAAGTTAACAGAATCAAGAATATTAAGTAGATAAAGCTAATTGCAAATCGCTAACAGCTAAAAAAATATAATATGAAGAAAGTAATTTTTAGTATCATCGCCATTACAGCCGCACAATATGGGTTTTCTCAAAAGAAAGATGAAAATATTGGTAGCGAAGTTGTAAATATTGTTAAGCCTTATACGCCAACTATTTCAGATGCTTTCAAAGTTAAAGAAACACCGGCTTCTGAAGAAGAAATTCCTGAACCAAAACTACCTATTAAGTACCAAATTTTTTCATTCCCTGTAGCTTCAACTTTCATTCCTTCAAAAGGAAAGGCGGCTGATGTAGATAAAGAAGAACTAGAAAAAGGATTTAGTAATTATGCATTATTAGGTGCTGGTAACTATGGTACGGTAAATGCCGAAGTTTTTGTTGCTCATCAATTAAATCGTACTGATTATGTTGGGGCACTTCTTCATCATTTGTCTTCGCAAGGGGGAATTAAAAGTGTAAAATTAAATGATAAATTTTATACTACTGGTTTAGATATAACCTATGGTAGTAGAACCAATGATTTGCAATGGAATGTTGATCTTAGGGTGAAAAATCAAATAATAAATTGGTATGGATTACCCTCTGAAAACATTTTATTTGCGGATGAAACAGTCGCTCAAATTGATGCTCAACAAAGTTATAACACCATTAGCTTAGGTGGACGAATGGAATTTAAAGACGGATTGTTTAATAATGCATCGATGCAATTTAAGCGTTTTTCAGATAAAATGGGTTCAGGAGAAAATCGCTTTTTTGTAAAACCTGAATTTGATTTTGATGTAATGGATCAAAAAGTAAAAGCGGCTGTTCTTGTTGATTATGTTGGTGGTTCTTTTGAAAGAGATTTTTATAACACAGGGGATATAAAATATAGTAATATCATTTTTGGTACTAAACCTAGTTTTTTATACCAACAAGATGATTTGTCTGTACATTTAGGGGCAGGAGTGTTTTATTCAACCTATAAGTTTAATGGGACTTCAGATGGTAAAGTTTATATTTATCCAAATATTAAAGCGTCTTATCGTTTAGTAGGTGATCTCATGATTGCTTATGCAGGTGCCGAAGGTGGATTAGTTCAAAATTCATATGCAGATTTTGTAAGTCAAAACCCATTTGTTTCACCAACTTTGTTTGTTGGACCTACAAGTAATGCTTATGATATTTATGTTGGTATGAAAGGAAAATTAGCTAATGCAGTTTCATTCAACGTCAAAGGAGGTTACAATAGTCAAATTGATAAAGCCTTTTTTCAATCAAATACTTTCATTGCTACAAACACAAATGATAAAGGATATGTAAACGGAAATTCTTTTCAAGTGGTTTATGATGATTTAAACACCGTTAGCATTTTTGGTGAAATTAAAGCCGATTTTTCTAAAAAAGCATCGTTGACTTTAAGTGGAACTTACAATAATTTCAGTACTAAAAATATAGATAAAGCTTGGAATTTACCACAATTGAAAGTTGAATCTACTTTGAATGTTGATTTTACAGAAAAATGGTATGGAGGCCTACAATTATTCTTTGTAGGTGAACGAACAGATTTAGTTACGGTTCAAGATAAAACAGCTTTGATTCCAACTTATACAAATCAGCAAGTAACTTTAGATAGTTATTTCGATTTAAATGCAAATGTTGGATACAAATACAATAAACGATTAACAGCGTTTTTAAAAGGAAATAATTTAGCTAACCAACAATATAATCGATGGGCAAATTTTCCAGTGCAAGGAGTTCAGGTATTACTTGGAGGAATTTACAAATTTGATTTTTAATAATTTTATAGTATTTCAACAGATCTGGTTTAATTTAAATGAATAAAAATCATTTTTTTATGATTCAATTGTATGAAAAATAAAATTACAATTTCTATTTTATTGTATCTGTTTTCAATGCAACTTGTAGCTCAAAACATAACTGGTAAAGTTACTTCAGCTTCAGGAACTCCATTGTCAGGAGCATCAGTGTATTTAGATGGTACCACTATTGGAACTTCAACCAATCAAGAAGGAGAATTCTCAATAAGTTCTTCAACCAAATTCAATACATCCTTGATTATTCGGTTTATGGGATATGAGGATGTAATTATTTCCAATCCGTATGAAAAAACTTTTTGGAATATCATCCTTCAAGTAAAAGAAAATGAAATTGAGCCTGTTTTTATTACAGATGATGGTTTTACTCGAAAACAAAAAATGCAATTGTTTAAAGAGCAATTTTTGGGTTCAAATAAAGAAGGAAAAGCATGCCGTATACTTAATGAAGACGCTCTGATTTTAGAATTCGATAAGAAAAACAACCGATTGTTGGCTAAAAGTTACGAACCTATCATCATTCAAAATGATTATTTAGGTTATAAAATAGAATTTGATTTATATGAGTTCTATGTACAAATGAATTCCAGAAGTATAAAGTCAGTTGATGTTGCTCAAAGTATGTTTTTGGGTACTTCACAGTTTACGGATAGTGCAACTAATGAAAAACAAGTTCAAAATCGTGATAAAGCTTATTTTGGTTCATCAATGGAATTGTTTAAAACGGTAATTCATAATTCATGGAGTGTTAAAGGTTTTGTGTTGTATGAAGGAAGTTTTGCAGTTAATGCAAATGAATTCTTTACAGTATCAAATGAAGATGGAATGTATAAAGTTCAAGTTAAAGGAACTTCAGCTGTTATAAAAGATACCAAAGCTAAACTATTTAAAGCATCATTTAATTTGTTGTATCATAAAAAAAGACAATCAAAAATAGTTTTTAATACTGATGTTTTCTTTGTGGACGATTTTGGAAATACATCACATCGTGATCAAATTATTTTTGGAGGTGATTTAGGAGCACAAAAAGTAGGTAACTTATTGCCGTTGAATTATCAACCTTTAAAAAGCGAATAACTACCATGTCAATAAAAAATAAGCTAGTTGAACAATATAAAATTTTGTTACAAGATAAAATAGATATATATCAAGATTTAATTGATTCGTTGACTGATGAGGCACAAAATGATGCTAAAAGTTCTGCTGGTGATAAACATGAAACAACATTGTCTAAATTGCATATAGAGCAAGAGAAAATCAATCAAAAACTAATTGAAGCTTTACACCAAATGCAGTTAATGTCAAAATTAGATATTGAGGTTAAATCAGAACGGGTAGTCTTAGGGAGTTTAGTTTTTACCAACCATTTAAGTGTTTTAATAGCAACAGCATTGCCTAAAACTACAATTGATAGCAATTCTTTTTTTGCTATTTCTCCTCAATCACCTTTGGGAATTCAGTTGCTTGGTCATCAAAAAGGTTATATATTTCAATTAAATGAGATAGAATACCAAATTCTTGATATTTTATAATTATAAGTTTTAGTTCGATTTTTACATTATTTGTTTATTTATTTGTATTAAAAAGTCTTTTTTTGTTTAAAATTTAAATCAAAATTGTTTTTTTTCTTTTCATTTAAAACTTTTAGTTTCAATTTTGCTTCAGAATTAAAACTATAAGTCATGTGTGGAATATTAGCTATTATTGGGAAAGGAAAAGATAAAGCATTAGTACAACAATTATCAAAAAGAATGAGTCATCGAGGCCCGGATGAAAGTGATATTCATATCACTGATAAGGGACACTTTTTAGCTCATGAACGTCTATCAATTGTTGATTTAAATACTGGTAAGCAACCTATTCAGGGCACTTCTTCAGCTTGGATGGTGCATAATGGTGAAATTTATAATCATAAGCATTTAAGAACAACTACATTAGCTAACCATTCGTTTAGAACAACTTCAGACTCAGAAGTAATTGTGCACCTATATGAAGAGTTTGGGTATGATTTTTGTAATCTACTAGATGGAATTTTTGCTTTCGTAGTTATAGATGGAAATGATTTTATTGCGGCAAGAGATCCACTTGGTGTTAAACCATTATATTATGGTATAGACGAAAGAGGAAGAATGTATTTTGCTTCAGAAATGAAAGCCATTGCTGATCAATGTACTACATTTTCAGCTTTTCCTCCTGGGCATTTTTACACCGAAAAGACAGGTTTTGTTAAATACTATCAACCAAAATGGGAAGATCAATTAAGTGCAACAAAAGAAGTTGATTATGAAGCATTGCGAAATATTCTTATTCAATCTGTTGAAAAACGTTTAATGGCTGATGTGCCTTTTGGGGTATTGTTGTCAGGCGGATTAGATTCTTCTTTAATTTCTTCTATAGCATGTAGATTGACAGCCGGTTCTGGACAAAAAATACATTCTTTTTCAATAGGTTTAAATGATAAGGCTCCTGATTTATTAGCAGCGAGAAAAGTTGCTGAATTCATTGGCACTGAACATCATGAAGTTTTTTTTACCGTTGAGCAAGGGATAGCTATTCTTAAGAAATTAATTTGGCATTTAGAAACCTATGACGTTACTTCTATTAGAGCTAGTACACCTATGTATTTTTTGTCAAAAGCAATCACTGATAGAGGAATTAAAATGGTGCTTTCAGGTGAAGGAGCTGACGAAATTTTTGGAGGTTATTTGTATTTTAGAAACGCTCCATCTGCGCAGGAATTTCAAAGAGAAACGATTGATAGAGTGCAAAAATTGTTTACAGCCGATTTGTTACGAGCAGATAAATCAACCATGGCGCATGGTTTAGAGGCAAGAGTGCCTTTTTTAGATAAAGCTTTTTTAGAGCTTGCTATTCAAATTCGACCAGAGGAAAAGCAACCCAAATCTTATGAAGGTATAGAAAAATACATTTTAAGAAAAGCATTTGATACCCCTGATCAACCTTATTTACCAGAAGAGGTTTTATGGAGACAAAAAGAACAATTTTCAGATGGTGTAGGGTACAATTGGATTGATACTTTAATCGCGTATTGTACTGAACAAGTTAGTGATGAAGAATTTGCTCAAGCTGAAATTAAATATCCCTACAATACTCCAACAACTAAAGAAGCTTTCTTTTACAGAAGTATTTTTCATGAATTCTATCCACAGCAAAGTGCGGCACAAACTGTACGTAAGTGGATACCTAAATGGCAAGAAAATCAAGATCCAAGCGGAAGAGCAAATGCAGCTCACGTTGAAGCAGATATTTCAATTGCCCAAGAAAATGTACGAGTTTAGTTTTTCGTAAATAGTGGTTTGTTTGTAAAATGCGTTAGTAAGAAATTGCTAGCGTATTTTCTTTTTCAATATTAAAAAAATCTAAATTAAAGTATGTCAAATGTTAATTTATTTTGTTGAAAACTTATCTGTTATCGGTGGTATTTTGTTTAGAAATTAGGTTTGAATTGCTTATATTTGCTCGTTAGACTAAAATACAGACAAATAATTTAATTATGAGCGACGAAGTAAAAAAGAACAATTATTCGGCAGATAGTATTCAGGCGTTGGAAGGAATGGAGCACGTACGTATGCGTCCATCCATGTACATTGGAGATACTGGAGTAAGAGGTTTACATCACTTAGTATATGAAGTTGTAGATAACTCAATTGATGAAGCTTTAGCTGGACATTGTGATACTATTTTTGTAGCAATTAACGAAGATAATTCTATCACGGTTGAAGATAATGGTCGTGGTATTCCCGTAGATATTCACAAAAAAGAAGGTGTTTCTGCTTTAGAAGTTGTAATGACTAAAATTGGAGCAGGAGGTAAGTTTGATAAGGATTCATATAAAGTTTCTGGAGGTCTTCACGGTGTTGGGGTTTCTTGTGTTAATGCGTTATCTGATCATTTAAAAGCAACAGTACACAGGGAAGGTAAAATTTATGAGCAAGAGTATGAAAGAGGAAAGGCTTTATATCCTGTAAAACAAGTTGGAACTACTGATAAAAGAGGTACAATTGTAACGTTTAAACCAGATGGAACTATTTTTCAACAAACACTAGTGTATTCTTATGAAACATTAGCGGCTCGTTTACGTGAATTATCGTTCTTAAATAAAGGAATTACAATTACTTTAACGGATAAAAGAGAATTAGATGATAAAGGAAATCCTGTTTCTGAAACATTTCATTCTCAAGAAGGTTTGAAAGAATTTGTTAAGTTTTTAGATGGAAACCGTGTGCCAATTATTGGACATGTTATTTCAATGGAAAATGACAAAGGCGAAATTCCGGTTGAAGTGGCTTTAATTTATAATGAAAGTTACACAGAGAATATTTTCTCTTACGTAAACAACATTAATACGCATGAAGGAGGTACACATTTACAAGGATTCCGTATGGGATTAACCCGTACCTTGAAAAAATATGCTGATGCTTCTGGATTATTAGATAAATTGAAATTTGAAATTTCAGGAGACGATTTTCGTGAAGGCTTAACTGCAATTATTTCTGTAAAAGTAGCTGAACCTCAATTTGAAGGTCAAACGAAAACCAAATTAGGAAATAGAGAAGTGGTTTCTCCTGTATCTCAGGCAGTAGCTGAAATGCTAGAAAATTACTTGGAAGAAAATCCAAATGATGCCAAAATCATAGTTCAAAAAGTAATTTTAGCCGCACAAGCACGTCATGCTGCTAAAAAGGCTCGTGAAATGGTACAACGTAAAACCGTTATGGGCGGTGGAGGTCTACCTGGTAAATTGTCTGATTGTTCGGAACAAGATCCAGCAAAATGTGAAATTTTCCTAGTTGAGGGAGATTCAGCGGGTGGTACAGCTAAACAAGGTCGTGATCGTTTCTTCCAAGCTATTCTACCTTTAAGAGGTAAGATTTTGAATGTGGAAAAAGCCATGCAACACAAAGTGTTTGAAAATGAAGAAATTCGAAATATTTTCACTGCATTAGGAGTAACAGTTGGTACTGAAGAAGACAGCAAAGCTTTAAATTTATCTAAATTAAGATACCATAAAGTAGTAATCATGTGTGATGCCGATGTCGATGGTTCTCACATTTCTACACTTATTTTGACTTTCTTCTTCCGTTATATGAAAGAATTGATAGAAGGAGGACATGTTTATATTGCTCAGCCACCGTTATACCAAGTGAAAAAAGGGAACAAAAAAGCCTATGCTTGGAACGATGACCAACGCGATAGAATATCAATGGATTTTGGCGGAGGAACAAACGTTCAACGTTATAAAGGTTTAGGAGAGATGAATGCTGAACAATTATGGGAAACTACTTTGAATCCTGAATTTAGAACTTTACGTCAAGTAACTATTGATAGTTTGTCTGAAGCTGATAGAGTGTTTTCTATGTTAATGGGGGATGAGGTGCCACCTCGTAGAGAATTCATTGAGAAAAATGCGGCTTATGCCAAAATTGACGCTTAATATGTTAAAAAAAATAATTTTTTCGATAATTGTTTTAGCTTCTTTTTATAATGGAAAGGCACAAACAATTAGTCAATTACAACAAGTAGGGTATCTTTTAGAAGATGCCCTATTTTATTCTAAGCAATACATTATTCCCGCTACAGATGGTGCCGTTTATCAAGCGTCTAGTGCTTGGAATCATTCAAATAAAAAAAGGAAAACGTGGGATTTATCCATGGGTTTAAATGTTAATATGTTCAATGTCCCTAAAACTGATAGAACTTTTGTAATTAATAATTCTGATTTTAAATTTTTTCAAATAGAAAATGGGGATACTTCGGTAACTGTTCCAACAGCGATGGGAAATGACAATCAAATTTACTTAGTTGGAACTATTGATGGCCAACAAATAAGATTAAAAACTCCCCAAGGTATTGATCAACAGCTTGTGGTTTATCCTTATTTAGATATTAATCTAGCTTTACCATTTGGAACAGAGTTACTAACTAGAACATCAACAAATACGAAATTAAAAAAGGGGTATTATCAAGTCTATGGTTATGGACTTAAGCATAATTTAAGTCAGTATTTTCCAAAATTGGAATGTAGAAATATCTATTTTTCTGCATTAGCTTATTATTCAAAAGAAGACATTAGTTTTGATTTTTTAGATATTAATACCAATTTTGGGAGTTTAGGCATCAATCAAATTAACGGGTTAGTTGATACTTTTCATTTTCAATTATCTGGTTCTAAACAAGTAGGAAAAGTTGAAATCATAGGAAGTTTTATTTGTAATACTAGTAAATTCAATTACAAAGTTTCTGGAGAAAAAGGCACGATTGAAAATGTTTTTCCAATTCAATCAACTATTAATAAGTTATTGGATACTATTGAGAAAGATAAAATAAATTATGTAGGTGAAGTGGCTGCCAATTATCAAATTAAAAGATTTAATGTAGTTACTTCTTTTGCCTTTGGAAAATTTATAAATGGCAATATAGGCATTCAATATAAAGTAAACTAAATAAAAAAATCCCAATTAAGTAATTGGGATTTTTGTTTTATTAGAAGTTTGGCGATAAGTTGTATTTTTTGTAAAAATTATCTAAAGCTTCAACAACTTCATCTTCTGTATCCACAATTTTAAATAAATTCATGTCTTCAGGACTTGCATTTTTAAATTGGTCGATGATTACACTTTTAATCCAATCTAATAATCCAGTCCAAAATTCTCTTCCTACTAAAATAATAGGGAATTTAGCGATTTTCTTGGTTTGAATTAAGGTAATGGCTTCAAACATTTCGTCTAGAGTTCCAAATCCACCTGGCATAACAACAAATCCTTGAGAATATTTTACAAACATTACTTTTCTAACGAAAAAATAATCAAAATTTAAGTTTTTATCTCTATCAATATAAGGATTAAAATGTTGTTCAAACGGTAATTCAATATTTAGACCTACTGAAGTTCCACCTCCAAAATGAGCTCCTTTATTTCCAGCTTCCATAATACCTGGGCCACCTCCAGTAATAACACCATAACCAGCTTTGCTGATTTTATAAGCAATTTTCTCAGCTAAAAGATAATATTTGTCTTCAGGTTTCGTTCTAGCTGAGCCGAAAATAGATACACATGGACCAATTCTTCCCATCGTTTCATATCCATTAACAAATTCGGACATGATTTTAAATATAGCCCATGAGTCATTGGTTCTAATTTCATTCCAAGTTTTTTGTTTTAACTTATCTTGGATTCTTTCATCATCATTTTGATATTGATCTGATGCCATAATAAATGTTTTAATTTGTAATATAACAAACTAGTAAGGTTAATAATAAAGTGAAAGCAGTGTTGTTGTGTGAAGTAATTAGGGCGCTAAGATAATTCTTTTTTCAAAAACAACGCCGTATGACTCTTTTTATTTTTTATTACTTCCTCTGGTATACCAGAACAAACCACCGTTCCGCCGCCTTTGCCACCTTCAGGACCAATATCAATAATATAGTCAGCTAATTTTATAACATCTAAATTATGCTCTATGATTACCACAGTATTGCCTTTTTCTACTAATTTATTGATAACATCCATTAAAATACGAATGTCTTCAAAATGCAAACCTGTAGTAGGTTCATCTAAAATATAGAATGTGTTTCCAGTATCTTTTTTAGATAATTCGGTAGCTAATTTAATACGTTGGGCTTCCCCACCAGATAGGGTAGTACTTTGTTGTCCAAGCGTAATATAACCTAATCCGACATCTTGAATGGTTTTTACTTTTCGGTAAATTTTGGGAATATTTTCAAAGAAATCAACGGCTTCATCAACTGTCATGTTTAATACATCAGATATTGATTTTCCTTTGTATCGTATTTCTAAAGTTTCTCTATTGAAACGTTTCCCTTGACAAGTTTCACATTCAACATATACATCTGGTAAGAAACTCATTTCAATGGTTCGAACGCCACTTCCTTCACAAGTTTCGCATCGTCCGCCAGAAACATTAAAACTAAAACGTCCGGGTTTGTAACCGCGAATCATGGCTTCAGATGTTTGTGTAAATAAACTTCTAATTTCTGAAAAAACATCCGTATAGGTTGCAGGATTACTTCTTGGAGTTCTTCCAATCGGACTTTGGTCGATATCAATTACTTTATCTATATGCTCCAATCCTTCAATCTTCTTATAAGGCTGTGGTTTTTTTACTGCATTATAAAAATGTGTATTTAAAATAGGATAAAGCGTTTCATTGATTAAAGTTGATTTGCCACTACCAGAAACTCCTGTAACACATATCATGCTTCCTAATGGAAATTCAACCGAAACATTTTTTAAATTATTACCAGTTGCCCCAGAAAGTTTTAAGGTTTTACCATTTCCTTTTCTTCTTTCTTTAGGAATTTCAATTTGCATTTTACCGCTGATGTATTGCGCTGTAATTGTGTTTTCTTTTAATAATTCTTTTGGAGTTCCCTGACTAATGATTTGTCCGCCAAAACGACCTGCTTTCGGACCAATATCAATTACGTAATCGGCACGTTCAATCATGTCTTTGTCGTGTTCAACTACTAATACTGAATTTCCAATGTCACGTAAACTTTCTAATGATTTGATTAATCGTTCATTGTCACGTTGATGCAATCCAATACTAGGCTCGTCTAAAATATACAATACACCAACTAATTGTGAACCAATTTGTGTCGCTAATCGAATACGTTGGGCTTCACCACCGGACAAGGTTTTTGAACTTCTATTTAAATTTAAGTAGTCTAATCCAACATCCAATAAAAAACTTATTCTAGCGTTGATTTCTTTCAGAATTTCAGTTGCTATAACTTGCTGTTTTTCAGAAATATGATTCGGTAAATCATGGAACCATTGGGCCAATTCAACCACATCCATTTGAACCAAATCGCCTATACTTTTATCATTTAATTTAAAATACAACGATTCTTTTCTTAATCGAGAACCTCCACAAGCCGAACATTCATTTTCATCCATGAATTCTTTTGCCCAGCGTTTGATACTTTGTGATTCGGATTGTTCGTATTGATTTTTTATAAAATTCGAAATACCTTCAAAATCAATCTTATAATCTTTGGTTATTCCCATTACTTTTGAAACAACTGAAAATTTTTCATTTCCACCATTCAAAATCATGTCCATAGCTTCAGCAGGAATGCTTTCAATTGGATCGGATAATTTAAATCCGAATTTTTCTCCAATCAGTTCCAATTGTTTAAAAATCCAAGTGCTTTTTTGTTCGCCTAAGGGAGCAAAACCACCATTTTTTATTGAAGTTTTTGGATTGGGGATGATTTTATTGAGGTTGATTTCATTCACCACACCTAGTCCGTTACAATTTGGACATGCTCCTTTTGGCGAATTGAATGAAAAATTATTAGGTTCTGGACTCGGATAAGAAATTCCTGAAGTCGGGCACATTAAGCTTCGACTATAAAAACGAACGTTGTTACTATCATGTTCAATTACCATTAATATATCATCACCATGATGCATGGCAACTTTGATTGCTTCGGTAATTCTTTTATCGGTGTCCTCGTCTTGTTTTACAGCTATTCGATCAATGACAATCTCAATATCGTGGGTTTTGTATCGATCCACTTTCATTCCGTAATCTAAATCACGAATTTCGCCATCAACTCGAACCTTAATAAAACCTTGTTTGGCAATTTGTTCAAATAATTCTCGGTAATGCCCTTTTCTTGAACGTACAACAGGTGCTAAAATGTTGATTCTTTTGCCGTCAAATTCAGTATAAATTAACTCTTTGATTTGGTCGTCCGAATACGAAACCATTTTTTCACCTGTGTTATAACTAAAAGCATCTGCTGCTCTAGCATATAAAAGACGCAGAAAATCATATATTTCCGTAATCGTTCCTACAGTTGAACGCGGGCTCTTATTGGTCGTTTTTTGTTCAATTGCAATTACGGGTGATAAACCATCAATTTTATCAACATCAGGTCGTTCTAAACCACCTAAAAACTGGCGTGCATAGGCTGAAAAAGTTTCAATATAACGACGTTGTCCTTCTGCATAAATGGTATCAAAAGCTAATGATGATTTTCCAGAGCCTGAAAGACCTGTGATTACTACTAATTTTTCACGAGGAATGGTAACGTCTATATTTTTTAAGTTATGGGCACGAGCGCCAATAATTTCAATGGTTTCTTCAGAATGTTGCATGGCAATAGGTGCATTTTTGCAAAAATACGATAAAAGTTAGAAGTAATAAGTTAGATAGTTAAAGTATTTTGTTAATTTATTTTTTTGATTATTTAAATAAAAAACCTAGTCCCATTCTGGTTAACATTCTTTTGATAAAATTCCAAAAAAAGAGTCGTTGTCCTGCTAAAGTACCAATTAACAATAGAAGTATTTTGTAAATGGGTAAAATAATAATTAGATACAAAGGATAATAGAACCACAATCCAACAGTTTCTTTAGTAATTCCCAAAAGTGTTAGTAGTGGTTTAGCAATTAAAGCTGAAGTAGAGCCTGTTATTGCAAATACTAGCAGTATAATAAAAAACTGGAAGTTACTTTTAATGTTCCAGCGTTCTCTTAATTTACTCATTTTTATGGTCGGGCGATGTAGCCACCTAGTTGTTGTTTATTGGTTATTTGAAAATAAACTAAATAGTTGTACAGCATATAATTTACTTCAAATCCATAGTTAGTATTGGTCTCATAATTAATAGGCATTTCGTAAAGATTTAAATACCTTGTATTTCTAGCTCTATTATTCCATTCCAAAACCCAAAGACGATTTCTTGTTTCCAAATATTCTTGGGTATAAAATCCTCTTGGTCTTGCATAGGTGTTAAACCAATTGGTAAAACCACCATCAATAATAATTATCTCATATTCTAATTCCTTATTAGTAATGTGTAATGTATCACTTGTCAATTTTGTCTGATTTTCTAATGGTATTTTTTTGTTGTATTGACAAGAAATTACAAGTGACAGCAATAGTATGATTACGAAAAAAGGTTTAACCATAAGTAAAAATTATGATGGTATAAAGGTAAAAAAAAGCACCGATATATTCGATGCTTTTAACTTTTTTATTAATCACAATTAGAAACTCATTTTGTATTAAAGGGGTTTATAAGTACTGATTATTCTCTAATTAATTTTAATTTTTTAGTAAATCAATGATTTGTTCAGCAAGTTCTGTTCCAATTCTGTCCTGAGCTTCAAGAGTAGCTGCACCAATATGTGGGGTTAAAGAAATTTTAGGATGCATCAATAACCGCATTTCAGGTGTAGGCTCTTTTTCAAAAACATCTAAACCAGCAAAGGCAATTTTATCTTCATCTAAGGCTTCAACTAAAGCCACTTCATCTATGACACCCCCTCGAGCACAATTAATTATAGCAGCACCATCTTTCATGAGTTTAAGTTCTTCTCTTCCAATAATATATCCTTTTTGAGCCGGAACGTGTAACGTTATGAAGTCGGCATGTTTCAAAACCTCTTCTAATGGTTCAGTAACGATATCAACGTTGATAAATTGACCAGTGTAAAAATCCACTCGAATGGTGGCTTCATTTACATAATTGTCAGCAGCAATTACTTTCATGCCTAATCCAAGTGCCATTTTAGCAACTGCTTGACCAATTCGCCCGAAACCAATAATACCTAATGTTTTGCCTCTTAATTCAATTCCATTGGCATAGGATTTTTTTAAGGCATCAAAATGTGTATCACCTTCCAAAGGCATTACACGATTGGAGTCATGTAAAAAACGTACACCAGTAAACAAATGAGCAAAAACTAATTCGGCTACACTTTCCGATGACGAAGCTGGTGTGTTGATAACATGGATGTTTTTGTTGCTAGCATATTCTACATCAATATTGTCCATTCCAACACCACCACGACCAATTATTTTTAAACCTGGACAAGCATCTATGATATCTTTTCTAACTTTTGTAGCGCTTCGAACTAATAGTACTTTTACATCGTGTGCATTTATAAAATTAGCAACTTGCTCTTGTGCTACTTTAGTTGTGATCACTTCAAAACCCCCTTTTTCTAAAGCCTTTATACCGCTTTTAGAAATCCCGTCATTCGCTAATATTTTCATTATTGTTTTATTTTTTTTATTGATTATATCAATTGTTAAGAATTTATTTTTTGCTCAAAAGCTTGCATTACATCTACCAAAACTTGAACACTTTCTAGAGGTAAGGCATTGTACATGGATGCACGATAACCGCCAACAGAACGATGTCCGTTCAATCCAGAAATACCTGCTTCTTTCCACATGGAATCAAATATACCTTGATGTACTTCATTTTCAAGTAAAAATGTTGCATTCATTATGCTTCTGTCCTCAACAGCTGCTGTACCTTTAAAATAAGGATTTCTATCTATTTCGGCATATAATAAAGCGGCTTTTGTTTCATTTATTTTCTCAATTGTTGCAATTCCACCTTGCTTTTTTAACCATTGTAAAGTGAGTAAAGAAGCATAAATAGGAAATACTGGAGGGGTATTATACATGCTTTCTTTAGCAATATGCTGTTGATAATTTAACATGTTTGGAATTTCACGACCGGTTTTGCCTAAAATTTCTTCTTTTACGATAACTAAAGTAACTCCAGCAGGACCCATATTTTTTTGTGCTCCAGCATAAATCAAATCAAATTGAGTGAAGTCTAATACCCTTGAAAAAATATCAGAACTCATGTCGCAAACTACAGGAATTTGAGTCTGTGGAAATTGTTTGATTTGTGTTCCGAAAATAGTATTATTACTGGTGCAATGAAAATAATCAGCATCTATTGGTATAGGATATTTTTTTGGAATATGATTGTAATTTTCATTTTTTGATGATGCCACAACTATTGTTTCTCCAAAGTGTCTAGCTTCTTTTATAGCTCCATTAGCCCAAGTTCCTGTATCTAAATAGGCTGCTTTTCCATTTACTTTCATTAAATTATAGGGTACCATTAAGAATTCTAAACTTGCGCCGCCATGTAAAAATAAGGCTTGGTATCCTTTTCCTTCTAAACCTAATAATTCGAGTACTAGAGCTCGTGCTTCCTCCATTACAGCAACAAAATCTTTACTTCTGTGAGAGATTTCTAAAATCGATAAACCTGAATGATTAAAATCTAAAATAGCTTGTGCTGATTTTTCAAAAACTTCATCAGGGAGAATGCAAGGTCCTGCACTATAATTGTGTTTTTTCATTATATATGTATTAAGTTGTGTTTTACAGATTGCAAATTTTGCAATAATTTAACAACTAAATCATTTTTTTTAGAGGTAGATGTGTGTTATTTGTTAACGAAAACGTTTTCGTTTTGAAATTTTATTGCAAATTATTTAAAAACTGTAAGGTGTCGACTTGGTCAGCATAATCAGTTAATTTTGGCTTTTGAGCTTCCCCAAAAGCAAAAGAATGAGGTATACAGCCATTACTTACAACACATTGTATTATTTCTTGGTCTGTTTCTAAACGTTTTTTTACATCTTCTAAGCTTTCGTAATATTCATAAAAAACAGAAGAAATTGGCGAAGCATAACTTGTATCTTCTTTAATAGTCATAAAACCATTATCTAAAATTTGAAAGAGACTCATCAAATATACCGCTTTATTGTAGTCATAATTATTAGCGTATTTTTCATATTGAATGATGTCTTTCTGTTTGTACATCCCATTGAAAAAAGCATCAAAGTTATAATTTTTAGGGACAAAAAGTTTTGATACATTTCGACAACCTAAACCAAAATATCTAAAAATATCTTCACTTAAAGCTTCTAATTCTTCAAGTGTTTCTTTACCTGTTAATACAGCAACTGAATTTCTATTTTTTCTTATGATATTAGGCTTTGTTCCAAAATAATATTCAAAATAACGAGCTGTATTGTTACTTCCTGTTGCAATTACAGCATCAAATCCTTCTAGTTTACCGTCAATAAAGGTAATCCTTTCCGCAAATCTATTATCAAGAGCAATTAAATATTGAGCTAAAAATTTAATAAGATGTTGGTCGTTTGACGACGTTTTTATTAAAGCATGATTTCCTGAAATTAATACACATAAGAAATCATGAAATCCTACTAAAGGAATATTCCCAGCTAGAACTAGTCCAATTTTTTTTGTTTTTTTTTCAGAAAATGAATAATTCTTTATCCAATTTGTTAGATGTTCATCAGTTAATGCATTTGCCCATGATTGTAGGGCATAAATAACTTGTTCTGGTGTAAACCAATTGTTATGCGATTGTGAAAGTGTAATCAAATTAGTTAATTTATCGAAAAAGGCATCGTTGTTTAATACAGTATCATTTTTAATATATTTATCTTCTTTAAATTGACTTAAAAAATGACCTAATTCAACAAAACAATTTTTTATTTCGATTTGTAACATTTGTAACTTGTTTTTAATGGGTTTACGTTGTATTTTTGTAACGCAAAATTAATTATATTATTTGGAATAAATAGAATTCAAAATTTGTTTTCCAAATTCAAATTTTTAAGTTTACTAATATGGCAATAAAGATAACAGATGAATGTATCAATTGTGGTGCATGCGAACCCGAGTGTCCTAACACAGCTATTTATGAAGGAGCTGATGATTGGAGATGGAAAGATGGAACTAAATTATCGGGAAAAGTAATTTTACCAGATGGTTCAGAGGTAGATGCAGATGCAGCACAAACACCTTATTCAGATGATGTATATTACATTGTACCAGGAAAATGTACAGAATGTAAAGGTTTTCATGAAGAACCACAATGTGCAGCAGTTTGTCCAGTGGATTGTTGTGTTCCTGATGATGATCATGTTGAATCGGAAGATACATTATTAAATAGACAATCTTTCTTACATAATGAATAACAAAAAGCCTGAGATATCTCGGGCTTTTTGTTGTTTAATTTTAATCAACTCTAATTTTTTCATTTTAAAATAGATGAAGACAAAGTTATTTGAATGGTATTTGCCCTACATGATATGGTTTTTTGAAAGTTTTTTATAATTCACATTCTCATATATACAAATGTCTTTTTTTTACTAAAGAATATTGAGTTATATTTGCACTCTTAAAATTAAAACTCAAAATGTTAACCATTAGGGTTATCTGAAAATGTAAAATATGAAAGCAGGAATTGTAGGATTACCAAATGTTGGAAAATCGACCTTATTTAATTGTTTATCAAACGCGAAAGCTCAAAGTGCTAATTTTCCTTTTTGTACGATTGAACCTAATATTGGAGTAGTAAACGTACCCGATCCAAGAATTGTAAAATTGGAAGAATTAGTAAAACCTGAACGCGTTCAAATGGCAACAGTTGATATTGTTGATATTGCGGGTCTAGTGAAAGGAGCGAGTAAAGGAGAAGGATTAGGTAATCAATTTTTGGGTAATATTAGAGAATGTAATGCAATTATTCACGTTTTACGTTGTTTTGATAATGATAATATTGTTCATGTCGATGGGAATGTTAATCCGATTCGTGACAAGGAAACAATTGATATTGAATTACAATTAAAAGACTTAGAGACAGTTGAAAAACGTTTAGAAAAAGTTAATAAGGCTGCAAAAACAGGAAATAAAGAAGCACAAATTGAAAAAGCTTTATTAGACCGAATAAAAGAGGCTTTAATGCAAGCTAAATCTGCTCGTACAGTAGTGCCACAATCAAATGAAGAAGAAGAGTTATTTGCTGGTTTCCAATTAATCACGGCTAAGCCTGTATTGTATGTTTGTAATGTTGATGAAGCTTCAGCAGTAAATGGGAATAAATATGTGGATCAGGTTCGTGAGTTAGTAAAAGATGAACAAGCGGAAGTAATTGTGCTTTCTGTTGGTGCCGAAGCAGATATAAACGAGTTGGAGAGTTATGAAGAACGTCAAGTGTTTTTAGAAGACTTAGGTTTAACCGAGCCAGGTTCAGCGGTTTTAATTCGTGCTGCTTATAAATTATTAAATTTGCAAACATATTTTACTGCTGGTGTGAAAGAGGTTCGTGCATGGACAATAAAAGTTGGTGATACAGCTCCAAAAGCAGCTGGAGTGATTCACACGGATTTCGAGAAAGGATTCATTCGTGCTGAAGTTATAGCTTATGAGGATTATGTTCAGTACGGTTCAGAAGCAAAAGTAAAAGAAGCTGGAAAATTAAGAGTGGAAGGTAAGGAATATATTGTAAAAGATGGAGATGTAATGCACTTTAGGTTTAATGTGTAAAATAGTAAAATGAATAATTAAAAAGTCATTGATTTTCAGTGACTTTTTTTTTATGGCATAACATTTGTTAAGTTTTTCTTTAAAAAAGTGCCATGAAAATTATTAAAATAATATTAAAGTACTTAGGGATTTTTTTACTCATTTTAGTTTCTTATGGAATACTTTTTTCATTATTGTCTATTATTCAGGTAAATAGCAATCAAAATTCAATTGAAGTATCCAAAGTTGATATCTTTATTTTATCAAATGGTGTGCATACTGATATTGTAGTGCCTGTGAAAAATGATAGTTTTAATTGGTCGAAACTAATTAAATTTGAACATACAAAAGCTAAAGATTCGACCGCAAAATACTTAGCAATCGGGTGGGGTGATAGAGGGTTTTATTTAGAAACACCCACTTGGTCCGATTTAAAAGTAAGTACAGCATTAAAAGCTGCTTCTGGATTAAGTACTAGTGCGTTACATACTACCTTTTATAAAGCTATGAAAGAAGGCGTAGATTGTAAAAAAATAACTATTGATTTAAATGAATATAAAAAACTGATTGTTTTTATTAATGATTCTTTTCGATTAAACAACGGAAATGTAACGAAAATTGATACTAAAGCTGTTTATGGAAATAACGATGCGTTTTATGAAGCAAAAGGAAGTTATTCCTTGTTTTACACGTGTAATACATGGGCGAATCAAGCGTTAAAAGCGGCTAATCAAAAGGCTGCACTTTGGACAATTACTGATTCAGGGATTTTTAGACATTATAAAAATTAGTCAAAAGTCAAAAGTCAAAAGTCAAAAGTCAAAAGTCAAAAGTCGAAAGTCAAAAGTCGAAATAAAAGCCAATCATTAATT
>CAYNNB010000008.1:0-38248 GCA_964398425.1 uncultured Flavobacterium sp.
TTGTGATTCCCCTAGGGGAATTAATTAATTGCTGTACAGCAATTGATTTTATCTTCCTTATAATTTGAAAATATGATCAAGAAGAAAAGTAAAAGAAATAGGCTGTTTTTCAGAATTAGTAAAGCAAAATACTTAGATGTAAACTTGTAGTATAAAAAAAATGCCTGTTTCAACAAGAAACAGGCATTTGTATGGTCTTTTTTTATTATTTATTTTGCTGGAATGTTTTCTAATATTTCTAATACAAATTTCCAGTATTTTTGAACAGAAGGGATGTTGGCTCTTTCGTCAGGGCTATGGGCTCCTTTAATCGTTGGTCCAAAAGAAATCATATCCATTCCGGGATAGTTGGTTCCTAGTATACCACATTCTAAACCAGCGTGACACGCTACAACATGAGGCTTGGTTCCATTTTGTTTTTCATAGATGGAAGTTAATACATCTAAAATTGCAGATTTGGGGTTAGGTGTCCAACCGGGATAACTTCCAGTGCATGTTACTTCGCATCCCATTAATTCATAAGCTGCACGCAAAGCATTTGCTAGATCAAATTTTGCTGTTTCTACAGATGAGCGCGTTAAGTTTTCAATGCGAACCTGACCACCACCAACAGTTACTTTAGCAATATTGTTAGAGGTTTCCACTAAATTGTCAAAATCAGCACTCATGCGATATACGCCATTGTGAGCGGTGTATAAGGCTCTTGTTAAGAAAAACTGAGCCGCAGCAGGCATAACTTTAGCTGGTAAATCAGCTTTTTCTATTACAATTTGTAAATTAGGTTCTGTAGTAGCTAATTCTTTTTTTATTTCGCTTATGGTTTGTTGCATGTCTAGTTGGAAAGCGGCTTCATACATGTCTGCAACGGCTACATGAGCTACGCTTTCTCTGGGTATTGCATTGCGCAAGCTTCCCCCGTTGATGGTACTAATTTGTAAGCCAAAGTCTTCATAAGCGCCAAATAACAATCGGTTCATAATTTTGTTGGCATTACCAAGACCTTTGTCTATATCCATTCCGCTGTGACCGCCATTTAATCCTTTTACCGTAATGGTATATCCTGTCGAATCAGAGGCTACGTCTTCTTCGTCATATTCAGCTACAGCGGTTACATCTACCCCTCCAGCACAACCAATGTCGATTTCGTCGTCTTCTTCCGTGTCTAAATTTAATAGGATTTCACCTTCTAGTAAACCGCCTTTTAAGCCCATAGCACCCGTCATACCTGTTTCTTCATCAATAGTGAATAAGGCTTCAATAGCTGGGTGTGGAATGTCGCTACTTTCTAAAATGGCCATTATAGTAGCTACTCCTAAACCATTGTCGGCTCCTAGTGTGGTTCCTTTGGCACGAACCCAGTTGCCATCTACTATCATTTCTATTCCTTGCGTATCAAAATCAAAAACCGTGTCGTTGTTTTTTTGGTGCACCATGTCCAAGTGCGATTGCATTACAATGGTTTTACGGTTTTCCATGCCTGGTGTGGCTGGTTTTTTAATGATAACATTGCCCACTTCATCTTTAAAAGTAGGTAAACCTAATTTTTGACCGAAGTCTAACATAAAAGCAATTACACGTTCTTCTTTTTTTGAAGGACGAGGAACCGCATTAAGATCGGCAAATTTATTCCAAAGGGCTTTGGGTTCTAAATTTCTAACTTCTTGACTCATTTATCTTTTTTTCTTTAATTTTTAATGGAATGCCAAAGTTACAAAGTTAATTTTTTTTACTCCGTGATTTTCTAATTATATTTACCTAGTTAAAAAAGGAATTGTGAAAAGAAAGTTCATTTTGCCTACATTGTTACTTTTTCAGTGGGGAATTGTTTCGTTCATTCGTTTTTTTCCTTCTTGGATTGAAACGTATTATAGTGAGGGGCTATATCCTAAAATAGCTTATGTGCTCCGCGCTGCGCTAGGTCGTTTGCCTTTTTCAGTGGGGGATGTGTTGTATACCCTTTTGGTTTTGTTTCTCGTGCATTGGTTTTGGAAAAATCGTATAGGTTTTTGGAAGCATTGGAAAACGCATTTTTGGACCGTTTTAAGTTTTTTATCGGTTTTATATTTTTGTTTTCATGTGTTGTGGGGGCTCAATTATTATCGCTTGCCCTTACATGAAAAGTGGAAATTAGAAAAAGAGTATACTTATGAGGAATTGGTTCAATTTACCCGTCAATTAGTGGTGCAAACCAATGCTTTACAAAGACAAATACAACACGATACTTCACAAGCAGTTCGAGTGACTTATTCGGAGGATACCTTATTTGATATGGCTCCTAAAGGTTATGCGGTATTGGCTTCAAAACATCCTGAATTTCATTATGAATCAGCTAGTATTAAATCATCATTGTATAGTTTGCCGTTAAGTTATATGGGATTTGGTGGTTATTTGAATCCGTTTACTAATGAAGCACAAGTGAATTCATTAAAGCCAAAGTATACTTCGCCTTTAACCATTTGTCATGAAATGGCGCATCAAACAGGTATCGCTTCTGAGAGTGAGTGTAATTTTGTAGGATTCTTGGCTGCGTCTCGACATCCTGACATTTATTTTCGCTATTCGTCTTATACTTTTGCTTTACATTATTGTTTGTATCATTTAGAATTGCAAAAAGAGGGGAGTAGTTTGCCTTTTAAAAAATGGATTAATAAAGGGGTTTTACAAAATTTTAAAGAAAGCAAAACTTTTTGGCAACAGCATCAAACCTTTATTAATGATTTTTTTGAGTATTTTTATGACCACTTTTTGAAATGGAATCAACAAAAAGACGGTCTAGAAAGTTATAGTAAATTTATAGGCTTATTAATTAATTACAATAAACATACTTCTATTTTCTATGCGTATTAACCCTTCGGCACCAGGTTGGATTGAAAAGTTTAGTAATGAATATGCTGAGGCTATAGTTCGTTATGAAACTGATTTTTCATTTTACACGGCTTGTCAACGAACGGGACTTTTTTATGGTTTTGTGGTAGATTATCATTTGCATCGTGCAATTGATGCCAGTCATTGGGATGAAGAAGAAAAGTCTAAAGTAGTTTTTTTTACGACGCTTTTTGCTTTGTACCAATTGCGAAAACCTAACAATGAAATGTCGTCTTTTTTAGCAGATGTATTGGCTTTTTACAGCTCCATTTCTAGAGCAAAATTTAGTTTCATACAACATTTTTTACCAGAAAGTTCGCCTGCTCAAGAGTTAGAAACCTTAATAGCTGATCGCATTCAAACCAATACAAATGTTATTGCTAAAAACTTTACCCATTTGGTTACTAATGCTATGCTGTTTGTAGATGTTTTAGCTTTTGAACATTACTTAGTTAGTGGTACTATTGATTTAAAATTTTTTAAAGAAGTTGAGCAAAAATGCATGTCTATTATTTCGTTGTCGCTTCAGATTAAAACGAACAAAACCCCTTATGATGATTTGTTGATTAAGTTGTTTGAAAACTCGTTGCGCTACACTAAATTTTCAGATGAAGTAGATGCTCATTTTTTAGCCCAATTGCAACAAGAAAGTATTCACGTTTTGCAACGATTGTATTTGTTAGATGTGGCTCAAATGGCTTTGTGGAGTGATGGGGAAAAGCAAGCGGTTGAACAAGAATATGTGGCTAATTTAATTGTAATTTTAAATTTAGATAAAATAGTTCAAAATACTGGTTTTGAGATAGATGTGTTTGTTGAAAAACACAGGATAAATATTCCTTATTTGAATGAAAAACACCCAGTTAAGCATTTTTATTCGAATGCACAAGAGACCATTGCTAAATTAATTATTCGAAATAAGAATAGATTGTTGAAAGAGCTTTCAGAAAGTAAAGAATTGGTTGTTTTGTTGCGAAAATCTACGTTATCAGAGTTGAGTTATGAGGAAAAAAAGAAAGTAAAAAAACAGTTGTTAGACATTTGTAAATCGGTGCCTTCCTTGACTATTTTTTTACTTCCAGGTGGAGGATTGTTATTACCTCTATTAATTAAGTTTATTCCACAGTTGTTGCCTTCTGCTTTTAATGAAAATTTAGATGATTAAATATCTAATTTGAATACGCCTTTTAATTCGTCGTTCGAGCTAAAGTTTACACCTAAATCAGTCACATAACCTGAGTTTAATCCGTATACCCAACCATGTAAATATAATTTTTGCCCGTTTGCCCAAGCATTTTGAACAATAGACGTTTTGGCTAAGTTAAATACTTGTTCTTTCACATTGATTTCAACAAGTTTATTAAATTTTTCGTTTTCGCTAGGGATGGCTTCTAATTCCTCTTGATAAATACGGTAGGTATCTTTGATGTTTCGTAACCAATTGTCTATAATTCCTACAGAGGCATTTCCCATAGCGGCTTTTACTCCACCACAACCATAATGACCACAAACAATTACATGGGTAACTTTTAATACATTTACTGAGTAGTCTAAAACCGAGAGCATGTTCATGTCTGTATGCACTACAAGATTAGCAATGTTTCTATGAATAAACACTTCACCCGCTTTAGTTCCAGTAATATCGTTTGGTGGAACACGACTATCAGAACAACCAATCCATAATAAAGGAGGGTTTTGACCTTTGGCTAAATCATTAAAAAAATCAGGATCGACTTTTAGTTGATCTTCTACCCATTTTTTATTATTCTCTAATATTTTGGTATAAAACTCGCTCATAATTTTAGTGTTTGATTTTAAAGTTATTAAATTTTTTTGTTGTGTTGTTTAATTTGAAGTGTGCATCAATTCCTTTTAGTTGCACCTTAATATTTTTATCTACTGCTTGAACTTGTACAAAGTCTTGAATAATTTCCAATACATCTAAATCAATATATTCTGTTTCATTAGCATTAATTATTAAAGTAGTTCCCATTGGAATATTCAATAAAGATTCTTTAATAGATGCTTTGTTTAAAAAAGACACTTCTTGAGCTAATACTAACTCAATGCGATCACCTTCTTCTATTTTTTCTGCGTTGTAAATATACGCTTTTCTTAGATTTTCTCTTAATATAAATAAGATAGATGACAACAAACCTAGTAATACCCCTTTAAGTAAATCGATGCTCACTACTCCAATAACTGTAATGATAAAAGGTAAAAATTGATTCCAACCATAGTTGTAAAACTTTTTGAATAGCTTGGGAGTTGCTAATTTATAACCAATTAAGAGTAAGACTGCTGCTAGAGTGGCAAATGGAATTAAATTCAATACTTTTGGAATAGCTAATACGCAAACTAGTAAGAGAAAGCCATGAATGATGGTAGAGTTTTTTGATTTTGCACCGGCATTAATATTGGCAGAAGTTCTTACTACGACTGATGTCATGGGTAATCCACCGATTAAACCACTTAGAATATTGCCTAATCCTTGTGCTTTTAATTCTAAATTAGGGTTGGTGTATCTTTTTTCTGGATCGAGTTTGTCTGCTGCTTCAATGCATAAAAGAGTTTCTATTGAAGCTACTATTGCAATAGTAAAAGCTACAGTCCACATTTTTAGGTTTAGAAATGCTGAAAAATCGGGGGTACTTAATCCGTTTTTAATGGCCTCGAAATCTGTAGGTAGTTTTACTAAGTGCTCTTCATTTATTGCTAAAGCTGAATTTTTAAGAAGTAGATTAATACCTATACTAACGATTACTGCTACAAGTGCTGCGGGTAAAAATTTGATTTTGTTTTGAAGTTTGTATTTATCCCATAGAATTAAAATGAGTAAAGAGACTAAACAAATTAAGATAGCACCTAAACTGATGTAATCAAAGGCTTTAAATACTTCAGAGAAAGTTGTTTCACCATCGGTTTGTAAAAAGGTTTCATCTCCTTCAAAATCTTTATCATAACCCACGGCATGAGGTAATTGTTTTAAGAAAATCGTTATTCCAATTCCTGCAAGCATTCCTTCAATGACACTATTAGGAATAAAATTGGCTAAACTGCCTGATTTTAAATAGCCTAATAGCAATTGGATTACACCAGCTAAGACTACGGCAAGAAGAAAGATTTGAAAAGAACCAAGTGCTTCAATAGAAGTCACTACTATGGCAATTAATCCGGCAGCAGGACCGCTTACAGATACCTGTGAATTGCTTAAAAAGCCTACTACAATTCCACCGATGATTCCAGAAATGATTCCAGAAATAGGATCAACTTTAGATCCAAGAGCAATACCCAAACAGAGCGGTAAAGCCACTAGAAAGACTACTAAACCTGAAATAACATCAGATTTACTATTTTTTGATGATAACATATTTTATATTGTTAATTAGTGATGTAAATAATTAAGACGTCACATTAACAATTCAGGAGGAGGATAAAAGGCATCTAAATAACTAGTAAGCACATCTAGACACACGTGTAGGTTGAAATTTTGTTTTTTTATTGAAGTTTTCCAATGAATTGGAGCGGCATTTATTCGGTTGAATAGCTGCAAATCATGCGATTTAATTTCTTCTTCAAAAAAGTTATTGGTATTAACATCAGTATATTGCTCTATTTCTTCATCAATCATAATGAGTCCAAACACAGGAGGTGTAAAAAGAGCCGTTATAAACAAAGTGATGATACAATATTTAAAGAAGGTGTTCAATACTATAAATTTTGCACAAATCTAATTAAAATAGTTTTTAGTCTTCTGCTTAAAAGTTAATTTTTTTGTTAAAAAAATAGGGTTAAGTTTTTTACCTTTGCTAATTAAACAACTACCATGACAACACAACAACTAGTAGCTCAAATTCAACAGAAAAAGTCTTTTCTATGTATTGGTTTAGATGTGGATTTAGATAAAATACCTGAACACTTATTAGCTACAGAAGATCCAATTTTTGAGTTTAACAAAGCCATTATTGATGCAACTCACGATTTATGTGTTTCTTACAAGCCGAATACGGCTTTTTATGAAGCATATGGAATTAGAGGCTGGCAAGCCTTGGCTAAAACGATTCATTATATAAATCAAGAGTATCCTGGTATTTTCACTATTGCTGATGCTAAACGAGGTGATATTGGCAATACTTCATCGATGTATGCACGTGCTTTTTTGCATGATTTAGCTTTTGATTCGGTTACTGTTGCTCCTTATATGGGTAAAGATTCAGTTGAACCCTTTTTAGCTTTTGAAAATAAACACACTATTTTGTTAGCACTTACTTCAAACGAAGGTGCTTTTGATTTTCAAACTCAAATGGTAAATGGAAATGAATTATATAAACAAGTAATAGAGACTTCTAAGACTTGGCAAAACAGTCATCATTTAATGTATGTAGTAGGAGCTACTAAGGCGTCTTATTTTTCAGAAATTAGGACAATTGTACCAGATAGTTTTTTATTAGTACCTGGTGTGGGCGCACAAGGAGGTAATTTAGCTGAAGTTTGTAAACACGGTCTAAATGAACAAGTAGGTTTACTAATTAATTCATCAAGAGGTATCATTTATGCTTCTCGAGAATTGGATTTTGCAGAAAAAGCTAGGGAAGAGGCGCAGAAGTTACAACAAGAAATGGAAGTGATTTTAAACGAGCGTTTTAGTTTTTAGGAATTAAGTTGTTAAAACAGTAAAAATTTAGAACAAGAATATTATGAAGCAATGGATGGATGCATTAGGGAAAGTGCATCATTTTGAAAATACGCCTAAACGAATTGTTTCTTTAGTTCCTTCGCAAACGGAATTGTTGTATGATTTAGGTTTAGAAGATGAAATAGTTGGAATCACTAAATTTTGTGTGCATCCTTTTCATTTAAAATCGACAAAGACCATTGTAGGAGGAACTAAGCAAGTTCATGTGGAAAAAATCAAAGGCTTGCAACCCGACATTATTATAGCTAATAAAGAGGAAAATACACTTGAAATGGTTGAGCAATTATCTACAATCTGTCCTGTTTGGGTTACCGATGTTATTTCCATTGAAGACAATTTGAAAATGATTGCTGATTTTGGTGTGTTGTTTAATAAAAGAACGAGTGCTCAAAAATGGATAGATAAAATTCAACACGCTTGGCAAGATTTTGCTTCTTTTGTGGCTAATAAGCCCAGTTATAAAGTTGCTTATTTTATTTGGGCTAATCCATATATGGTAGCTGGAGGCGATACGTTTATTAATACCTTATTGAAATTGAATCATTTTGAAAATATTTATGATCATCATCCTAAGTATGAGGGGCGCTATCCAGAAATTGTTTTTCAAAAAATGCGAATTCAAGGTGATCCAGAACTTATTTTATTATCGTCAGAACCTTTTCCATTTAAAGACGAACATGCTTTTGAATTAGGTCGTCATACGCATCATGCTAAAACAATTTTTGTTGATGGAGAATATTTTTCTTGGTATGGGACAAGACTCTTAAAAGCGTTTGATTATTTTAAACGACTTCATAATAAATTATAAAAAAAACGACTGGATATGAACCCAGTCGTTTTTTTAACTAAAAACTAACCCTAACCAAATGAGAAATAATTAAATTTCTTGATGCAAATATCACACTTTTTTCGGTTAGAATATGTTAATTAATTGTTATATTATGTTGTTGATTATTAAAAAATTAGGTTTATTTTTTGTCTTGTAAGGCAAAAACTTTTTTTAACGCTTCTGATGTTCTCGATTGTATGTTTGTTCGTATGTCTTTTTCTTCTATGGCAATCATTTTAAAAACACCTTCCATGGCCTTATTAGTAGTGTAATCTGTTAAATCAGGGTTTACTTTTTTAACAAGAGGAAGACTGTTGTATTTCGAAAAGATTTGATTCCAAATTTTATCAGCTCCTACTTTCGTAAATGATTTTTTAATGACAGGATTAAATTTGGCGTATAAAGCAGTAGAAGTAGTATTTTGTAAATAAGAGGTAGCAGCATGTTCATTTCCCATTAAAATAGTTTTAGCATCTGAAAAAGTCATTTGTTTAACAGCATCAATGAAAACAGGTGTAGCTTCTTTTACGGCATCTTCAGCAGCTCTATTGATTATTTTTAATCCTTCATCCGCTAATTTGCTCATACCTATTTGTCTTAATTTTGTATCTACTTTTTGAACTTCCTCTGGGAGTAAAATTTTTACCATTTCATTTTTAAAGAAACCATCAGTAAGCGTTAATTTATTAACTTGTTTATGGATGCCGTTGGTTAAGGCTTCTTTTAAACCATTTTCAATTTCAGCCTGACTTAATATACCTGTACTTTGAGGCAATTGTTCGATTACTTGTTGCATTTCTGCACAACTAGACAAGGCCAAAACAAATGTTAAACATGCAATTGTTCGTTTCATTTTATTTATTTTTACATCAGTAAATATACTTTTAATTTAATAAGTAAACGTTAAAAATGAGTGAAGATTTTTATGCTTTGAAAGCAACTACTTTACAAGGTAAAGAATTGTCAATGGCACATTTTAAGGGTAAGACTTTAGTAATTGTCAATACAGCTAGTAAATGTGGTTTAACTCCTCAATATGAAGGTTTAGAGCAATTGTACAAGCAGTATAAAGATAAAAATGTAGTTGTTTTAGGTTTTCCATGCAATCAGTTTGGAAATCAGGAACCGGGAAGTGAAACAGAAATTGCTTCAGGTTGTTTACTTAATTATGGTGTTACTTTTCCGATGTTTGCAAAGATTGAGGTAAATGGGAGTGGAGCGCATCCTGTTTTTAAATTCTTAAAAAGTAAGTTAGGCGGTCTTTTTGGGAGTAGAATAAAATGGAATTTTACCAAGTTTGTTGTTGATAAAAATGGAAAGCCTTTAAAAAGATTTTCTCCTATTACAAAACCAGAGGCAATTGCTAAATATTTAGATCAAGTTATTTAAAATAAAAAGTCCGATGCGTATTCTACAATAACATCGGATACTTTTTATTAGAACGTTTTCTTTGTTAAAAACCAACTCTAAAACCTAAATAAATATCAGCCTGTTTAGAATTATTTGTTGCTGCTGAAATGACTGAACTTGAACCTATGTAGAATCCAGCTATTCTAAAACCAAATCCACTAGTGAAGCCTGAAATTTCATTAATTGTTAGAGGAGCAAAAAATTCAACTAATTTTCCTGAAAATCTTGGGATTAAGGTATAAGTATTTTGAGCAGTCACAAGGTTATATTTCGAATCATCTACTACTTTTTGAAGTAATGATCCTGTAACAAACCATTTTTTTGCTAGTTTTAAATCAGCATAGAGGTTAATTGTTGTTGGTAATTTAACGGTAAACGATTGTGTAGACTTTGTTTTTTGAAAGTAAGGGGCATTTTGAGGTTGCATTAAAATTTCTTCTAATTGTGATAAACTAGAAACATTTTCAAATTGATTCATATCTAAGACTTGTGAGCCGTTTACATTTAAATTGTAATCTATTGAGGTGTTCGAATCAGATTTAAATTTCATGCTTCCTATATTCTTTATTGACAATCCAGCATTTAAAATATAGTTGTTTGAATCTGCTTCTTTGTAGGTATACGTAAAACCAATATCTGCAGCTACTCCGTTTATCCCTTGAGAAAAGAAATCGCTAAAATTGCCGCTATCATTAAAATCTTTACCTAAGACCCCAGAATAAGAAAGATTTACACTAGCAGAAGCATTGGTTAACCCCAGATTTCCAAAGTTATTGACTAAAGTTCCGTTTAGTTTATTAACCGAAAAATTGGCATAAGCACCAGGGAACAATAACTTTAAAGTTGCTCCAGCACTTACTTTGTGCCTTCCTATTTCAGCAAGTTTTCTGGCTACAGATAAATCAATTTCGCCCCATGTTGTAGCGTTTAGTCTTTGGTTTTCAGTTGTGTTTAAATTTGTTATTGAAAAAAGACTGCTACTATTTCCATTTTGAATGGCATTTCCTAACGCTACATCTACATTTACTAAATTTGCTTTAAAATTAGCTGCGGTTGATATCGCATATGCCCAATTTCCATTCTTGAAAGCTAATCCTGGTCCAAGTATTAGTCCATCAATTCTAACGTTTGTAGCCTCTGATCCTGAGAAAAATTTATTTTCAAGATTGTCTCCTTTGGTTAAATCACTGAAAGTAAGTTTGTTGTTAGAGAAATTGATACTAGTATTAAATAAATTAATATCAAATTTCATATTCATGTTAACTAGTTCAGCTGGATTTAGATATCCATTAACTAAACCACCTCTTTTAGAAGTGCTGATTCCCGTGTAATGCTCTTGTGCAACAGCTTGTAAACTCAAAAATGAGATAGCTAAAATTATTTTCTTTACCATTTTTTTAAGATTTATTTAACAAATTTACGTACTAAAATTTTAAAAACGAATAACTTATGTGAAAAAAAGTGGGTTATTGTTATCTTTAAAAAAAATGAGTTTAGGTATTGTTAAAATAAATAATAGCCTTATCTTTGAACAGAATTCACAAATAATTTCCGGAAAACATGTTTGAATTTCAACAGTATTTAGGATTCTTACTTTTCTTAACCATTTTAACTATTGGTTTTTGGTTAATGATTTTCTTGGTTGGTTTTGTTCAATATTGGGTTGGCGGAGCAATCATGGAATTGTTAAAAGAGAAAAGAGAGAAGAGATTAGCCGAAGAAGAAAAATAAACTTCTTTAGTTGTAAAAAAAATCCCGATGAGTACTCATCGGGATTTTTTATTTTTAGAATTCACCACCATTATCGTCTGACTCACGTTTTGGTTGTTTTTCTTTTTCGTTTTTCTGTTTATTGAAACGATAAGTGAATGAAAGTGTAATTTGACGTTTTCTCCATTGCATTTCAGAATTTGAATCAATTTGACCTGGAATATAGGTTTCCATTCGTCTGATTCTAGAATTAAACACGTCATTTACATTTAAAGCAATAGTTGCTTTATCTTTTAATACATCTTTACTGAATCCAAGATTCATTGCAAAAATTCCTTTTACTCTACCTTGAGCGTTGTTTTGTGGTCCATTATAGGTTACATTAGTTTGCCAGTCAATTTTTGATGGTAATGTAACTTTTGAATTTACTCTAGCAAACCAACTAGTGGCGGTGTTATCAAAGTTTTGCGTTTTTTCAATCAAATTGTTTGAAGCATCATAATAGGAGTAAAAGAAGTCTCCTTTTGTTTGAACTCTAAACGCATTAAAATTAGAGTTTAACTTCCACCATTTATATGGAGTGTAGTTTAATGTAAATTCAAAACCAGTTCTGTTTTCTTGCCCAATATTTACAAAACTAGAAGTTGTGATTGGTACACCATCTGGATTTAATCCTTCCACAAAACGAACCATTTGGAACGAATTTTTGGTGTAATTGTAATATGCTGAAGTGCTAAGAGTTAATTTCCCTAGTTGAGTAAGAAAACCTAAATCAATAGCATCTGTCAATGTTGGATTCAAATCTGGATTTCCTCTAAAAAGGTTAATATTACTTGAATAAGTACTAAATGGATTAAGTTGTCTTCCTCTTGGACGATTAATTCGTCTACTATAATTCAATGATAAGTTTGTATTATCAGTAACTTCATAAGTAAAGAAAGCACTTGGGAAGAAGTTGTTGTATTTTTTATTTTTATATATTGAACTAGTCAATTGATTTACTTCAATATCAGAATCCTCAAAACGTAAACCATATAACATACTTAATTTATTCATCTTAATACCAAATTGCGTATATAAAGCATTCACGTTTTCAACATATTCTAATACATTAGTAAAAGAGGTGTTTAATACACCATTGTTTAAAACCGCATAATCAGTTAAAGCATTTACAAAGTTACCACGATATCCAGCTTCGAATTGATACTTGTTACCAATTGGTAATACATAATCAGCTTGGATTAAACTTCTTCTTTGCTCTTGGTTATTTTTGGTTAAGTCAATTCCTGTAGACGGATATAATGTTGAATTGTCAAAAATAGTTGCATTACTATAGTTTTTACTATCCGAGAAAGAGGCATCGATAGTTAATTTATGACCAGAAGTTTTGAAATTCTTAACTAAATTAGAATTGAATTCAATGTTTTCTTCTTTTTGGTTTTCCTGGTTTAAACGATTTCTGTAGAATGTAAAATCTCTATTGGCATTGAAATTGTTAAAATCCACATTTTCTTCATTGTCACCAATATTTCTTCTATAATTTACACTATTTGTCCAAGTAGTTGATTTATCTAAATACCAATCAAAACCAAAACCACCATTATAACCTTTATTAATTCTTTGATTATCTCTGTGTTCGTCTATAAAACTATTAGTTGAGTTATCATTGTTCAAATAACGCGTATTTACTTGAGTATATCCTGGATTACTTCTGTAATTATAACCTTGAGTGGTGAATAAATTGAATTGATTTGTTTTATAATTTAAAGTTCCATTTATACCGTGATTATCAGGATTTCCTGTAGTACCCATTAAAGTTCCGTTGAAACCATTTGTTTTTCCTTTTTTCAAAATGATATTCAAAATACCTGCACCACCTTCAGCATCATATCTCGCAGAAGGGTTGGTTATCACTTCTACTTTATCTACTGCGTCTGCAGGAAGCATTTTTAAAGCATCATTAACACTAACGGCATTTGAAGGTTTTCCATCAATTAAAACTTTTACATTTTCATTTCCTCTTAAACTGATATTACCTTCTTGATCTACCGTTACTGAAGGAATATTATCCAATACATCGCTAACCGTACCTCCTTTGACCAATAAATCTTTTCCAAGATTATATACTTTTTTATCTAATTTAATATCAACCGTTGTTTTTTCAGCTCTGACTTCAACAGTTTCAATTTCTTTAGCATCTTCTTCCATTTGTATGTTGCCTAAGCTGGTATCAGATGTTAAATTTCGTTGTGTAAGCATTACATTTTTGTAACCCATGAACTCGAATTTAATAGCATAAATACCACTATTTAATTCCACATTGAAATTACCATTTTTGTCTGTAGTACTTCCATTTACAATTTTATTGTTATCGGATTTGATGAAAGTGACCGTGACATATTCCATAGGTTGGGACGTGATTTTATCAATAACTTTTCCCGTAACATTTACTTTTTTTAAGGCTGTTTGAGCAAAGAACGTTGTGCAAAACAACAATGCAATAAAACTTAATGAATTTTTGAGTGACATATACATATTTAATTTACGATGCAAAAGTATTTCTACCTTTAACAATAATTTGCCAAAAGAATGTTAAAGAATTAGCGTATTTCGTTAATTCGTTCTACTGGTCTGGCAATAACTGCTTTGGTACCATTTACTACGATTGGTCTTTCAATCAGTTTTGGAAAATCAACCATGGCTTGAATAATTTGTACATCAGTTAATTGTTTTCCTTTAAAATTTTCAATCCAATCTTTTTCTTTGACTCGAACTAGTTCAATTGGTTTAATATTCAAGGTGTTAATTAATTGTGAAAGTTTGTTAAAATCAAAGGGTGTCTCTAAATAATTAACAATTTCAAAAGGTTGATTTAGATTTTCTAAAAAACAAACCCCTTCTCTAGATTTGGAACAACGATTATTGTGATAAATGGTTAGCATAATATCTTATTTTTTTACAAAAATAATAATTGTACCTTAGTCTTTTAAAAAATAGGTTATGTATATTGAACAATTGCAGAAGTATAAAATTAATCCTTGGAGTTATTTTCCGCTTCCTTTTCTATTTGGTTTGTTAATGGTTTATAATTGGTATTCTACTCAAGGTGTTGATTCTGAAGTTTTAATTAAGCAATACATTAAAATGTTAGGGGTAAATATGACGTTTGTGGCATTGGTTTTACCGTTATCTTTATTGCTTTTTATTGTCTTATTGTATAATCGATATTTTCAAAATAATTCTTTACGATTGTTGACAACTTCAAGAGCTAAAATTGACTGGAGAAGAATTTTATTTTCCTTTTTTTTATGGTCAGGAATTACTGTTTTAACAACTTCAATTTCATATTATGTGGCTCCACATGATTTTGTTTGGAATTTTAATTTAGAAAAGTTTATTCCCTTCTTTTTTTTAGCACTTATATTGATTCCAATGCAGACTTCTTTTGAAGAGTACTTGTTTAGAGGTCATATGCTGCAAGGATTAGGTTTAGCTACTAAAACAAAATGGATTCCTTTTTTAGTTACTTCTTTTTTATTTGGAATCATGCATATTGCCAATCCTGAAGTAGACAAACTAGGTTTGGTTGTAATGGTTTATTATATTGGAACAGGTTTATTTTTAGGGATTGTAACTTTGATGGATGAAGGTTTAGAATTGGCTTTAGGTTTTCATGCGGCTAATAATTTAGTTGGAGCTTTGTTAGTTACTTCAGATTGGACTGCTTTTCAAACGAATTCCATTCTTAAAGATGTTTCAGAACCCGCAGCTGGTGTACAAATTATAATGCCAGTTTTTATTGTTTTTCCATTGTTACTTTTCATTTTTGCTAAAAAGTACAAATGGAATAATTGGAAAGATAAATTGTTTGGTGTAGTTAAACCGCTTGAAAATAGTTACTAATGGAACATTTTATTCATCCAGATTTTCAATTGAATGGCAAAAACTTTAATTATATTGAATTAATTGCTGAAGCAAATAATTTATATAAAAATGGAACATTTTTTGAAAAAGGTATTGGAAGTTTTTTACTTAAATGGTTAAATAACGAAGAATATATTTTTGTTCAAACGTCTGGTTCAACTGGTGTTCCAAAGCAAATTTATATTCCTAAATCAGCAATGATAGCTTCAGCCAAAGCAACGGGGAGTTTTTTTAATCTTCAAGCCCAATCTTCGGCATTGTTATGTTTATCTGCTGATTATATAGCGGGTAAAATGATGCTTGTTCGTGCAATGGTATTAGGTTTAAAGTTAGATTACGTTGAGCCGTCGAGTCAGCCTTTGGCAGGAATTTATAAGCAGTATAATTTTGTTGCCATGGTTCCAATGCAAATTGAAGCTTCTTTTGAACAATTAAATCAAATTAATATTTTAATTATTGGAGGCGCAAAATTAAATTCAAAATTAGCAGCTAAACTAAAAGAAGTTTCCACCAATTTTTATGAGACCTATGGTATGACTGAGACAGTTTCTCATATTGCTTTAAAGAAAATTTCAGAAGATTATTTCAGTGTGTTGCCAAATATCAAAATTAGTATTGATGAAAGACAATGTTTAGTAATTGAAGCACCTTTATTGTATGCTGAGAAAATTATAACAAATGATAGTGTAGAGATTATTAATGACAATCAGTTTATTTTGAAAGGAAGAATTGATAATATAATAAACTCTGGCGGAATTAAAATTTTCCCCGAAGAATTAGAAGAAAGATTGAGTTTGAAAATAGATCAACGATTTTTCTTTACTTCTCAATTAGATGAAAGGCTAGGAGAGCAACTCATTTTAATAGTGGAAGGAACTCCTTTTGCTATTTCAAATAATGTGTTTGATGGATTTTCTAAATACCAAATTCCCAAAGCGATTTATTTTGTTGACCAATTCGTAGAAACGGGCAATAATAAGATAAATAGGAATTTGACAAAAGAGAAATTAAAGACATAAAAAAAGTCATTCTAACAAAAATCCTATTTAATGGTATTCTTCTTTTTTGAATTTTTTTCTAGAATGACTTCAAATTAATTCCTTTATAAAAGGAGATTATTATAAGTTGTTGTCGAAAAGAGATATAAAAATATATGAAACAATTTAAATTACAAAATTAAATATAAAAATTTAACATTTCTTTTAAGTTATTGTTCCATTTTAAAGTTGTAATCTGCTGAATGTTTACCTCCACCAAAATAAACAAAGAATAAGCAAAGTAATAAACAAATTCCACTTTGTAGAGTGTTTGACCAATTGAATGTTTCAATGAAGTTGAGTAGAAAAGCATAGCTTAGTATAGGTATTTGAATGAGTGCAGATCTTCTAGTAAAAAGTCCAAAAACAATTAAAATACCACCAACCATGTGTGCAAAAGCGACAATGTGTATAATTAACATTTCAGAACCAAAGTTCTTAAAATGACTAAAGATTTCATGTAAATAATTTTTTTGTGTTACAAATTGGTAACCTTTAAAAATTAAAAATGCGCCTAACGCTATTCTTACTATATCTGTAAAAATAGTCGTGTGCGCATTTGCCCATTTGTTTAATTCCTTAACTGTAGACATAGTAATAAAGATTTAAATTTATCTAAATTACTAAAAATAAATGAGTTATGGTAAAAATTAACGTTTCTATTTTTCAACTTTAATAAAAAACTGTTTTGTTGCTACTTCAATTTCTTCAATTTTTATTTTTTTATCTACTTTTAGTTCTTGTAAACTAGTTGTAGGATAGATTCTTGTTTCTATACCTTTGATGAAAATATCTACTGGCATGTTAAAATTATCTACACAATTTATCCATTGATAAGAAAGTTTTTTACCTTCTTTACTTAATTTTAATTTAGGAATTTGAGTTGTAGTTAAATATTGTTCAAATACTTTTGATAAATCTAATCCTGTTTCTTTATTGAAATAGTCTAAAACTGTTTTGGTATCAATAATTTGTTTTTTAAAAGTTTCAGAATATGAATATAAAAGTTTCCACCATTTTGAATCATCATTAATTATGTGTCTGATTGTATTTAACATTAATGCTCCTTTGTAATACATATCTCCACTACCTTCTTTATTTATGCCAAATTGACCAATGACGGGTCTGTCATTTCTTACACTTCGAGATTGTCCATTGATATATTTTTGAGCTTCTTCATAGCCTTTTAAGCATTCAATAAATACAGATTCTGTGTAGGTTGTAAATCCTTCATGTATCCACATATCAGCAATATCCTTACTTGTAATGCTATTTCCGAACCATTCGTGTCCTGTTTCATGGATGGTTATGTAATCAAAAAATAGTCCAGCACCTGTTCCAGAAATATCATATCCCATGTATCCCTTTTTGTATTTATTTCCATAAGCAACGGCACTTTGGTGTTCCATACCTAAATAAGGAGTTTCTACTAATTTATATCCATCTTCCCAAAAAGGATATTTCCCAAACTTTGATTGAAAACAATCCATCATGGGTTTAACATCTTCCTCAAAATGCTTTTTAGCTTTTTCTTCATTTTCGCGCAATACATAGTAATCCAAATCCAGTCCCTGATGATGGTCGTGTATATGAACATAATCGGCAATATTAACTGTGATGTCATAATTGTTAATTGGGTTTTTAACTTCCCAATCCCAACGTGTATAACCATCTTTCAAATCTGTTGAACCCAAAAATCTACCGTTAGAAACATTCATTAAGCCGTTTGGTACTGCTACTTTTATACTTGCTCCGTTGTTTGGTTCATCGGTTTGTGAATCTTTACATGGATACCATAAGCTCGCTCCAGTTCCTTGAACAGCTACACCTATCCATGGATTCCCTTTTGTATCTTTTTTAAATACAAATCCACCATCCCAAGGTGCATTTTTTGCAATTTTAGGCTTACCACTATAATTAAACTGAATTGATTGTATTGTTCCTTTTTTTAATTCTTCAGGAAATTGAATAAAAACTGCATCAAATTCTCTTTTATAATTTAATTTTTTTGTATTCCATACTATTGATTCAATTTGCATGTTTTCAAATAAATCAACTTGAATCTTAGAAGTTGCATCATCTACTTTAAATACAATTTCATTGGATCCTTTGATACTTTTATCGGAAGGGTTAATAATAATATCTAAATTGTATCGCATTACATCATAACAGGTGCGTTCTTCACGTAAACCACCCTGAAGGCTGTCTCTTTTAGAAGTGCTTTGTGCATTTAAATAATGTAAATTGACTAGAAGTAAAGAAGATAAAAGTATATTTTTCATAATTGTTGAAATAAAAAAATCTACTAATAAGTAGTAGATTTTATGTTTTTGTTACGTTTAATTCTTAAACCTGTATAACACCTAAATTAAATTTTTTTTCGATTGGTGCGTGATTTGCGGCTTCTATTCCCATTGAAATCCATGTTCTCGTTTCTAGTGGATCGATTATTGCATCTGTCCATAGACGTGAAGCGGCATAATAAGGGGAAACTTGTGCATCATATTTAGCTTTAATTTTGTTGAATAGTTCTGTCTCTTTAGCTTCATCTACCATTTCTCCTTTTGCTTTCAAGGATGCAGCTTCTATTTGCATTAAAACTTTTGCGGCTTGCGCACCACCCATTACAGCTAATTCAGCGCTTGGCCATGCAAAAATTAATCTTGGATCATAAGCTTTGCCACACATAGCATAATTACCAGCACCATAAGAATTTCCGATAACAACAGTAAATTTTGGTACTACAGAATTGGAAACAGCATTAACCATTTTGGCTCCATCTTTAATAATTCCTCCATGTTCTGATTTACTGCCTACCATAAATCCAGTAACGTCTTGTAAAAAGACCAATGGAATTTTCTTTTGATTACAATTTGCAATAAATCGAGTGGCTTTGTCTGCAGAATCTGAATAGATTACACCACCAAATTGAATTTCACCTTTTTTGGTTTTTGAAACTAATCGTTGGTTAGCAACAATCCCTACTGCCCAGCCATCTATTCGAGCATATCCTGTGATAATTGATTGTCCATATCCCGCCTTATATTCATCAAAATCAGAGTTGTCTACTAAGCGTTTGATGATTTCCATCATATTGTATTGTTCTGATCTTGATTTAGGTAAAATACCGTAAATATCCTTTTGTTCCAATGCTGGTTTGATAGACTTTTCACGATTAAAGCCAGCTTTTTCAAAATCGCCCATTTTGCTTACGATATTTTTAATTCTATCTAAAGCGTCTTTATCGTCTTTTGCTTTAAAATCAGTAACCCCTGAAATTTCACAGTGAGTAGTTGCCCCACCAAGGGTTTCATTGTCAATATTTTCCCCAATGGCAGCTTTTACTAAATAACTTCCTGCTAAAAATATACTACCGGTTTTATCAACAATTAGTGCTTCGTCACTCATGATGGGTAAGTAAGCACCTCCTGCTACACAACTTCCCATAACAGCAGCAATTTGAGTAATTCCCATGCTACTCATAATGGCATTGTTTCTAAAAATTCTACCAAAATGTTCTTTGTCTGGGAAAATTTCATCTTGCATAGGGAGATAAACCCCTGCTGAATCCACTAAGTATATAATTGGTAATCTATTTTCAATAGCAATTTCTTGTGCTCTAAGGTTCTTTTTACCTGTAATAGGAAACCATGCTCCAGCTTTAACAGTAGCATCATTTGCAACAACTATGCATTGTTTTCCTTTAATATATCCAATTTTAACTACTACACCTCCAGATGGACAACCTCCGTGTTCTTCATACATCCCTTCACCAACAAAAGCTCCTATTTCAATACTTTTGGCTTTGTCATCAAGTAAGTAATCAATACGTTCACGGGCAGTCATTTTCCCTTCTGCATGTAATTTATCAATCCTTTTTTGTCCTCCTCCAAGTTTCACTTTGGCTAACTTTTGCAGCATGTCTGAAACTAGAAGCTTATTGTGATCTTCGTTTTTATTAAAATTAATATCCATAGTTGTTTGTTAGTTTGTTTTATATATCTAATTCAAAAAGATTCCTAAATTGTTCAATTGTAGGATTTAATTCTTTAAAATGATTGAATTTATCTTCGTTAGTGTAATGTACTTTAGGTTTAAAAGTTTCGATAACAGTGATTTTTATTTTGATATCAAAATTTTTTAATTTAGTTTTTAAATAAGAAATCACTTCGGCATATTTACTTTCAAAATCTTCCTTTGAACCTTGATTTGGGAATTCTAATAAAATATTAGTTCCCATTTTAATGGGTTTACTCAACGTCATGTAAGACATTAAGATTTTTTTTCCTTTTTGATCTAAATGACTGACATAATCATTCCAATGTTGCTCTAAATCTTCTTGTGAAAATTCTTCTACAGGATGTTCCCCAATTTCCTCCTCATTTGCTTTTTGTTGTAATTCTATTTCTTTTATAGATTTTAAACCTGAAATAGAGAGGGGAGAAATTCTTTTTTTATCAGATGGAATGGTAGATTTTTGAACAATTTGTTCTACTTTTTCTTCAATTTTTTGAATAGGCTGAATGGTCTCAGTCTTTTCATTTTGTGGGTTTGAAAATGAAGTCTGTATAGGGGTTTCAATTCTTTTTCCATTAATATTGGAAGCAGGAATTATATAGAATTTAGCTTTTTTTTTTTCAGCCTCATGTGTTAATGAAGCCAATTGCATAAGTGTTAATTCAACAAACAAACGTTGGTTTTGACTTACTTTAAATTTTAAATCACATTCATTTGCAATTTCTATTCCTTGCAACAAAAATTCTTGACTAGCTTTTTGAGCCTGATTTTTAAATAAATCTTGTACTTGTTCGCTAACTTCCAAAAGAGATAATGTTGCAGGATTTTTACACACTAATAAATCTCTAAAGTGCGAAGCTAATCCCGCTATAAAATGATGCCCATCAAAACCTTTTGCTAAAATGTCATTATACGTTAGAAGTAATTCCGGAATTTTATTTTCTAAAATTAAATCAGTTACTTTAATATAATAGTCATAATCTAGCACATTTAGATTTTCTGCTACCGCTTGACGTGTTAAATTATTTCCACAAAAAGACACTACACGATCAAAAATGGATAAAGCATCACGCATGGCGCCGTCAGCTTTTTGAGCAATAATACGAAGTGCTTCTTCTTCAAATTCAACCCCTTGGTTTTGGGCAATATCCATTAAATATTCTTTAGTGTCATTAACGGTAATTCTTTTAAAATCAAATATTTGACATCTAGATAAAATGGTTGGTAATATTTTGTGTTTCTCAGTAGTAGCTAATATAAAAATAGCATGTCTAGGTGGTTCTTCTAATGTTTTTAAGAAAGCATTAAAAGCGGCTTGAGAAAGCATATGAACCTCGTCAATAATGTATACTTTATAATTTCCAGTTTGTGGAGGTATTCTAACCTGATCAATAATACTACGAATGTCATCAACACCATTATTTGAAGCAGCATCTAATTCGAATACATTGAATGAGAAATCTTCATTTGGATCATCGTATCCAACTTGATTAATTTTTCGAGCTAAAATACGTGCACAAGTTGTTTTACCAACTCCTCTAGGACCTGTAAATAAAAGAGCTTGTGCCAAGTGATTGTTTTCTATCGCGTTTAATAAAGTATTTGTAATAGCTTGCTGCCCAATTACATCCTTAAATGTTTGGGGTCTGTACTTGCGAGCTGATACAATAAACTGTTCCATAGCGAATTCTTGATAGCAAATATAGAGGTTAAAAGTTAAAAGTCAAAAGTTTTCAAAAGTAAATTTTAATTCATTGAAATTGCCTATTTTTGTACCGCAGGCCGCCTTATCGCTTTAAGTAATTAGAGAGGAAAGTCCGGACACCAAAGAGTAGCATAGCGGGTAACGCCCGTCATTCCGATATATTGGAAGAGGACAAGTGCAACAGAAAGGATGTACAGGTAATGCTGTAGTGAAATCAGGTAAACTCTATGCGGTGAAATGCCATGTATATCAGCAGTTAAGAGCTACTCGTTCGTTGCTGAGGGGTAGGCAGATAGATTTCGTTGGTAACAACGCAACTAGATAAATGATAAGGATCTTGTCTAAATTAAGACTAGATACAGAATCCGGCTTACAGGTCTGCATTTTTTTTTCTTTACTTTATGTTAATAATTCTTTAACAATTAATTTTCTTTTGTTGTTTGCTTAACATTAACTTAACATTGTTAATCTACTTTTGTCGCGGAATTTTAACAACTACAAAAATGGCTTTAAAAAACATTTTAAATTTTTTCACTCCAAAGGATAAAACTTTTTTTCCTTTGTTTGAACAAGCGACAAATAAATTGACAAAACTTTCAGAAAATTTACATGATGCTTTAAATGCACCAAAAGATGAAAGAGAAGCTTATTATAAAAAAGTAGATGAATTAGCTGAGGCTATTGAAAATATATCTCACAAGATGAATATTGAGTTGAGCAAAAACTTTATCACTCCTCTAGATAGAGAAGATATTCATGCGTTAATGACAACTATAGAAGATGTTTCTGGAAATTTACAAGAGGCATCTAATAGAATTAGAATGTATCAAGTTGAGAAAATTACTAAATCAATAAGAAAATTAACTGAAATTAATTTAGAAGCTTGTCATCATATTTCAAGATCAGTAAAAGAGTTGAAGGAGATGAAAAATTTTAAAAGTGTATTTGATTCAGTAAAGAAAATCAATAAGTTAGATAGAAAATCAGATGCTGTATTTGAAAAAGCAGTAACAGATATTTTTGAAAATGAAACGGATGCTAAAAATATTATTCGTTACAAAGATGTATTGGCATCTCTAGATAAAGTATCAGACAAGTGCAAATCTGTAGCTAGAGTTTTAGAAGCTGTTGCAGTGAAACATTCTTAATTGATTTTAATACGAAATTATGTTTACATTATTAGTTGTAATTATTGTAATAGCCCTTTTGTTTGATTTGGTAAATGGTTTTCATGATGCTGCCAATTCAATTGCAACAGTGGTTTCTACTAAAGTATTGTCTCCTACACAAGCAGTTATTTGGGCTGCTTTTTTCAATTTTGTAGCCTACTGGGTTTTTGATATGAGTGTTGGAAATACCGTAGCCAAAACAGTAGATAGTTCGGTTATTAATCTATGGGTTATTTTAGCTGGGTTATTAGCTGCAACGGTATGGAACTTATTAACATGGTGGTTAGGAATTCCATCATCTTCTTCTCACACATTAATAGGTGGTTTTGGAGGTGCAGCTGTTGCTCATGCGGGCTTTGGTGTATTAAATTCAGAAGAAATAATCAAAACTGTTATGTTTATTTTTTTAGCACCTGTTATTGGTGGTATTATCTCTTTCTTTATAGCTATGGTTACTATTCAAAGAGATTTTTATAAAAAAATAATCATTTCGTCATTAGCGTCTGTAGTCACGGTTTATGTTACTTATAAGTTAAAAGATACACTTGATATTAAGCCAATAATGATTTGGATTATAGGTGTTTTATTGGCTTTGTTTATTTTAGTTTATATTATATTTCAAATTGTAAACGGTAAAAAGCCATCAAGAACCAAAGAAGGAAATATGTATAAAAAATTACAACTTCTTTCTTCAGCAGCTTTTTCTTTGGGACACGGTGGTGCCGATTCGCAAAAAGTTATGGGTATTATTTGTGCAGCATGTATTGTTTATGCTAACACACATAGAATTGGGAATGACACAGAGACTCCTCAATTAGTTAAAGATTATTTAACTGTTACAGAAATATTCCAAATTAAGTATACTAATGAAGAGGGTAAAATTAAGAAATTTAAGCCAGCTGTTGGTGTATATGCGAGTGATACTGTTTATCTAGATGGTAAAAACATTATTGATGTTACTACTGGAGCTAAGATTTTTGCGGATGAAAAATTAAATGCTTCAATAGCTAAGACGAATCCTTTTGTACAACATTTGGCTAAAGAAGGAGTTAATATCAATGAATTTGATAATGTTGCTGACGAATTAACAACACTAGAAGTTTATTCTGATAAGAAAATGGTTAAAGATGTTGTGACGAATGAAATTATTTTTAATAACAAAGCCATTAATCCACATTATCGATATGCTAAAATATTTAAAAATTATGTTGATGATAAAGGAGAGTTGTTGAAAAAGCATAAAATTGAAACGAAAGTTACTCATCATACCATGCCTACTTGGATAGCTTTTGGATGCTATTTAATGATTGGTTTAGGAACTTTAATGGGAGGATGGAAAATTGTTAAAACCATGGGTTCTAAAATTACTAAAGTAACTCCATTAGAAGGTGTTTGTTCTGAAACGGCTGGTGCTTTAACTTTGTTTACTGTTTCACAAATGGGTGTGCCAGTTTCTACTACACACACTATTACTGGTTCTATTATAGGAGTTGGTGCCACACACAGATTAAGCGCTGTTAGATGGGGAGTAACCATCAATTTACTTTGGGCTTGGGTATTAACCATTCCAGTTTCTGCCGTAATTGCTGCCTTATTTTATTACATTACTAAATTATTTATTTAGAAATATAGTTTTTTATAATATAAAAAGTCCCGATTCAATCGGGACTTTTTTATTTAATGTTAAGAAATAGTTAATAGATTTTGAGTAATTATAAAGATAACTTAATGTTAAAACTCATTCCATTATAGTTCTTAACATTAAATTTGCGTAAAATAAATAATAACACAACTAATTCTTAACAATTAAACCCTTTAAAGATGACAAAAAGTATATATTCTATTTTTTTGTTTTTTTTTGGATTTTTTTTTACACAAAATCTCTATTCACAAATATCCATTAAGCAAACGAAATCCGACAATGATATCAAATTATCGGCACTACCTTATTATAGTTATGGAAAAGGTATTGGGATGACATCTCCTGATAGTTTGTTTCAGTTGAATATTCGCTTCAGAATGCAAAATAGAGTTACTTATTTAAAAAATGAAGATGAAAATGGGGCTTATGATGGACAAATACGACGTTTACGTTTGCGTTTTGACGGTTATGTAGGTAATCCTAAATTTTTATATGCTATTCAATTATCATTTGCTCCAGGAGATGTAGGAGAAGTTAAAGACGGTGAAAATATCAATATCATTCGTGATGCCGTTATTACATATAGACCTAATAGACATTGGAATTTAAGCTTTGGACAAACTAAATTACCTGGAAATAGACAACGCGTCAATTCATCAGGTGGTTTACAATTAACGGATAGAACAATTAATAATGCTCGTTTTACTATTGATCGTGATTTTGGTTTTCAACTTCATAACATGAACGAGTTTAAGGATCGATTTTCTTATAATTTCAAAGCCGCTGTTTCTACTGGTGAAGGACGAAATTCTACAGAAAAGCCCGATGATGGTGTTGCCGTTACAGGGAAAATAGAACTATTACCGTTAGGTGCATTTACAAAAGATGGTACTTATTTTGAGGGTGATGTGCTTAGAGAAAGTAAGCCTAAATTATTGCTTTCAGGTGCTTTTCAGCAAAATAATCATGCAAGAAGAACACAAGGACAATTAGGTGATGATTTATTTGAGAAAAGAACAATGAAATCAGTTATGATTGATGCTATGTTTAAATATAATGGTTGGGCTGCTATGTCAAGTTTTATGTCGAGAACAACAACTCAAAATGCTTTAACGTTTGATCTAAATAATACATCAAATATGAAATATGCATTTGTTGGAAATGGTTTTGATTATCAATTGAGTTATAATACTAAATCTAATTATGAATTTATAGGAAGATATTCCATTCAAAAGGTAGGCTCAGATATAAAAAATTATGCACCTAATTCAAAGCAATATACTTTTGGTATTACAAGGTATATTTGGGAACATGCATTTAAGTTACAAACGGAATTAACTTTTGATACGTTAGAATATTACAATGGGGAAATAAAAAATAATTGGTATTTACGATTTCAAGTTGAAATAGGAATTTAGATCACTTAAATTTCATCTTTTAATACTAATTTTACCGTCTTCTTTTCTTTATTTCTTTCAATTTCAATAATGATTTCTTGATTATTGTTGGAAAGTAATTCATTTAATTGTGAAAGCGAAAATAATAAGGCAGATTTGTTATTTACACGAAGTAATTTATCACCTATTTTTAGACCTGCCTGCTCTGCTACAGAATGGTTTCTAATATAGGCGATTTCAAAAGTTGGTTTTAAAACAAAGTTGAATTTATGAGTAACATCCGAAAGAACATATTCATTTAAATTGATGGCTTGTATACCGCTTTCTAATTTAATTTTCTCTTCTAAAATTTCATATCCAACATGTTGTAAATGAATACCACTGCTATTATAATGAAAAGTTTCTGAAAAATGAGAGTTAGGTTTGAGGTATAATTTTTTAGAATTGAAATCAAAAATCAGATTAAATTTTTTTAAAATTTCACCACCCAATGAGCCGCTTCGGTCTTTAATATAATTTTTTTCAAAAAAGGCAGTAGAATCAGGAAATGAAATTATAGGTGCATTTAATTTAAAATCAGCTAGTTTAAGAGCGGAAAATCGAATTTTTTTTCCAAAAATAGCACCTCCTAATCCTGTCCCTAGATAGTCATTGATACTTTTTTTATTTTGCGTTAGAAATGTATTTTCAATAATCCAAAGACCATCTGATAAACCTGTGTCTAGAAGTAGTTTTACATTTTTGGTAGATGAACTGTCTAAACAAATTTGTGTTTCCAAATAAGGCTTATTTTCAATGATGTCAAGAGAAAGTTCTTTATACTTCTTTTTTATTTTTGAAATCCTCTTGCTTTTGGAATCAAAAAAGATTAACATTTTTTTTTGATAATTAATTTCAATAATAAAGTTTAGGAAAAGATTAGTTCCGAGTATGCCATGGATGGGTATTCCCATATTATTGGCTAATTGGAAGTCATTTTGATCCACTATTATAACATCAAATAGATAGGTTTTAACTGTACCGAGATCAAGTTTGTTTTTTTTAGAAAGAATCGCACTTACTGGTTTTTTTATGCCTGGACCAGTGATATTTATTTTAGAAGTATTTTCAAAAATAATACTATCCTTTTCTGGAAAGCTAAACAAGATGTTTAAATTAGAGCCAGTGTCGAGTATTAAATTAAGATTTGTATCGTTGACTCTTGCTTTAAGAATTATAGTGTTATTTACAATTTCAAATGGAATGGAAACTTTTTCTTTGCTTTTTAAAAATGTCCATTGTGCTTGAACGGAGTTCATAATGCAACTAAGGAAAGTAAGTAGTATTAAACAAGACTTCTTCATAAGTGAATCATTTTCATAAAGTTACTACTTTTATTTTTAAATAATTAATGAAATAACATAATTCGTTTATTCTGTATCATCTTTTAAAAGGTTACATTAAAAATAATGGATGATGCGCTATTTTTTTACTAATTTATTAGTTTTAAGTAGTATTTTTTAAATAAAATAAATCGTAAATTTGCATCACAAATAAACATAGCTATGCCAAAAATATCAAGTAAAGGGCAACAAATGCCTGAATCACCTATTAGAAAATTAGTTCCTTATGCGGAAGGAGCCAAAAAAAGAGGAACGAAAGTATATCATTTAAATATTGGTCAACCCGATATCAAAACGCCAGAAGTAGCATTACAAGCTGTTAAAAATTTTGATATTAAAGTTTTAGAATATAGTCATAGTGCTGGTTTTGAAAGTTACAGAAGTAAATTGTCAAATTATTATAAAAGTCATGATTTACCTGTAAATACAGAAGATATTATTATTACTACTGGAGGTTCTGAAGCTTTGTTGTTTGCTCTAGGTTCTACTTTGGATCAGGGTGATGAAGTAATCATTCCTGAACCTTTTTATGCTAATTATAATGGTTTCGCAACAGCAAGTGGTGTTACAGTAGTTCCTGTTATTTCTGGTATTGAAACTGGTTTTGCTTTACCACCTATCGAAGCTTTTGAAAAATTGATTACACCAAAAACTAAAGCTATATTGATTTGTAATCCTGGTAATCCGACAGGTTATTTATATTCCAAAGAAGAAATGGAAAAGTTAGCGGAAATTGTGAAAAAGCATGATTTATTCCTTATCGCTGATGAAGTGTATAGAGAATTTGCATATGATGGCTTAAAGCATTATTCCGTTTTAAATATTCCTGGCTTGGAGCAACATGCTATCATGATTGATTCTGTATCAAAAAGATACAGTATGTGTGGAGCAAGAATAGGTTGTGTTGTTTCTAAGAACAAAGAGTTTATGGCCACAGCTATGAAATTTGCACAAGCGAGATTAAGTCCTCCAACGTATGCTCAGGTGGCTAGTGAAGCAGCTCTAGATACACCACAAAGTTATTTTGATGAAGTAATAACTGAATACAAAGAAAGAAGAGATATTCTAATTGCTGAAATGAGTAAAATTGAAGGAGTAACCATTGCAACACCAAAAGGAGCATTTTATTGTATAGCTAAATTACCAGTTAAAAACGCAGATGACTTTGCTCAATGGATGTTAGAGAAATTTGATTATAATGGTGAAACAGTAATGGTAGCTCCAGCCGCTGGTTTTTATTCAACGCCAGGTGTAGGATTAGATGAGGTTCGAATTGCTTATGTTTTGAAAAAAGAAGATTTAGTAAAATCAGTTCAAATATTAAATGAAGCTTTAAAAGTTTATAATCGCAAATAATTTTATAAAAAAACAAAAGCCCTTTAAGTAATACTTAAGGGGCTTTTTTATTTCCACTATTTTCTCGTAGCCATTAATTGAGCTTTAAAAGAAATCATATTTTTTTTTGTTCAATATAAAATAATCTACACTCAAACCAATCACTAAAACAAAAGCAGCTATTAATAAAGTTTTAATATTAAATTTATCATAAACTATACCTGCTATTAAGCCTCCTAAAAAGAAAAAAGTAATAATACTAAGTCTTAACTTGATAGAGGCTATTATTTTTTCGCGTTTTTCAGATATTTTTTGAAAAAACAACTGAGATATTTCTATACCTAAATCAGTAAATAGTCCAGTTAGATGTGTTGTTCTTATGACAGCATTTGAAATGGTTGTTACCAAAGAATTTTGCATTCCCATAGTAAATAACAAGAGACAACTGAAAAACTGATAGTGTGTATGAATGAATGTGGTATTTTGAAAAGCAATGCTTGTTAGTAATATAACTTCTAGCAATACGGGTAAAATAAAATAGTATTTTTTTGTAAGTTGATAAATAGTTTCAATAATGAAGTTCGAAAAAAAAGCACCTAAAAAGAAACAAAAAATATACAAGAAATAAAAAAAGGTTTGATTGAAATTGGCTTGTAATGCTTCTTCCATCATAAACGCAAAGTGTCCAGTTACATTGGTTGTTAATTGTTTAACGGTTAAAAAACCAACTACATTGACATTTCCTGCTACAAAAGAAAGTAAAGAGGCAATTCCTATGTTTTGAATCTGATTTCGGTTATTTCCTTGATGAACAAACATATAATAATAAAAAATCAATCAACCATAGTTTCTTTATTTTATAAAAGTACTATAAATTGATTGATTATTAAATATTTAGATTTATATAAATAGTTAAAATTAAAAAGTGACCTTTACAACCATTGGCTTTCCATCGCGAATGAACTGCACTTCCTTTACATCACCAATACTTAATTTAGCTAAACAATCCATATAACTGTAAACTTCTTTTATTTCGCAATCCCCAATTTTAGTAATGATGTCTTTTTCTTTAATTCCTGCTAATTGAGCTGGTCTTCCTTCTGTCACTCCATCAACGTGCAAACCATCTCCATGGTCTGTATAATCAGGCATAATTCCCAATGTTACTTTGTATTTTGGTACTTTCTTTTCTTCAGTTATTTTAGTTTTAGTGAATTCAATTTGATGTTGACTTGCTAAATCATCAACTATTCTACTCACATAGCTTACTATATTACTCAAACCATAGTAGTTAATTTTGTCTTCATCATCACTTGGCTTGTGATAATCTTGATGAGTGCCAGTAAAAAAGAATAAAACAGGAATATTCTTCAAATAAAATGAAGTATGATCAGATGGACCAATTCCAGCAGGTTCTTGAGTTATACTAAATCCAGCTGGCTTGTTTTTTTCAATAATTTCTGAGAAAATAGGAGAGGTGCCAGTTCCGCCAACAACCAGACTTTTTTTATCGTCTAATCTTCCAATCATATCCATGTTAATCATTGTTACTACATTAGGAACCAATTTCTCTATGTTTGCGGCTATTTCTTTTGAACCTATTAATCCATCTTCTTCGCCCGAGAAAAGCGCAAAAATAATATTTACATTTTCTTTTCTTTTATTTTGAGAATATATACGAGCTAATTCTAATACGCCTGCTACTCCTGAACTATTATCATCAGCTCCATTATGTATTTCTCCATGTGAATTAGGCTTTGTTGAATTATTGTGTTCGTTAAAACCTAAGTGGTCATAATGAGCTCCAATAATGATTGTTTTTTTTGCTCCATTATCAAGATATCCAATAACATTATGTCCCGTAATCGTTTCCCCTTTTCCGTCAGTATCATGCGGATTAGATTTGTATTGATAATTGAAAGGATGAATAAATGTACTATTATAAGGCTTTAATTTTAATTTTTTAAATTCTTGTTCAATATAAGATGCGGCTAATTTTTCTGCTTTTGAACCAACTAATCTTCCTTCTAAGGCATCCGAAGCTAAGTATGAAATGTGTTTTTTTAGATTTGAAGTTTCAATTTCTTCGGCTTCGTCAGTGTCTACCCAATCAGCTATAAATACGTTGGTTTCTCTTGGTGCACCTTGTCTGTTACTTGAAAAGACTAACTTTTTTCCATCAGGTGAAAACATAGGGAAGGCATTAAATTCACTTTCCCAAGTAATTTGTTTTAAACCTGTACCATCAATATTGATCATATATAATTGGAAATCATAACCTTTTACCGCATGATGGTTAGATGAAAAAATAATCTTTTTGTCAGAGGGATGGAAGAAGGGAGCCCAATTAGCTTTTCCTAAATTTGTTATTTGTTTTAAGTCACTACCATCAACATTACAGGTATATATTTCCATATTTGTTGGAGCAACTAGATTTTCAGCCAATAAATCTTTATATTCTTTAATTTCATCTGCTGTTTTAGGACGTGAAGAACGAAATACTAATTTTTTACTATCATGGGAGAAGAAACACCCACCGTCATAGCCTAATCCAGATGTAACTTGTTTTAAATTAGAACCATCGATGTCCATAGTCCAGATTTCTAAGTCGCCACTTCGAATACTAGTAAAAGCAATTTTTTTTCCATCTGGAGAAACCACAGCCTCTGCATCATAACCAGGTGAATTCGTTAATTGCTTTACGATTTTCCCTTTATTATCAGCCATGTATATTTCAAATTCAGAATATATGGGCCATAAATATTTACCATCTTTCGGTTTTGGTGGTGCAGGACAAGCTTGATTCGCCGCGTGTGTGGAAGCATAAATGATGTGTTTTCCATCGGGCATAAAATAAGAACAAGTAGTTCTTCCTTTACCAGTAGATACTAATTTTAACTGGTTAAAATCAGTAATAGGTTGAGTTAAATCTAATGAATAAATTTGATCACAAGCTACACCAAATTGTTTATTGGTTACTTGAAGAGTTAGTTTTTTACCATCTGGACTAAAATAAGCCTCTGCATTATCTCCCCCAAAAGTTAGTTTTTTAATGTTTCTTAGATTTTTTTCTTGAGCTAGACCATGTAAAGTCAAACTTAAGAATAATAGAGTTGTTATTTTTTTTAGTTGCATAGTACTTAATTTTGACAAATTTGTTTATCCGTGAACAGTTTCTTTTTTTCCATACTTAGCAATTACAGTAGCTTCAAAAGCCAACCATTCTTGCCAACGTTTTTCGACATCAATTTTTTCAGCATATTTTCTAGCGAATCCAATAAAAGTAGTGTAATGTCCTGCTTCACTCTCCATTAAATCTCTGTAAAATTGAGCTAATTTTTCATCTTTTATATTTTCTGAGAGAACTTTAAAACGTTCACAACTTCTTGCTTCGATCATAGCTGCAAATAACAATCTTTCAATTAAACCTGCTTCACGGCTTCCATCTAAATGATCTTTCATGTAGCGTGCTAATTCGTTAACATAATCGTCCTTACGCTCTCGTTCAAATTCTAATCCACGTTCTTTGATTAAATCATGAACCATTTTAAAATGTTCCATTTCTTCAATAGAAATTTCCAACATGGCCGAAACCAAATCTTCTTTTTCTGAATTGTTAATTATCAGATTAATTGCATTGGTAGCTGCTTTTTGCTCACACCAAGCATGATCACTTAATATTTCACCGATATTGCTTTCTACAATATTTACCCATCTTGGGTCGGTAGGTAATTGTAAACGTAACATTGACATATATTTTGCTTAAAAAAGGTTTAATGTTTCCTGAGAAAGCATTAAACCTTTGTTGAATAATTTATTTTAAATAGAAATTAAAAAGTAAACATTGGTCTTTCTGCCATTAATTCATTTACTTCTTCTGCTACTTGTTCTAAAACATTTTCATCAGAGATGTTCATTAACACTTTATCAATTAAAGCAACAACGGTTTCCATATCTTCTTCAACTAAACCTCTGGTAGTAATTGCAGGCGTTCCTACACGTATTCCAGAAGTTACAAAAGGCGATTTATCATCAAAAGGAACCATGTTTTTGTTCACTGTAATTTCAGCTTTTACTAAAGCATTTTCTGCCTCTTTACCTGAAATTCCTTTATTTCTTAAATCAATTAACATCATGTGATTATCGGTACCACCTGAAATGATATTGTAACCTCTTTTTACAAATGCAGCCGCCATAGCTTGAGCGTTTTTCTTTACTTGCATAGCATATTGGAAAAATTCATCGGTTAAACATTCTCCAAATGCAACCGCTTTTGCCGCAATTACATGCATTAAAGGTCCGCCTTGATTTCCAGGGAAAACCGACATGTCTAACATATGAGACATCATTCTAATTTCACCTTTTGGTGTAGTTAATCCCCATGGATTTGGAAAATCTTTACCCATCATAATCATACCACCTCTTGGACCACGTAACGTTTTATGAGTAGTTGTGGTAACGATATGACAATGCGGGATTGGGTCGTTCATTAAGCCTTTAGCTATTAATCCAGCCGGATGTGAAATATCTGCTAATAAAAGTGCACCAACAGAATCAGCAATTTCTCTGAAACGTTTAAAATCCATATCACGAGAATAGGCTGAAGCCCCTGCGATTATAATTTTAGGTTGTTCTTTAGTAGCAATTTCTTGAATTTTATCATAGTTAAGAACACCAGTTTCTTGATCTACACCATAAAAAACTGGGTTGTATAATTTTCCTGAAAAATTAACTGGAGAACCATGGGTTAAGTGTCCACCATGTGCCAAGTCAAAGCCTAAAATTTTATCTCCTGGCTTTAAACAAGCAGCAAAAACAGCAGTATTAGCTTGTGAACCAGAGTGAGGTTGAACGTTAACATATTCCGCTCCAAATAATGTCTTTGCTCTATCGATAGCAATTTGTTCAACAATATCTACTACTTCACATCCACCGTAGTATCTTTTTCCAGGATAACCTTCAGCGTATTTGTTAGTTAAACATGAACCTTGAGCTTCCATTACTTGGTCACTTACAAAGTTTTCAGAAGCGATTAATTCAATGCCATGAATTTGTCTGTCTTGTTCGTCTAAGATAAGGTCGAAAATTTCTTCGTCACGTTGCATTTTTTGATTTTTTATTAAAATTTGCCCAAATTTACAAAAATTGTTTGGTAAATGGAATCTAAAGTTTAAATTTGATTGCGAATTTATTATTAATAGTATTATACCCTATATTTATGCCGAATTATGCTAATGATCCAAGTAGAACGTCTTGGTTAGAAGTGCCTGAAAACAGTGATTTTCCCATTCAAAATATCCCTTTTGGAGTCTTTATTACGAAAGATGATGTCATTACCATTGGAACAAGAATTGGTAATTACGCTATTGACATGGGGGCCTTGCAGCAGTTGGGTTATTTTGAAGGAATCGAATTAACAGATGACATGTTTATGCAGGATTCTTTGAATGATTTTATTTCTGATGGAAAAAAAACGTGGCGTTTAGTACGCAACCGTTTGTCAGATATTTTTTTAACATCTAATCCAAAACTAAGGGATAATGAAGTTCATCGTGAAGTGGTTATTTTTGATATCGATGAAGTAGAAATGTTATTACCTGTTCAAATAGGTGATTATACGGATTTTTACAGTAGCAAAGAACATGCGACTAATGTAGGTAAAATGTTTCGTGATCCAGAGAATGCGTTATTACCAAACTGGTTACATATACCTGTAGGTTATCATGGAAGAAGTTCAACAATTGTACCAAGCGGAATACCTGTACATAGGCCTTACGGTCAAACACTTCCTAATGGCGAAACACAACCAGTTTTTGGGCCTTCTAGATTAGTTGATTTTGAGCTAGAAACAGCCTTCATTACTACAGATGCCAATTTAATGGGTGAACCTGTATCGGTTAAAGATGCAGAAGAATATATTTTTGGAATGGTATTATTTAATGATTGGTCAGCACGTGACATTCAGAAATGGGAATATGTACCTCTTGGACCTTTCTTGGCTAAAAACTTTGCATCGAGTATTTCACCTTGGATTGTTACATTAGATGCTTTAGAAGAATTTAGATGTGATTCTCCGGAACAAAATCCAACGCCATTGCCGTATTTACAACAAACAGGAAAACATGCTTTTGATATTAATTTAGAAGTATCTATTCAACCTGAAAATTCTGAAGAAACGGTGGTTTCTAGAAGTAATTTTAAATACATGTATTGGACCATGAGTCAACAATTAGCGCATCATACAATTAATGGTTGTAGAGTCAATTCTGGTGATATGATGGGTAGTGGAACCATTTCAGGTCCAACAGAAGATTCATTTGGGTCTATGTTAGAGTTGACTTGGGGTGGACAAAGACCATTAAAAATGAAAGATGGATCTGAACGTAAATTTATTAATGATAATGATACTGTTATTATTAGAGGATATTGTCAAAACAATGAGGTTCGGATTGGTTTTGGTGAAGTATCAACCAAATTGCTACCCGCTTACGATTTAAAATTTTAATATGATTCAGAAAGAGTACTCCAAAAAAGTACTCTTTTTGATTGAAAACAATAATTATGAGGAATATTACTTTTTTATTAATTTCTCTACTTTTTTTAGGTTGTGGTGTAAAACAAACACAATCTATGTTAAGTAATGGAGATTATGATGGTGCTATTAGTAGAGCTTTAGATGGATTACGAACGAATAAAAATTCAAAAGGAAATCAAGAATATGTGTATCTATTAGAGGAAGCATTTGCCAAAGCAAAGGAACGCGACTTAAATAATTTGAAATTATTAATTAAAGAAAATAATCCAGCAAATTTAGAGCGTATTTATAATTTATATAAGCAACTTCATAGCAGACAAGAACGTGTTAAAGCTGTTTTACCTTTGCGTTTAATTAATGAAAATAGAAATGCTTATTTTCCATTTGATGACTATTCAGACTCGATTATTGCTAGTAAAAATGATTTGTCTGCCTATTTGTATGCTAATGCAAAAAAATTAATGACTTCTAGAAATAAATTAGATGCACGAGAAGCTTTTGATGATTTAGCTTATTTAGATCAGTTGAATCCTAATTATAAAGATGTTCGTTCCCTAATGGATGAAGCTAAATTTAAAGGTACTGATTTTGTGTTTGTTTCTACCAAAAACGATACTCAAACGATTATTCCTGTTAGATTACAAGAAGATTTATTAGACTTTAGTACATTCGGAATTAACGATAAATGGACAGTTTATCATAATAAAAAACAAAAAGATTTTTTTTATGATTATGGATTAGTGGTAACTTTTAGAAATATTGTGATTTCTCCAGAACAAGTTAGAGAAAAACAATTTGTAAAAGAGAAGCAAGTAAAGGACGGAACCAAAGTTTTGTTAGATGCTAATGGTAATTCAGTTAAGGATCAAAACGGAAACAATGTTATGGTTGATAATTTAAAAACAGTTACGGCTAGCATATATGAGTTTACACAGAATAAATCTTGCCAAGTAACGGCTAAAGTAGAGTTTTTAGATAACAGAAGTAACCAATTAATTGATACATATCCTCTGAGTTCAGAATTTGTATTTAATTATGTGTATGCTACCTTTAATGGAGATAAACGAGCTTGTGAACAAGATTACTTTCAATTCTTTGACCGAAAAGCAGTTCCATTTCCAACAAATGAACAAATGGTTTTTGATTCTGGTGAAGATTTGAAAGCTAAATTAAAAGCAATTATAACAAGAAATAAATTTAGAAGGTAAATTTTAGTTTTTTTCTATTTGAAAAAGCACTTTTGATTTTCAAAAGTGCTTTTTTTATACGAAAGCTTTTAAATGATTAGCGTTTATTCCGTCATGTGAATTATGATAAATGCATTTACCTTCACTTATTACCAATATTTGAGGTGATTGATGTGTTATGGCGTAGCGTTCAGCTATTTCATTTGAAATGTGCCTATGATTTAAAAGGTCTAATAAGTATAAATCCATTTTATCGGAAGATATACTATGTTGCTTTTCAAATTCCTTTAAAGCCATCTTACTGATAATACAACGTGTACTATGTTTAAATAATACAACAGGTTTCTTGAATGAAGCTTCATCAATTTGATTTAAATCTGTTTCTTCAAGGTAATTCCAATTTAAAGAAGAATTGTTCTTTAAATTGTCATTTTTTCCAAATAAATCATCAAATAATCCCATAATAAGTGCTTTTTTAAGACATTTTGTCGTTATTTATACATGTAATTTGGGGTAAAATGACTTTTTGTCTTGTTTTTACGTTTGGAATACAAATTGCCAACATTTAAACAAAGTTACTATTTTTTATTAAAAATCGATACTAAAGAAAAAAATATTATGAATTTCAAAAATCTAACTATTAAATCACAAGAAGCTTTACAGCAAGCACAACAAATTGCGCAAAGCTTTGGACATCAACAACTAGAAAATGAACACATTTTTAAAGGAATATTAGAAGTTGATGAAAATGTTATTCCGTTTATATTGAAAAAAGTCAATGTAAATGTGGATATTTTTAAAAAGGTATTAGACAGTACCTTAGAAAGTTTTCCAAAAGTTTCAGGAGGTGATATTATGTTGTCTCGTGAGGCGGGTTCAACATTAAATGAAGCAGAATTAATTGCTAAAAAAATGAGCGATGAATTTGTTTCTATTGAACATTTGGTTTTAGCTATTTTTAAATCGAATAGTAAAGTTGCACAAATCCTAAAAGATCAAGGGGTAACTGAAAATGGGTTAGAAAGTGCTATTAAAGAAATTAGAAAAGGGGAACGTGTAACTTCTTCTTCTGCCGAAGAAACTTATAATTCGTTAAATAAGTATGCTAAAAATTTAAATGAATTAGCCCGTACAGGTAAACTGGATCCAGTAATTGGAAGAGATGAAGAGATTAGAAGAGTGTTGCAAATTCTTACTCGACGAAGTAAAAATAATCCAATGCTTATTGGTGAACCAGGTGTAGGTAAAACAGCTATTGCAGAGGGATTAGCTCATCGAATTGTAGATGGAGACGTACCAGAAAACCTAAAAGATAAAGTGGTTTATTCTTTAGATATGGGAGCGTTAATAGCGGGTGCTAAATACAAAGGTGAATTTGAAGAGCGTTTAAAATCGGTTGTAAAAGAAG
>CAYNNB010000008.1:38348-52011 GCA_964398425.1 uncultured Flavobacterium sp.
GGTGCTAAATACAAAGGTGAATTTGAAGAGCGTTTAAAATCGGTTGTAAAAGAAGTTACAGCGGCAGAAGGTGAAATTGTATTATTCATTGATGAAATTCACACATTGGTTGGTGCAGGAGGTGGCGAAGGAGCTATGGATGCGGCTAATATTTTAAAACCTGCTTTAGCACGTGGTGAATTAAGAGCAATTGGTGCTACAACTTTAGACGAATACCAAAAATATTTTGAAAAAGATAAAGCGTTAGAACGTCGTTTTCAAAAAGTAATGGTGGAAGAGCCTGATACCGAAAGTGCTATTTCTATTCTTCGTGGAATTAAGGAAAAATATGAAACACACCATAAAGTTCGAATCAAAGACGATGCTATTATAGCTGCTGTTGAGTTGTCGCAACGTTATATTACCAATCGTTTTTTACCCGATAAAGCCATTGATTTAATGGACGAAGCGGCGTCTAAATTGCGCATGGAAATTAATTCAAAACCAGAAGAATTGGATGTTTTGGATCGAAAAATTATGCAATTGGAAATTGAAATAGAAGCTATTAAAAGAGAAAATGATGAAACAAAATTAAAATCATTAAATCTAGATTTGGCCAATTTAAAAGAAGAACGCAATGAAATTTTTGCCAAATGGAAATCGGAAAAAGATGTTGTTGAAGGAATTCAGAGTGTAAAACAACAGATTGAAGATTTTAAACTGGAAGCAGAACGTGCAGAACGTGAAGGTGATTATGGTAAAGTGGCTGAGATTCGCTATGGAAAAATTAAAGAAGCACAAGAAAAATTAGATGTGTTGCAAGTCCAATTGCAAGAAAATCAAAAAGGACAATCTTTAATTAAAGAAGAAGTGACCCATGATGATATTGCTGAAGTGGTAGCAAAATGGACTGGTATACCGGTTACAAAAATGCTGCAAAGTGAGCGCGAAAAGTTATTGAAGTTAGAAGATGAATTACACAAACGTGTAGTAGGTCAAGAAGAAGCAATTGAAGCGATTTCAGACGCCGTACGTAGAAGTAGAGCCGGATTACAAGACGCTAAAAAGCCTATTGGTTCGTTCCTGTTCTTAGGTACAACTGGTGTGGGAAAAACGGAATTAGCCAAAGCTTTAGCGGAATATTTATTTGACGATGAAAATGCCATTACACGTATTGATATGAGTGAATACCAAGAGCGTCATAGTGTAAGTCGTTTAGTTGGTGCGCCTCCGGGATACGTTGGTTATGATGAAGGTGGTCAATTAACAGAAGCGGTGAGAAGAAGACCGTATTCGGTAGTTTTATTAGATGAAATTGAAAAAGCACATCCAGATACCTTTAATATTTTATTACAAGTATTAGATGAAGGCCGACTTACAGATAATAAAGGTCGTTTGGCTGATTTTAAAAATACTATCATTATTATGACGTCCAATATGGGAAGTCATATTATTCAAGAAAAATTTGAAAATCTAAAAGGTGGTCTTGAAGCGGCAACTGAAGCAGCAAAAGCAGAAGTTTTGGGTATGTTAAAACAAACCGTACGACCAGAGTTTATTAATCGTATTGATGAAATTGTAATGTTCACACCATTGACCAATGATAACATTAAACAAATTGTTGGTTTACAATTGAAAAGTGTAATTAAAATGTTAGAGCAGCAACACATAACTATGGAAGCAACTCCTGAAGCATTGGATTATTTATCGATGAAAGGATTTGATCCAGAATTTGGAGCACGACCGGTAAAACGTGTCATTCAAAGAGAAGTGTTGAATCAATTGTCTAAAGAAATTTTAGCCGGAAATGTGAAAACAGACAGCTTCATTATCTTAGATTGTTTTGATAATAAATTGGTTTTTAGAAATCAAGAATAAAAATATGAAAGTATAATAAATAGTTTGATTAGTTTTTAGTTTTGAAAACCTAGTTTGCAGCAATGTAATCTAGGTTTTTTTATATATTTGAAAAAATTAAGTATGTATAAAACTCTTTTTATTATTTTATTTTCAAGTACACTTCTTGCTCAAAAATCGGAGGATTTTTCTAAATATTTAAAAACGGAATCTCAAAAAAATAATTTTTCAAATTACAATAGTAAGGTTAATGAAATTCAAGAATTCATTGTTCAAAATTCAAAATTTGAAATAGAAAAAGATTCTGTAATTGAAGTTTCAAATACATCTAATATTGATTTTTACAATGGAATAAAATCATTATTTTCTGATTTAAATAAAGTTCAAAATGATTTTTATTTAAGTTTTGATTATAATAAAGACAAAAAAATACTAGAAAAATTAAATCAGTATTTCTCAGATACTAAAAGTAAAATTAACGATGCTTATTTAAAAAGAAATTGGTATCTAAAAGTTAGTATTGATAGAATAAGTAGTCCAAATTCAGTTGATGCACTACCTTCTGAAGTCTGTGAACGTTATACCGAGAATAGTGATATTTTATTACCAACACATCAAAATTGTAAAGACAAAGGTTTAAGTGGTTCTGAGGAGAATAAATGTTTTGAAAATTTTTTAAGAGAACGATTTTCTAATGTTATTAGAGATTATATTTCAGATTTGTATTTAGAAAACACCTTAAATTTATCAGTTATGATTACTTTTATTATTGATAAAGAAGGACGTTTGGATTTTATAAGATTTCCAAGATCAACAGGTAGTTTGTACTATGATTTGTTAATTTATAAAGCCTTTCAAAGAATCCAGAAAACTACAATTTTTTGCCCTGCCCGAAAAGATAATACATCAGTTTCAATTTATTATAATTTGCCAGTTAAAATGGTAATCACAGGTGAATATTAATTAAAATTTAAAAAAAATGAACAGAACTATTTTAAAATTCGGCGTATTAGGGGGCATAATTGTTTCAGCATTTATGTGTTTAGTCACCTATTTTATGAAACAAAATCCAGAACAACAACCTAGTATGATTCTTGGATTTACAAGTATGGTTTTCGCATTTGGAACGATGATTTATGGTGTGTTTCAAATAAGAAAAAACAATGCCAATCAAATTTCTTTTGGGGCGGCTTTTAAAGCAGGTTTTTTAATGACAGTAATCATTTCAACCATTTATGTTGCAGTTTGGTTGGTTATATTTTACAATTTCTTTCCAAATTTTATGGAAATTTATGGAGATATGATGCTTAAAAATGCCAAACCTGAAGACGTTGCAAAAGTTACTGAAGAGGTTAAATGGATGAAAGAAGTGTATCAATCTCCAATTGGAATTATTGGAATGACGTATGTAGAAATTTTACCTTTTGGAACGGTTGTAACTTTACTAAACGCATTGGTCCAAAATAGATTGTCAAGTAAAAATTAAGAATGAATTTACTTGAACTTTTTGCACAACATGATCCAATAGTCCTAATTACGTTAGGACTATTGTCGTTATTAGCAGGTTTCATCGATGCCGTAGTTGGAGGAGGTGGACTCATTCAATTTCCTGCTTTAATGATTACTTATCCCAATACGGCTGTTCCTACTGTTTTTGGAACCAATAAGATAGCAGGTTTATCGGGAACAAGTATTGCAGCCATTCAATATTCAAAAAGAATTAAATTTAATTGGAAACTTTTACTTATAACCGCAACTAGTTCGTTTATAGCTTCTTTCATTGGAGCAAAATTGGTAAGTACGATTAATGTTAATTTTTTAAAACCTTTTATCTTTTTTATGTTAATTGGTATTGCTATTTATACCTATACCAAAAAAGACTTTGGTAGTTTTTCAACAAAGAATTTAACAGCTAATAAAAAATATTTTTACGGCTTTTTATTGGGTATCTTAATAGGATTTTATGATGGATTCCTAGGACCGGGCACGGGTAGTTTTTTAGTACTAGGATTTGTAGCTCTTTTGGGATTCGAATTTTTAGAAGCATCTGCCTATGCTAAAGTAATAAATTGCGTAACTAATGTATCGGCGCTTTATGTGTTTATTTCACAAGGAAATTACATAATTGAAATAGCTCTAATTATGGCAGTCGCCAATGTTTCGGGTAGTATTTTAGGAACTAAAATGGCTATCTTAAGAGGAAATCAATTTATTAGGAAAGTGTTTTTAGCGGTGGTTTGTATTATGATACTCCGTTATGGATATGATGTTTTTTATAGTTTTAAATAATTGAAAAAAATGAAAATCCTTAATATTTATATAGTATTTTTTTTTGTTGGATTAATCGTTTCGGGTTTTCAACCAAAAGAATATTTTACTTGGTTTTTAGAAGTAGTACCTGCCTTAATTGGTTTTTTGATTTTGTTTTTAACGTATAAGAAATTTCAATTTACTAATTTTACCTACTTTTTTATTTTATTACATTGTTATGTGTTGTTTTTAGGCGGACATTACACGTATGCTGAAGTACCACTTTTTGATTGGATTAAAGAAATATTTCATCAAAACAGAAATAATTATGATAAAGTGGGACATTTTTTTCAAGGATTTGTTCCAGCTATGATTGTTAGAGAGTTGTTTTTACGTAAAAAAGTAATAGCTAATCCAAGTTTTTTTAATTTTATCATCGTGTCTATTTGTTTAGCTATAAGTGCAGCTTATGAATGGATAGAGTGGTGGGTGTCTATTTGTACAGGTGAAGGCGGTGATGCTTTTTTAGGCACACAAGGGTATGTTTGGGATACACAATCTGATATGTTGTTGGCTACCATCGGAGCTATTTCAATGTTAGTTTTCTTTAGTAAATCTCAAGATAAAGTAATTTCAGCTTTATTAATTAAATAGTAATTATATATGTTAACAATAAATTTCAACCCATTTCCTATTTTAAATTCAATGCGTTTGCATTTTCGTCAATTAAAGGATTCGGATACACCAGAAGTATTTCGTTTACGAAGTGACAAAGAACGAATGAAATACATTCCTCGACCTATTTTAGAGAATGAACAACAAGCGCTTGCAATGATTCATTTTATGAATGAAAAAATCAAAGAAAATACAGATATTAACTGGGCGGTAGAAGAAAAAGAAACAGGTAAATTTATAGGATTTATGGGGTTTTATAGAACGCAACCCGAAAATCATCGTACTGAAATAGGTTACATGATACTTCCTGAGTTTGAAGGAAAAGGTTACGTAACTGAAGCTATTGGCACAATGCTTGATTATGCTTTTACTGTTCAAAATTTTCATTCCATTGAAGCAGTTATTGATCCCGAAAATATAGGATCTGCTCTAGTATTAGAAAAAAATGGTTTTGTAAAGGAGGCGCATTTTAAAGAAAATGAATTTTATAATGGAATGTTTATTGATTCCGTTCATTATGGGATCTTAAAAAAAGATTTTTTAAGTAAAAAGTAAAAAGTAAAAAGTAAAAAGTAAAAAAATAATAGTTTAATTAATGAATTTATTTCAACAACAATTTAATGAAGTTCAAGAGTTATTAGAACTCAATGATTTTCAACAAGTGATTAAAAGAATAATAGATTTTACTTTAGATTCGGAAGCTATTCAGTTTTATAAACAAACCACTACTTTTCTAAATTGGTTCGACTATAATTCCACTTCAGTAGAAGTTAAAGTTAAACTTAACCATCTTTTACAAGACCTGTATAAATTTTTAATAGAAAAGACAATACAGCCACACCAAACCATTATTTCCATTGAAAATTTACAAAAGAATTACAATTCAAATTTTAATCTAGGTCCAATTCATTTAGAAATTAAATCGGGTGAAATCATTGGTTTAGTTGGAGAAAATGGTAATGGAAAAACCACATTGTTGCGAAGTATTTGTAGAGAATTAGAACCTTCATCAGGTAAAATCAACTATCAATTTTCTTATGATGATGGGTATGATTTACGAACTAAATTGGTTTATATACCTCAACGAACTGAAACATGGCGCGGTTCTATGTATGAAAATTTAGAATTTGCAGCAACTTGTTACGGCTATTCTGCTGAAGAAAATAATTTAGTAGTCGATTTAGTGATTACTCGTTTAGGGCTCAGAAAATATAGAAATTATAATTGGTCGGGTTTATCCTCAGGGTATAAGATGCGCTTCGAATTGGCTCGAATGTTACTCCGAAAACCAAAAATTTTATTAATTGATGAACCCTTGGCAAATTTGGATATTTTAGCCCAACAAACCATATTAGATGATTTTAGAAATATTGCCAATTCTCCGTTTCGTCCAATAGCTATTGTGTTGAGTTCCCAACAATTGTATGAGGTTGAAAAAACATCAAATCAAGTGGTGTTTTTAAAACAAGGAAAACAACGCAATTTGAAATCAGAAGATGCTATAGAGCAACATTTTATAGTTGAATTTGAATCGGATGAACCGCTTTTAAGTATCAAACAAAAATTAGAAGTTTTAGGCATCGAAAACATAGAACAAAATGGTGGGACATTAGTTGCAACTTTTCCATTAACAGTTGATATCAATCAATTTATGAAAGCATTAATTGACCAACAAATTACCATTAAATACCTGAGAGATATTACCCATTCAACCCGACGTTTCTTTATTAAATAAGTCCTTATCATGTTATCAAATTTACAGAAAAATATATTATTAAAATACCCATTACTATGGAATACAAAGTTTATTCCAATGGCGGCATTAGGAATTCTGCTTCATCTATTTTGTTTTTTTACGGGCTATTTTGATGGAACAATTGATTTTACAAAAAAATACGACTCTTTATTAGAAGCTCCTTTTTTTATAATAATTACATTAATTATTATAGTTGTTTTTATTGTTTGGTTAATTCAGTATTTCAAGAATAATGCTTTTAAATCGTTTTATCCCAAAAGTAAAAATGCTCTTTTTTATGAGTGGTTACAAATTTTTATAATAGTAGTTGTATTTTCTACCTTTTATGTCTCTGTTTTGGTTGGACAAACGCTTAAGAAAAGAAGTTATTTTTCTGAAGATGAAGTTAAACGAAGAGTGGAAATACTCTCAAAGGCCGATATGTTTATTAACGGAAGTTTTGAGTCTCCAGAAATTGATTCTACGAAATCCGTATTTACAGATACAACAATTAATGGTCAAATTCAATACAGAAAGATAGTCTATAAAGAGTATGTAAAATATTTTGGCAAACAGTATGAACCTACTGCTCTTATAAATAGAAAAGTATTCAATTTTAAGTATGATGATAGAGCAAAAGATTCACTAAATACATTAGCAATTCGAAAGTGGTTATCAAATAACAATCAGACGGAAGTAAAGAAATTAATGAGTGAATATTTAGCTATTCACAATGATGCAAAATTATATACCAATATTACTGTAGAAAAATGGTTTAAAGAAGTGTATGATTATCCAAATTTTAAAAAATATAAGATAATTAATTATGCTAATCCTAATACAAAAGATTATGATTCAACCTATGTAGATTACAACGATTACGAGTCTGCATCTCCAGATGAGTATTACGAATTTAAAAACGATGGTGTTTACTCGGATTATTTTGTGGGAAAAAATATTTTAAATCACAATTATTTAATTCTATTAAATAGTTATGCTTCCATTTGGGAAGCATTGGAATTTACTATAGGTATTTTATATTTCGCATTCGGATTTTCATTATTGTTATTTTCATTCAAAGTTACATCTGGCAAAAGCTGGTTAATTGCTATAGTAGTTACCGTTTTACTAAATATTGTCTTCGGTTTGATTTCAACCATAGGTAGGGAAGAATTAACTTATTTGTATCTTTCTGTTTTAACTATTATTGGTTTATTACTAACGCTGATTAATCTTATTGTTTCGAAAACTAATATTCGTTTTAGTAAGGTTGTTGTAAATTTAGCACTATGGTTTTTTTCTGCGATACTTCCAATTATTTATTTCATATATATGGAGCACTATAAAAACAAATTGATGAGACAATATGCTTCGATTAAAAATTATGATTATTACTTAGATCCTTTCTATAAATTTTTAAATGATAATATATTCAACATGTTTATCATTAATTTAATAGTTTGTATCATTGCATTATTTTTCTTTTCAAGAGGAATTAGAACTTGGAAAGGAATACCTGAAGAATAGCCTATGTTAATCACCATAACCAATCAAATTTTAACTGCTACTATTAATACAGTAGGAGCAGAGTTAGTATCGTTAGAAAAAAACCAGGTAAACTACATTTGGGAAGTAGATGAAAACTATTGGAATAAAACTTCTCCTATTTTGTTCCCTATAGTCGGTCGTTTAAAAAATGATGTTTATACGCTAAATGGAAAAGAATATACGTTGCCTCGTCATGGTTTTGCTCGTAATTATGAATTCCAGTATGAGTTAAAATCGGAACATCAGGTAATTTTTGAATTGGAATCTAATGCGGAAACGAAATATAATTTTCCTTTCGACTTTAAGTTGTTCTTAGCTTATACTTTAATTGATAGTGAACTGATTATTGAGTATTTTGTTCGAAATATATCAAATGAAACCATGCCTTTTTCTATCGGTGCTCATCCAGCGTTTGCGATAGAAGGTGATCTCTCAGACTACAGTTTACAATTTAATCAGCCAGATGTTCTAATTACTCATCATTTAGAAAATGAGAATTTTAATTTTGAAACTTCTGTAATAGAAAGTCATTCAGGTAAATTAGATTTAAAATATGAATTGTTTGCCAATGATGCTTTAGTTTTTAAATCACTGGAATCAGATGAAGTTATTCTTTTGCATTTGGATGTTCCAATATTAAAAGTGAATTTTGATTTTTTTCCATATTTAGGTGTTTGGACTAAACCTAATGCTCCATTTTTATGTATTGAACCTTGGTGTGGTGTAGCAGATAATTTAGTACATGATAGTAATTTATTAGAAAAGGAAGGGATTAATTTATTGCCTTCTAACGAAGATTTTTTGCGAGCTATTCGAATAGAAATTTTAAAATAAAAAAACTCCGACTATAAGTCGGAGTTTGTATTTTTATATTCTATTTCAATCGGTAATTTTTGTCAATCTGAACTTGTTTCAGATTCTAAATTACAATTTCTATTCACTCATCTTTTGTAATGTGTTTTTATTGATAAGAATAATTTTTTTACCAGTTAATTCAATAATTCCTTCTTTATTAAATTCAGATAATAAACGAATACAACTTTCTGTGGCAGTACCAATCATTCCAGCTATTTCTTCTCTAGATAATTGGATTCTTAAACTCCCATCATCTTGTATTCCATACTCTTTTTCTAATTGTAATAACGTATGAGCTAATCGTTGTTTAACTGTTTTTTGAGCCATATCAACCATGTGATCATCAGCTTCTCTTAAATCTCCACAAATTGTTTTCATCATGTTCAACGAAAATTGATTATTCTCATTGAAAAATTTTAAAACTTCATTTTTTGGGATAAAACAAACTTGCATGTCTTCAATAGCAACAGCACTCAAATTAGCAGCTTCCTCACTAATCAAAGATCGCTGACCTAATAGTTCTCCCTTTTTTACAAGTTTAACAATTTGGTCTTTGCCATTGGCGCTTAATTTGGACATTTTAGCCACACCATCTTTAACGCAATAAATGCCATTGAGTGTTTCTCCTTCTTCAAATAAAGGTTCTCCTTTTTTAACGGTGTAAGACGTTTTACAGTCAGCCATTCTCAAAAGCTCTTCTTTATTTAATGCTTTTAACGAACTTAATTCTCTAACGATACATTGTTCACATTTACCACTCATAGGATACTTTTATCTTTTGCAAAATTAATTATTTCTTTAAATGTAACTCCCCTTTCTATGAAAAAAAATAGTATTTTTATTGTAAAGTATAAAGATACAAATCGTATGACAAATATCATATTTTATTTTTTCTGAGAATGTGACCTTTGTTACAGGTAAAAAATGAGCATTAAAATGGACGATAAAAATTGTTTTCACTGTGGTAAAGAGTTTATGCCAAGTGAAAAAATAGCCTATGATGACAAGTCTTTTTGTTGTGTGGGGTGTAAAACGGTATATGAAATTTTTAGTCAAAATGACTTAACTTGTTATTATGATTATGCGACTTCACCAGGAGCAACGCCACCAGAAATTAATGGTAAATATGAATTTTTAGACGATGAGAAAATTAGTTCAAAACTATTGGAATTTGAAGAAACTACAACACATATTGTTTCATTGTACATACCTCATATTCATTGTAGCTCATGTATTTGGATATTGGAAAATCTCCAAAAGCTTCAAAAAGGTATAATTGCATCACAAGTAAATTTTACTCAGAAAAAAGTCCGTATTACTTATCAGCCAGAACAAACTAATTTAAAAGAAATTGTTTACTTGTTAGCATCTATAGGTTATGAGCCTTACATTAGTTTAGAAAACTATGAAACAGGAACAAATAACATTGATAGAACATTAATCTATAAGTTAGGTGTAGCTTTCTTTTGTTTTGGAAATATTATGTTATTATCTTTTCCAGAATATTTTGAAGTTGACGAATTTTGGATTGAAAAATATAAACCTTTTTTCCGTTGGTTAATTTTCTTTTTATCCCTTCCTTCTTTTCTTTATTCAGCAAGTGGTTATTACGTTTCGGCCTATAAAAGTATTCGTTCAAGCGTATTAAATATTGATATTCCTATTGCTCTTGGAATTATTGTAATGTTTATTCGAAGTTCAGTAGATATCGTATTTGATTACGGTCAAGGTTTTTTTGATAGTCTAACAGGATTAGTTTTTTTCATGTTGTTAGGTAAGTTGTTTCAACAAAAAACGTATGATTTTTTATCTTTTGAACGTGATTATAAATCATATTTCCCTATTGCAGTGACTAAAATACTTTCAGATGGTTCAGAAGTTCCGTGTCAAGTGTATGATATTGAGAAAGGAGACCGATTGTTAATCCGCAATCAAGAGCTCATACCCGTTGATGGAATTCTTATTTCGCCTAAAACATCGTTAGATTATAGTTTTGTTACTGGAGAAGCGGATCCAATTGAAAAAAAGTCGGGAGATAAAGTATTTGCAGGAGGAAAACAAATAGGAGGAGTAATTGAAATGGAAGTGTTGTTTTCTGTATCACAAAGTTATTTAACTCAATTATGGAGTAATGATGTGTTTCAAAAGAAAATTGATCAAAAACATAAATCCATAACTGATAAAGTAAGTCAGTATTTCACCCCCGCATTATTGTTGTTGGCATTTGGAGCGTTACTTTTTTGGCTATTCATTGATACTTATATTGCATTTAATGTTTTTACAGCTGTTTTAATTGTGGCTTGTCCATGCGCTTTGGCTTTAACAGCACCATTTACACTTGGTAATGTATTGCGAATTATGGGTAACAACAAAATGTATTTGAAAAATTCCTTAGTTGTTGAACAATTAGCTAAGGTAGATACGGTAGTTTTTGATAAAACAGGAACAATTACATCTGCAAATAAGATGCAAATAGAATTTGTTGGTACTCCTTTAACTTCAGAAGAGGAACAATGGGTTAAAAACTGTATTAGAAATTCAAACCACCCTTTAAGCAGAAAGTTGTATGATTATTTACCTAATACTGAAAAACAGAACTTAACAGAGTTTGAAGAAATCATTGGTAAAGGAATTATTGCAATAATTCAAAATCATAAAATTGAAATTGGTTCCGATGCTTTGATGGGGGCAACTTTAACCGAAGATAATTTAAAACAAACCAAGGTTAATATTAAAATCGATGACCATTATAAAGGGTATTATTTGTTTAATCATCAATATAGAGAAGGTTTAGAACAATTATTTAAAGAATTAACCAAAAATCATTATCAAGTTAAAGTGTTGAGTGGAGATAATGATGGTGAAAAAGTTTATCTTCAATCCATTTTACCTGCGAATACAGAACTTATTTTTAATCAAAAACCAGAGCAAAAGTTAGCCTATATAGAAAAATTACAGCAAGAAGGAAAAAATGTAATGATGATTGGAGATGGACTTAACGATGCGGGTGCATTAGCTCAAAGTAATGTTGGTATTGCTATTTCTGAAAATGTAAATGTATTTTCGCCTGCTTGTGATGGTATTATGGATTCTTTGGAGTTTTCAAAACTTTTCTTATATTTACGATATGCAAAAGACTCTATGAAAACGATTTACATGAGTTTTGGTCTTTCGCTTTTGTATAATGCAATTGGATTAACTTTTGCGTTAGCTGGAAAATTGTCCCCACTATTTGCCGCTATTATAATGCCTATGAGTGCCATCACAATTGTAAGTTTCGTTACAATTATGAGCAAGTTTTATGGTCGTAAAATCAATAAAAATTAACCATTTTTAACAAAAATTAAAGAGTATGACAAAAGTCATATTTATCCTGATAGAGTAAGTCTAACTTTGTTTAAAGTTTAAGGTATGAGTGTCATTTATTTTCTAATTTCAGTAAGTATTGTTATTGCAATAGCTTTCTTAATCATCTTCATTTTAGCAGTGAAAAACGGTCAATACGACGATGACTACACCCCATCGGTACGTATGTTATTTGACGACGAAGTGAAAAATAATTCTAATAAAAACAAAAACTAAATATTAACTAACTATGGAAGTACAACAATTTCGTTATGACAATAAGATAGTTCGTAACTTTATCTATGCTTCATTACTTTTCGGAGTAGTGGGTATGTTGGTGGGTCTTATTGTTGCTTTATTTTACTTATTTCCTAATTTGACTGATGGTATCCCTTGGTTAAGTTATGGTAGATTAAGACCATTGCATACTAATGCAGTAATTTTTGCATTCGTTGGGAATGCAGTATTTGCTGGAGTTTATTACTCTTTGCAACGTTTATTAAAAGCGAGAATGTTCAGTGACTTTTTAAGTCAGGTGAACTTCTGGGGTTGGCAGTTAATCATCGTTGGTGCTGCTATTTCACTACCTTTAGGTATTACAACATCAAAAGAATATGCCGAATTAGAATGGCCTTTTGATATTGCTATCGCCTTAGTATGGGTAGCTTTTGGTATCAATATGATTGGTACAATTATAAAAAGAAGAGAGCGTCATATTTATGTAGCGGTTTGGTTCTATATTGCAACATTTGTAGCGGTGGCTTTGTTACATATTGTGAATAGCTTAGAAATTCCGGTTTCTTTGACAAAAAGTTATTCTGCTTATGCAGGTGTTCAAGATGCCTTAGTACAATGGTGGTACGGTCACAATGCAGTTGCCTTTTTCTTAACTACACCTTTCTTAGGATTGATGTATTATTACTTGCCAAAAGCAGCAAACCGACCTGTTTACTCTTACAGATTATCCATTATTCACTTTTGGTCTTTAATCTTCTTATATATCTGGGCTGGACCTCACCACTTATTGTATTCTACATTACCAGATTGGGCTCAAAATTTAGGAGTTGTGTTTTCTGTAATGTTAATTGCTCCATCTTGGGGTGGTATGATTAATGGATTGTTAACTTTAAGAGGTGTTTGGGATAAAGTTAGAACAGATGCTATTTTAAAATTCTTTGTAGTAGGTATTACAGGTTATGGAATGGCAACTTTTGAAGGTCCAATGTTATCTTTGAAAAATGTTAATGCAATTGCTCACTTTACAGACTGGGTTGTAGCTCACGTTCACGTAGGTGCTTTAGCTTGGAACGGATTCATGACATTTGGTATGATTTATTGGATTATTCCTAGAATTACAAAAACACAATTATTCTCTCAAAAATTAGCTAATTTCCACTTCTGGATTGGTACGTTAGGTAT
>CAYNNB010000009.1:0-33106 GCA_964398425.1 uncultured Flavobacterium sp.
TTAAAGTAATGTCACTTTTTATGATCTTTTATTTTTCATTATCTTTTTTTTTGGGAGCTAGAACAGAATAAGATGGTTTATTAATCTTTATAGTTATTTTAGGACGGGTCACAGACAGGTCAAAAAAATATATATAGCACTAATATAGCACTGATATAGCATAGTTATAGTACGGTTATAATAATATATAAATATAAATATAAATATAAATATAACATGATTTTAGTATACTTGTTCTCAAATTTTGAGAGTGAGGATTTAAAAAGGAATGTAGAGATCAAAAGTTGTTGATAAAAAAATCTAACAGAAAAGCCTCTCTGTTAGATTTTTTACACCCTAAAGTTTAAGAATGTTAGAAATAAAAACCAAATCCTACACGTACAGTAAATTTACGCGCTTCTGGTAAGTCAAAGTAACTTCCTCGCCAAGCACAATCAATGCGTGCGACTTTAAAAATATTACCAATTCCAGCATGGTACTCTATATATCCATCTACAGGGGCAATGTAGTTTATTCCAGAAGCATTTAGCGCTTTGTTTTCTTCAGATACAGACCCATAAACTGCCTTTACTCCAATAATTTCTCTCCAGTTTAGTTTGCGTAACATAGGCACACGAGCAAATAATTTCCCATTGAAGTTATGCTCTAAATGTAGTGAAGTGTATTGGTCTGAAACAAAATCATAATAGTTTAATAAATTGTAGGTGTTGTCTATAATAAAGTAAGATTGGTTTCCTGGAATTACATTCATCAACCCTAATGGTACAGCACCAAAGGTTTTCCCAACTTCTAAGGTCGTAAATAAACGACCAAAACCACCAATTAGCAAGGGTTGTCTGTAATAAAATTGTAATTTGGAATAGCTAAAATCACTATCTAATACTCCTTTTAACCCCTGTGAGTAACTAATAAAAAAACGAGGGTAATTTATATCCACTTCAATGCGATCTACGCCATAACCTACCATCTTTCGCTTAGGAGTGTAGTCAATCATGAAATTAATTTCGGATTGCTTAACTTGATTAGCTGTAGTAGTAAACGTGTTGTCAGTAAAATAATCTAATTTAAAAGTATTTGAAGCTGATTCTAATTTTCGATGTGAAAAAGTAGCTTGGAAATTTAAGTTTTTAACAGGCTCAATTTCTAATCCGATAGTAGTTAAATTTACTTTGGTTAGCTTGTTGTTGGTTCCACTAGAAAAGAAAGAGGACGAGGCAAAACTTCTACCCAGAACATCGTTAGAAGTGGTTAAGCTCACCCCAATTTGTTCAACATCGCTCCTATTTCCAACTGATACAATAAAGCGATTTTTTTTGTTAAACATATATTTCCCTAAAATACCATACTTGAACTTTTCATCTTTAAATCCATAAGCTGTGTAACCTTGAATTCTCCAGTAATCATTAGGGCCAAAATAAGTTCTACCTCCTAATCGAATGCGTTGACCTTCAACATCATTATATCCAAAGGTAGAGAATAAAGGACCAATGTCAAATTTACCAACTTGTACATAACCGCTGCCTAAAATAGATACTAAGTTGTAAATGCGTTTGAATTTTGGTACGGTCTTTAAGGTGTCTAGCATCTCATATATGCCTTTTTCATTGCTATTCAGGCTTTCAAAACGGTTTTCCTCCCAAAAAGCATTGTCCTTAGTATAGGCTTCTTTGTCAAAATAGTTGACTTCTTCTCGGTAGAATTTATCGTCTTTCTTTTCATTAAAATTATGGTTTTTAAAAAAAGTGGTTCGTTTACCATACATGCCACTTGATTTCTCTTTTTTGTTAAGAGCAAAATCAGTCATCATATAGTCTCTCTTTAATAAAAAAACGGAATCATTTAATACATCAAACTCTTGTTCTATGTAAATATCACGCACCCAATTGATATTTGCACTTTTACTAGCCTCTAAATTGATAGTTTTAATTGCATAGGTAGTGTCGTTAACCCAAAAGTCGCCTTTAAAGGTTAATTCGTTTTTTCTTCTTGGGTAATACACAATTTTATAACACCATTTTTTGTCAATATAAGAGCTGTCAGCCAAAACATAGTTGTAAACTTGAATTCCAGTTCTAGATAGAGGGCTTACAAAATCCTTATCAAAAAATTTTAAATAGTTGTTATATATGTCATATTCTGCATATAAATCTTTTAAAAAAGCATTGACTCCATCGTTGTTTGCATTGCCAAAACCAGAGTATTTATTTGCTTTTAATACTTCTTTATTTCGTTTATTAATATTGTCTCCATAAACCTCGCTTAACGTTTCATTAATGAAAATAGGTAGGAAGTTTTTTCCAGTAATATCCGAAGTATCTACATGTTTAAACACAAATTCCATTTTCTTAAAGATTTTATTTTTCATAAAAGTACTATCAATGGAATTGATATCGAATTCAATTTTTTCGTATTTGTCATATTTGTATTGGTCAAATTGACGTAGTCCATTCTTTTTCTTTCGTTCCCATATTTTGCGTAAAATATCAATAGCTGGATTGTTTTTTTTTGATGTTTTACCAGAATAAATAGTTACGGCTTCAATTTCTTTGTCGGCGGATAAAAGTATTTTTAAGTCGTAGTTGTGTTCACCATTTAATGTGATTTCTTTGCTTGTATAGCCCACATTTGAGATTGCAAGAATAGAGTAGTTTTTTTTAGATTCTAGATAAAATTTTCCGTTTTCATCGGTCATTACACCCTCAGCTGAATTTTTAAAAGCTACTGTAGAGTAAGAAATAGGTTTGTTTTTGTCATCTAAAACTACACCGCTAACTTTGGTTTGAGCCAAGACAAAAATTTGGAATAAGAATAAAAATAAGGCTAGTATTTTTTTCACGATAAATGATATTTAAATAAAAAAATCCCGATGCAAATCGGGATTCAAATATAAAAATAAAAATGGGTTTATTTTTTATACAACACTTTTTTAACAGCTTTAATCACATCATTGCTATTAGGCAACCATTCTTTTAATAAAGTAGGTGAATAAGGCGCAGGAGTATCAGCAGTAGTGATACGTTGTATTGGAGCATCCAAATAATCAAAAGCTCTTTCTTGAACCATATAGGTAATTTCAGAAGCTACAGAAGCAAAAGGCCAAGCTTCTTCTAAAACAACTAGACGATTGGTCTTCTTGACAGAGTTGATGATGCAGTCATAATCCATAGGACGAACTGTTCTCAAATCAATAACTTCAACAGAAATTCCATCTTTGGCTAATTCTTCAGCAGCCAATAAAGCTTCTTTGATGATTTTACCAAAAGACACTACAGTAACATCTGAACCTTCGCGTTTAATATCTGCAACACCTAATGGAATAGTATACTCTCCTTCAGGTACTTCTCCTTTATCTCCATACATTTGCTCAGATTCCATGAATATTACTGGATCATTATCACGAATTGCTGATTTTAATAAACCTTTAGCATCATATGGAGTAGAAGGAACTACAACTTTTAATCCAGGTGTGTTAGCAAACCAGTTTTCAAAAGCTTGAGAGTGAGTAGCAGCTAATTGACCAGCAGAAGCCGTTGGTCCTCTAAATACCATTGGCATAGGGAATTGTCCAGCAGACATTTGTCTCATCTTTGCAGCGTTATTAATCACCTGATCAATTCCAACTAATGAAAAATTAAATGTCATGAATTCAACAATTGGTCTACATCCATTCATAGCTGAACCTACAGCAATACCCGCAAAACCTAATTCAGCAATAGGAGTATCAATCACTCTCTTTGGTCCAAACTCATCTAACATTCCTTTTGAAGCTTTGTAAGCTCCGTTATATTCTGCTACTTCTTCACCCATTAAATATACCGCTTCATCACGACGCATTTCTTCGCTCATCGCTTCGCAGATAGCTTCTCTAAACTGTATTGTTCTCATTTTATATAAATTCCAAAATTTAGTGAAACGCAAAAATAATAATTTTTAATGAGTTGATTTGTCAAATTTTATAAAAATAATATTTTTTTACTCAAACGTTTTCTTTGTGAAGTTTTCAATGAGGGTCTTGTGATTGATTTAAAAATTAAATTTTGTTTAATTTTTGCTAATAATTCATGAAAATTTCACATTTATTATGCGTGCATAGTTTTTTTAAAACATTTTTTTGTAATTTCGTGGCATCAATATAAAATTAGGAATAATGAAAATATTAGTTTGCATCAGCCATGTGCCTGATACTACTTCAAAAATTAATTTCGTTAATAACGACACTGAATTTGATACAAACGGAGTGCAATACGTTATTAATCCGAATGATGAGTTTGGTTTAACAAAAGCTGTAATTCTAAAAGAACAAACTGGAGCGCAATTAACAGTGGTAAATGTGGGTGGCCCTGATGCAGAAGCTACTCTAAGAAAAGCATTAGCTATTGGTGCGGATGAAGCTATTCGTGTAAATGCCAATCCAACAGATGGTTTATTTGTTGCTAAACAATTGGCGCAAGTAGTTCAACAAGGTGGCTATGACTTAATCATTGCTGGGACAGAATCAATTGACTACAATGGAGGAATGGTTCCAGGAATGCTTGCTGGATTGTTAGGGTACAATTTTGTAAATGCTTGTATCGGTCTTGAAATCAATGGAACTGAAGCTACTGTGGTTAGAGAAATTGATGGTGGAAAAGAAACTTCTACTGCTTCTTTGCCATTAATTATAGCAGGTAAAAAAGGTCTAGTAGAAGAAAAAGACTTGCGAATTCCGAATATGAGAGGAATTATGACGGCAAGAACTAAAGCTTTGAATTTGGTAGAGCCTACAAATGATGCAGCTGCTACATCTGCAGTGAAATTTGAGAAACCTGCGGCTAAATCAGCAGTGAAATTAGTTAGTGCAGATAATTTAGATGAATTAGTAAGCTTGTTACACAACGAAGCTAAAGTGATTTAATTTAACAGTTGAAAATCGTAATTTAAAAGATATGTCAGTTTTAATATATACAGAATCAAGCGAAGGTAAATTCAAAAAAACAGCTTTTGAAATTGCTTCTTACGCAAAAAATATTGCTGATGCATTAGGAACAACAGTAACAGCTGTTTCTATTAATGCAACAGAAAACGCAGCTTTAGCTAACTATGGGGTTTCTAAAGTGTTAAAAGTAACTAATACTCAATTAACTAATTTTTCTGCAAAAGCTTATGCAGATGTAATTAAACAAGCAGCAGAAAAAGAAGGGGCTAAAGTTATAGTTTTAGCCTCAACAACAGATAGTTTACACGTTGCACCTTTAGTAGCAGTGAATTTAAATGCGGGATATGCATCAAATGTTGTGGCAGCTCCTGTAAGTGTGTCACCTTTTCAAGTAAAAAGAAATGTGTTTTCAAATAAAGCATTTAATATCACTGAAATTTCAACAGATGTTAAAGTTTTAGGTTTGTCAAAAAACTCATTTGGCTTAGTTGAATCAAATGTTTCTCTAACAGAAGAGGATTTTGTTCCTGCCTTAAGCGAGGCTGATTTTGGGGTAAAAGTAGTTAATGCAGAGAAAACAACTGGTAAAGTAACAATTGCAGATGCTGAAATAGTTGTTTCTGCAGGACGAGGTTTGAAAGGTCCTGAAAATTGGGGTATGATTGAAGAATTAGCTTCAGTTTTAGGTGCAGCAACGGCTTGTTCTAAACCTGTTTCTGATATTGGTTGGAGACCACACAGTGAACACGTGGGTCAGACAGGAAAACCAGTTGCAGCAAACTTGTATATTGCTGTAGGTATTTCAGGCGCTATTCAACATATTGCTGGTATTAATTCTTCAAAAGTAAAGGTTGTAATTAACAACGATCCAGAAGCACCTTTCTTTAAAGTGGCAGACTATGGAATAGTAGGTGATGCTTTTGATGTAGTGCCGCGTTTAATAGAAAAATTAAAAGAATTCAAGGCAAATAACGCATAATTTTTTATATATTGTGCCCTTCAAAGGGCTATCTAAATTGAGGTGGAATTATCTTTGTTTAGATAGCCCTTTTTTTTATTTTTTTATTACTTTAGTACATTTTTTGAATAATGATTTAAGAGAAAATGAGTTTAGTTAAATTAACCATTAAAGGAATTTCATATAGCCAAACACAAAACGGTGCTTATGCATTGATTCTTAATGAGGTAGAAGGTGAACGTAAATTGCCAATCGTTATCGGTGCTTTTGAAGCGCAATCCATTGCTATTGCTCTAGAAAAAGAGATAAAACCTCCTAGACCCTTAACACACGATCTGTTTAAAAGTTTTGCCGATAGATTTGATATTGTTGTAAAACAAGTGATTATACATAAATTGGTGGATGGAGTGTTTTTCTCAAGTATAATTTGTGAACGTGATCGTATTGAAGAGATTATAGATGCTCGAACTTCTGATGCTATTGCATTAGCCTTGCGTTTTGATGCACCTATTTTTACCTATAAAAACATTCTAGATAAAGCAGGTATCTATTTAAACAATCCCTCGGCTGAATCAAACCCAGAAGATGCTGAAAACAATGAAGTTTTATCTTCCCCTGAAAGATTTGGTTTGGAAAATGAATCAAATGAATCAGGATGGTCAAAACATTCTTTACAAGAACTTTATGATTTATTGGAAGAAGCGGTTCAACAAGAAGATTATGAAAAAGCGGCTCAGATTAGAGATGAAATAGATAAAAGAGAAAGCTAATTAATAAACAAACACGCAACTATAACTAAAACTAGACTAATCAAAAAACTATTTCTTTATGAATGTTAAATTTAGATTGACTATTATGAGCTTTCTCCAATTTTTTGTTTGGGGAGCTTGGTTGATTACAGTTGCCAATTATTGGTTTGGTACTAAACAATGGGATGGAGCACAATTTGGAGCTATTTTTTCAACAATGGGAATTGCTTCCATTTTTATGCCTACGATTTGTGGTATAATTGCTGACCGTTGGATTAATGCAGAAAAATTATACGGAATTCTTCACGTTTTAGGAGGGTTTACCTTGTTTTATGTGCCACAAATAACAAATCCGTCTGACTTCTTCTGGGTAATATTAGTAGCTATGATTTTTTACATGCCAACCATTGCTTTGTCAAATTCAGTTGCCTATAATGCTTTGAAGACCAGTAATCTTGATGTGGTAAAAGATTTTCCTCCCATTCGAGTGTGGGGCACCGTTGGTTTTATTGTAGCTATGTGGATTACTAATCTTACGGGAAATAAAGCTAGTGAAAATCAGTTTTATATTGCTGCTGTTGCCGCTATTGGTTTAGGTATTTACTCTTTTACCTTACCTAAATGTGAACCAAAAGGAAAAACAACAGACAATAAATCTTTTATCGATTTACTAGGTCTAAGTTCGTTCAAACTATTTGCTGATTATAAGCTGGCTTTGTTTTTTATTTTTAGTATGTTTCTAGGTGCAGCTTTACAGTTGACTAATGCTTATGGAGATGTGTTCTTAGATGATTTTAAACACCTTCCAGAGTATGCAGATTCGATTGTTGTTAAATACTCAACTATAATCATGTCAATTTCTCAAATATCTGAGACATTATTCATTTTAGCTATTCCGTTTTTCTTGAAACGTTTTGGAATTAAACAAGTAATGTTGTTCAGTATGATTGCTTGGGTACTTCGATTTGGATTATTTGCATATGGGAATCCAGGAGATGGTTTATGGATGATTATTTTATCATGTATAGTTTATGGAATGGCGTTTGATTTCTTCAATATTTCAGGTTCGTTATTTGTGGAAACATCTACCGATTCAACTATTCGTTCATCGGCTCAAGGTTTATTTATGATGATGACTAATGGGTTTGGGGCCGTTTTAGGAAGCGTTACTAGTGGCTATATTATTGATAAATATTTTACATCAGCTGAAGGAAAAGATTGGCATAACATCTGGTTGACTTTTGCCATTTACGCATTAATAATTGCTGTTGCTTTTGCTGTTTTATTCAAGCACAAGCACAATCCTAAAGATGTAGAATCGTTTTCACATTAATTTCTTAAGAATAATGAAACAATATCACGATTTAGTAAAGCATGTTTTAGAAAATGGTCACCAAAAAGGGGATCGAACAGGAACTGGAACAATTAGTGTTTTTGGATACCAAATGCGTTTTGATTTGAGTGAAGGCTTTCCTTTGGTAACAACTAAAAAATTACATGTTAAGTCCATAATTCATGAATTGTTGTGGTTTTTAAAAGGGGAAACAAATATTGCTTATCTTAAGGAAAATGGAGTTAAAATTTGGGATGAATGGGCAGATAGCAACGGAGATCTTGGCCCTGTTTACGGTCACCAATGGCGCAATTGGAACAGTGAAGAAATAGATCAAATTAGAGAATTGATTGAAACCTTAAAAACAAATCCAAATAGTAGACGAATGCTTGTTTCAGCATGGAATCCTTCTGTTTTGCCTGACACATCTGTTTCATTTGCGGAAAATGTGGCTAATGGAAAAGCAGCTTTACCACCGTGTCATGCGTTTTTTCAGTTTTATGTAGCCGATGGGAAATTATCGTGTCAATTATATCAAAGAAGTGCCGATATCTTTTTAGGTGTTCCGTTTAATATTGCGTCTTATGCGTTGTTTACCATGATGGTAGCTCAAGTTTGCGGATTTGAAGCGGGTGAATTTATTCATACTTTTGGTGATGCTCATATTTACAATAATCACATTGAGCAAGTTAATTTGCAATTAAGTAGAGATTGCCGACCATTGCCAATAATGAAAATTAATCCAGAAGTAAAAAATATTTTTGATTTTAAATTCGAGGATTTTACCCTGGAAGGCTATGATCCACACCCACATATTAAAGGGGTAGTGGCGGTGTAAAAGCATAACGCAATAGTACTCACGATTAAATAAAAAAAAACATAATAATAGAATGACTCTTTTAGATTTTAGAATGAAACAGTTATTGTTTTTGTTCAGTTTACTAGCTTATGTTAATTTAAGTGGGCAATCGTTATCAAATAATGTCGCTATCGATACAACATTAATTGAGTATAAGCAAAAATTATCAAGTTTATACGATGAAAGAGCTTTGACAACAGTTCAATTTTTAGAAAACAATCTTGACCGAGAAATTAAAAAAAAGGTATTAACCGTTTACGGAGAAAAAAATAAAGATTTCAAGAAGAAAATAAACAAAGGAATTTTTATAGAGCACTCGCTTTATTCACCTTTTATTGACAGTTTATTTGCTAAAATAAGAAGTGCAAATCCAACAGTAGATTTTTCTAGTTTTAAAATTTTATTAGCAATAAGCGAATCAAAAAATGCATACAATGTTGGAGAAAATATAGTAGTATTAAATTTGCCACTTTTATACGAGCTTGAAAATGAGTTTCAAGTAGCGAGTGTATTAACTCATGAAATAGCACATCAAACTCTTAATCATGTCCAAAATGACATTATCCATCAAATTAAACTAGATAACTCAAAAGAGATAAAGAAGAAAACTGAAGAAATCAAAAATCAACAATACAATCAAAGCCAATTTGCTACCAATTTGCTCAAAAAAATGATATATAAAAATCGTGAATTAGCAAGAAAATATGAGCATCAAGCAGATTCATTAGGATTTATATATTTTAAAAATACTTTTCCAAATAAAGAAGAAGTGCCAATACGAACATTGCAAATTTTGAAATCTCTTGACAAAGAAAAAGATTCTTTACAAATTGAAGATTATAGAGAATTGTTTAAAAAATCGGCCCTTACATTTAATCCAGATTGGTTTGCAAGTGAATTAACTGGTTATCGATATCAAAAAGACTCTAAAATTTGGGACATCGATTCCTTAAGAACACACCCTGATTGCGAAGATAGAATTGCCTTTTTGAAAAAGAATTTCAATTTAAAAAGTGAGGATAAAAAACTAAATAGCCTGTATTTTAACCAACTTAAAAAAGAAGCTGCAAAAGAAATGGTATTTAGTCTCTATTTTTTAGAAATGTACGGTCAGTCTCTTTACAATGCTTTAATTGCTTATAGGAAAGATGAAAATGAATTGTTTTATAAAAAAATGATTTATCAAAATCTAATTAAAATTCAAAAAGCAAGAGCTAGTTATACATTAAATCGTTATTTAGAAAATGAAAATCCTCTTTTTAGCAATAGTTATAATCGTTTTGTGTGTTTTTGTCGGAACATTAGGAAAAGCGAATTGCAACAACTAATAGATTATTTTAAATAAATTACAAAACAAAGAAGTATGAAAAAAAATATCATTCTTATTATTTGCTTGATTTTTAGTCAATTAAATCATGCTCAAATGACTAAATTAAGTACACTTTCTTCTGCAAAATTTTCTGATTCAAGTGTTATTTATGATGAAAATAAAGATATCTATGGCTATTTATTATTGTTTGAAAAAAATAGAACAGATAAAAATAATATCATCTATGAACTTGTTTTAATAGACAAAAATCTTAATAAAGTAGCTGCTTTAGAATATAAACAACCGATTTATAATACTATGTGGTTCTCGTTTAATTCAGCCATTTATTTTGCACAAAAACAAGGTGATTTAATCTATTTTTTAGTTGGTCAAAGTTTTGGATCAACAGAAAACTACATTAAAGAACTCTTCCAAACGAAAGGGGTTTCTGGTTTAGCTATTTTAGATTTAAAAACATTCACTTTAAAAGAAGGTATTTATTCAAATTTTGATGAATTAGTCATTGGTAATTTTCAGCCTGATTTGTCAAAGCCTTCAATGAAACTTATGAGAGAAATGGAAAAATTTAAACTGATGAAACCCATAAATGAAGGTTTTTTAGTTTCCGATTTAAGCCATGTTTCTGAATTGACTTCATTGTTAATGGGTACGCCTAGAAAAGAACATCAAAAAGCTTATAATTTTTTCGATTTTAATTACAATAAATTATGGACATTAAAAGTAAATGAAAACAGTAAATCAAAATCATTTTTTGACTATAGTTATTTAATTTCAAACAGTAAAGATATTGTTTTTAAGAAAGTGTTTTATGAAAAAAGAAAGGATAAAAATCCTGATGTTACCTATGCTTTTATTGATATTACTAATGGAAAACAAAAATTTGAAATTAACTTTTCAAGCACACAAGAAATTTTAGATGTAGAAGAAATTTTATTTCGTGACAATGAAGTTGTTTTTATAGCCTCAATTTATGATTATGACAAAAAAGGAAATTATTATAGTGATGAAAGAAGAGGAATTGCTAAGATTACATTAGATAGAACCACAGGAAAACAAATCAGTAGAAATGATTTAAAATGGAGCGGATTAGCTTCAAAATTAGATATTGATGAAAAAGGAAGAATAAAAGAAGAAGGATTTTTACATTTTCTTGAATTTAAAATCTTGCAAGATGGTAAAATTATTGCCATTGCCGAAGGTTATAAACCAGAAGCCAGTAGTAAAATTTTAGATATGTATGCATTTACTTTTTCGATAGATTTTAAAATGATTGATTTTTTAAAAGTTGACAAAGTAAAAAATAAGATTTCAAAGGTAGATGCTTATGGAGATTATCTTGAAAGAATAGGCGCTTTTGATTACATGTATTCCCAACAATTAAATAAAGACAATTATTTATTTTTCTATTCTGATAATGAAAAAGAAGGGGTTTTTGCAAGAAAAAAACCAAATTGGATACTTGGTATTGTTTCTTTTGTGGATGGAAAGTTTGAAACTCAAAAAATTCAGCTTACTACAAAAAACGGTCAAATTTATCCTAGTGTAGCAAAAAAAGGCTCCATTCTTTTATATGAAACATTTAACAATAAAGAAGATAAGAATAATGAATTGCGTCTTGAAAAAATTGATTATTAATTCTATTTTTGATTTATTCCAAGTAGGCTATGACCCTCACCCACACATTAAAGGAGAAGTTTAAGTTTAAAGCATGAAAAAAATAGTTTATTTCATATTTGTTTTTTTTCAATCTCTACTTTTAAATTCTCAAGAGATTGTGAAAGTTGAAATGTTAGACTCTTCTTTTAATGTTATTAAAACTGAGAATTTTTATATTAAAAGAACAGTAAAAACTATTGAAAATTCTACCAATTTTAATGTAGAAGAAGTTTGGAGTACTGGTGAAAAGTATGCAACTTATTTGGTGAGTGATTATAATGAATTACTTATTAGTGGAGAAAAAAAAATCTTTTTTAAAAACGGTAACTTAAAAGAAATCAAAAATTATAAAAATGGTAATTTAGTCGGTGATTATTCTAGTTATTATTTAAATGGTAAACCTCAATTAAAAGGAAGATACGAAGAGAGTATAAATGGGGCAATATTGTTTATTTTTGATTTTTGGGATGAAAATGGAGTGCATAAAGTTATTGATTCAAATGGAGAATATCAAGAAAATTTAAAAGATAATATTTATCGAATATCAATCAAAAATGGAAGATATCACGGTGTCCTAAAACCTGATTTTATAATTTATCCATATAGTGTAAGATACTATGAAAATGGTAATTTTGTAAAAGGAGAGTTTTATAAATCTTCTACTAATATTAGAGTTTATAATAGAGAGGAAATATCTGCTAATCCTGTTGGAGGTATAAAAAAATTTAGACAAGATATAACTGATCAACTAATTTTAAAATTTCAAGGGAAGAAAATAAATATTGATGTTTTAATTAAATTTGAAATTTTGACAGATGGAACTTTGGATAACATTGTATTTTTAAAAAGTGCTGGATCTAAAATTGATCAAAAAATTGAAGAGATTTTAAGAAAACAAAATAAGTGGGAGCCTGGAATTAAAAATGGAATAGAAGTTAAATCTATTTTCAAATTTCCAATAAAATTAAATATATCTTTTGAGTAAATATTATGCTAACTATAATCGCTGCCGCAGCAGAAAATAACGCGCTAGGAAAAGACAACCAATTAGTTTGGCATTTGCCCGATGATTTTAAACGTTTTAAAAATTTAACTTCGGGTCACTATATTATAATGGGACGAAAAACCTTTGAAAGTTTTCCGAAACCATTACCCAATCGTACGCACGTAATCATTACACGTCAAGCCGATTATACAGTTTCTGAAGGATGTAAAGTAGTTTCTAGTTTGCAAGAAGCTATAGATTTTTGTCCAAAAGACGAAGAAGTTTTTGTAATTGGTGGCGGTCAAATTTACCATCAAGCCATAAATTTAGTCGATAGGATTGATTTGACAAGGGTGCATACCACTGTTGAAGCTGATGCCTTTTTTCCAGAAATTGATTTAGAAAAATGGCAATTGATTTTCGAAGAATTTCATTCCAAAGACGATCAACACGTTTTTGACTTTACGTTTACTACTTATCAAAGGAAATGATTTTGATAGAATGATTGTTGATGAAGTTAAAGGAGTTGATTTTTAACCTCAATATTGAATTTTATAATTACTTTTGTACTCCAAAAATAGAGCTATGTCAAAGATAATCACACCATATCAAGATTCTGAAAAAGGAAAAAAAGAGCAAGTGGCCCAAATGTTTGATACCATTTCTGAAAATTATGATGGTTTAAATAAAGTTATTTCTTTTGGGACAGATGCCAAATGGAAAAAGAGAATCTTGAAGATGGTGCAAGAAAAGCAACCAACTACTATTCTAGATATTGCTACAGGTACTGGCGATTTAGCTATATTGTTTTCTACGACTTCTGCTCAAGAAATAATAGGTCTGGATATTTCTCAAGGTATGCTTGAAATTGGTAAGCAAAAAATTCATTCTAAAAACTTAAATGACAAAATTCAAATGGTATTAGGCGATGGTGAAAATATTCCCTACGCTAATGATTATTTTGATGTTATTACAGTGGCTTATGGAGTTAGAAATTTTGAGAATCTAGAAAGGGGATTAGGCGAAATTTTGAGGGTTTTAAAACCTGGAGGTCAATTATTGATTCTTGAAACGTCTGTACCTACTCAGTTTCCATTTAAACAAGGTTATTATGTTTACACTAATTTCGTCATGCCAATGATTGGTAAATTGTTTTCTAAGGATCAAAAAGCGTATCAATATTTATCTACTTCGGCACAAAATTTTCCTTTTGGAGAGGTTTTAAACAATATTTTGAGAAAAATTGGGTTTATAGATGTACAACATCTGCCTCAAACGATGGGTGTAGCTACCATATACAAAGCATCAAAAAAATAAAAAATGAAGTTGAAATCACTATTTATTGTTACAATTTTTACTCAAATTAGTTTTGCTCAATATGGTATGTTTGGCAAAAATCCACTTATTCATTTGGAAAATTTTGATAAGCAAAGAACACATTGGGGATATTTTTTAGGTTTTAATAGTTATGATTTTAAATTTGATTATCTCACAGTAGGAAAAGATATAGAGGTAAAATCTACTACAGGGTTTAGTGTGGGTTTAGTTGGTAATTTGCGATTGAATGATTATTTTGACCTTCGATTTGAACCAGGTTTTTATGCTACGCAACGTAATTTAACTTATCCTAATATAGAAGATAGTGTAGACCGACTCAGAGAGGTGAAATCTTCTAATTTGCATTTTCCTTTATTGTTAAAATTTTCTGCTTTACGAACAGGAAATATTAAGCCTTATCTAGTAGGTGGTTTTTCAAGAACATTGAATTTAGGGAGTAATGCAAATGCTCAAGATGATAACTACTCGAATCGTTTTAGAATGAAAAAATGGACAAGTAATTATGAAATTGGTTTTGGTGTTGATTTGTATTTGGAATATTTTAAATTCTCTCCTTCAATCAGAGGTGTTTTTGGAATGGGAGATGAGTTAATCCGTGATAATAATCCTAATAGTCCATGGACAGGTAATATTCAATCAATGAAAACAAGAGCCATTTTTATTAATTTTACGTTTCATTAATTTATCTCCTTTTAAATTCCGAGAGAATAATTGCCGTGGCAGTTGCTACATTTAAACTTTCTGTTACTTGAATCGTTCCAAATCTTGGGATGCTAATTTTTTGGGTGATTAGTTTTTCAATTGAGCTACTAATTCCATTGGCTTCATTCCCCATTACAATGATTCCTTTTTGTGGTAAGTTGAGTTCATAGATGTTACTTCCTTCCATGAAAGTGCCATAAATAGATAAATTTGACTGTGAAAGATAAGAAGCTAAATCTGTGTAAATAACGTTAACCCTTGCTATAGAACCCATAGTAGCTTGTACTACTTTTGGGTTGTAAATATCTACCGTTTCATTAGAACAAATTATTTTCTTGATGCCAAACCAATCACATAATCGAATAATAGTTCCCATATTGCCAGGGTCTCTAACTGAATCAAGTGCTAAAACAAGTTCATCTTCATTTTTAGTAACTATTTCTTTAATTTTAAATACAGCTAGACAATCGTTTGCTGTTGTTAAAGCAGATATTTTTTTTAATTCAGCTTCGGTAATTAAGGTGTAAGGGATATGTTTTTCAAAAATAGTTTCTTCGGTTACAAATAAGGAAACCAATTCAAAATCAGCATCAAGCAATTCATTAATCACTTTTTTACCCTCTGCAATAAAGAGTTGGTGTAATTTTCGGTATTTTTTTTGCTGTAAACTGGTAATTAGTTTAATTTGGTTTTTGCTAACCATAAAAAATTGTATTTTTGAATAAATTTTATGCGCTTGAAATTTCTGTCTTCAAAAATAGTATTATTTTTTCTTATAAGTTTATTTTTTTACTCTTGTTCAGAAGTAAGGAAATTGCAAAAGAATGAATTTTTACTTCATCAAAATGAAATCATGGTTAATGGTAAAGAATCTAATTTAGAAGAATTAGAAATTCAACTTTATCAAAAACCAAATAGTAAATTATTAGGTTTTAAGCCTAGACTACAACTCTATAATTTAAGTAAAAAAAATCCAGATTCGTCATATCAGGCTTGGCTAAGAAAAAAACCAAATAGAATTGCCCGAATGAATAAAATCTATTCTAAGAAACAAGTAGATAGTTTAGGTCACTCTTTTATAGTTTCTGGCTACAGCGATTTTCTAAAAAGAGTTGGAGAAGCACCTGTAATTCAAGATTCAGCAAAGGTTAGGAAATCACAGAGGAGATTGATACAGTATTTTTTCAATAGAGGGTTTTATAATGTAAAAGTACAGGCTAAAGTAGATACGTTAAAAAATAAAAAAACAAAGGTTACTTATTCTGTAAAAACAGGCAATCCTTTTTTAGTAGACTCTATTTCTGCCAAAATTCAATCTTCAGTAGTAGATTCTATGTACAAAGCCATTGAACGAAATTCAATCATTGAAAAAGGAAAACCTTTTACGGCTGTTATGGAAGATGAAGAAAAAAATAGAATTACAAAAGAGTTTAAAAATAATGGGTTATACTATTTTGAAAAAACCAATATTAAGTATGATGCAGATACTATAGGAACTAATAAAAAACTTAATATTGTTGTTCGTATAGATGATAAAAAAATTAAACAAGGCGATTCTTTAATTACAAAACCATTTAAAATTTACAAGGTTAGTCGTGTCAATATTTTTACTGATCGTCAAACGAATGATAAAACAGCGATTATTGATAGTATAACCTATAAAAAGTTTCATATTTACAGTTCAGGTAAATTGAAATATAGACCAAAGGCCTTAGCTGATGCGATTTTTATAGAAGAAGGTAAAGTCTTTAGTGACAATGACAAAGTATTGACGGGTAAGGCTTTATCTAATTTAAAGGTGTTTTCTTTTCCTCGAATTCAATATGTGGAAAATAATTTAGAGAGTAATACATTGACGGCTAATATTATTTTGTCGCCATTAAAGCGAAGACAATTTAATATTAAAGCGGATGTTACTACCTCTAATATTCAAGATTTTGGTATCTCTGGATTTGTTGGTGTTACTTTTAGAAATGTGTTTAAAGGTGCTGAGATTTTAGATTTTTCCATGCGTGGCAATTTAGGTTCTTCAAGTAAGTTGTCTAATCCAGATAATTTGTTTTTTAATGTAAGAGAGTATGGAGCAGATATGAAGCTATCTTTTCCAAGAATATTTTTTCCTTTTAATACACGCCAAATCATAAAAAAAGACATGTTCCCATCTACATCTATTACGATGGGTATGTCAAAACAAACAAATATTGGTCTTGACAAAGAATCGTATGTAAGTAATTTTTACTATGATTGGACTACTACGAAGGGAAAAGAGAAAAAATATCGATTCGACTTATTAAACTTGCAATTTATTAGAAATTTAAATACAGCTAATTATTTCAATGTTTACAAGTATTCATATAGTGTTTTAAATGCATATGCTCAAGATTATGGAGCCAATACAGATTATTTAGATGCTGATGGAAATCTAACTTATTCAGGAGCCTTAGGTTTTGTAAATGATGTTGTTGATGGTAGTTACAATACAATTCCTTATGGTAGTTCTGTTTATCGAACAATTAATAGTATTGGAGAAAGAAGAAAACGATTAATTGAAGATAACTTGATTTTGTCTTCTTCCTTTAGTTTTAATTTAAGCTCCAAAAAAGGCTTTAATGATATAGAATTTTATAATATTCGGACAAAAATAGAAAGTGCAGGTAATTTTGTTTCTTTAATAGCAAGACAATTTCCCATTAAATTTAGTGATAATGGAAAGAAAACTGTGTTTGGAATTGAATATGCGCAGTATTTTAAATTTGAGTTAGAATATATCAAACATTTACACATAAGAAGAAAAAGTTCACTAGCCTTTAGAACTTTTGGAGGTATAGCCATTCCTTATGGAAATGCAAACTCTATTCCGTTTTCGAAGAGTTATTTTGCAGGAGGTAGTAACGATAATCGTGGTTGGTTGGCTTACAGTTTAGGTCCAGGTTCAAGTAATAGTTTGAATGATTTTAACGAGGCCAATTTTAAGTTATCAGCAAATTTAGAATACCGATTTAATATTTTTGGAAAGTTGAATGGAGCCTTGTTTGCAGATGCAGGAAATATTTGGAATGTTTATGATAATGTTGAAGATGAGAAGTTGAAATTTAATGGAGTTGCCTCTTTAAAAGACATTGCTTTAGGTTCTGGAATTGGTTTCAGGTATGACTTTGGATTTTTTGTAGTAAGAACTGATTTTGGTTTCAAAGCTTACAATCCAGCTAAAGAAATGGAACAGCGATGGTTTAAAGATATGAGTATAAAAGAAGGGGTGTTTAATATTGGTATTAATTATCCTTTCTAGAATTAATAAAATTGTTACTTTTGTAAATCTAACAACATAAATTATGAGTCACAATATTAAACCCGGTGTTGCCACTGGAAATCAAGTTCAAGAAATTTTTAAATATGCCAAAGAAAAAGGATTTGCTTTACCAGCGGTTAATGTAACTGGTTCAAGTACAATTAATGGTGTATTAGAAACTGCAGCTAAGTTAAATGCGCCAGTTATTATCCAATTTTCCAATGGAGGTGCACAATTTAATGCTGGAAAAGGATTGTCAAATGAAAATCAGCAATCTGCTATTTTAGGAGCCGTTGCTGGAGCTAAACATATTCACACGCTTGCTGAGGCGTATGGAGCTACAGTTATTTTACATACAGATCATTGTGCTAAAAATTTATTACCGTGGATTGATGGATTATTAGATGCTTCTGAAAAGTATTTTGCAGAAACTGGTAAACCGCTATATTCATCTCATATGATAGATTTGTCAGAAGAGCCTCTACATGAAAATATCGAATTGTGCAAAAAATATCTTGAGCGTATGAGCAAAATGGATATGACATTAGAAATTGAATTAGGCATCACAGGTGGTGAAGAGGATGGAGTAGATAATTCAGATGTCGATAGTTCAAAACTATATACACAACCAGAAGAAGTAGCTTTTGCATACGAGGAATTAATGAAGGTAAGCCCTAGATTTACAATTGCTGCTGCTTTTGGTAATGTGCATGGAGTTTACAAGCCTGGAAATGTTAAACTAACACCAGTGATTTTGAAAAATTCTCAAGAGTTTGTTCAGAAGAAATTCAACACAACAGTAAATCCAGTTGATTTCGTTTTTCATGGTGGTTCAGGATCAACTTTGGGGGAAATCAGAGAAGCAATTTCTTACGGGGTAATTAAAATGAATATAGATACAGATTTGCAATTTGCTTTCACAGAAGGGATTAGAGATTATATGATAGATAAAATAGATTATTTGAAAACGCAAATTGGTAATCCTGAAGGTTCAGATAGTCCAAATAAAAAGCATTATGACCCAAGAGTTTGGGTTAGAAAAGGGGAAGTAACTTTTAATACACGTTTAGAGCAAGCATTTGCTGATTTAAATAATGTAAATACTTTATAATAATTTCGAATTGCAAGTTTGTTGTTTCATGCAGTTGTAATTCGCAATTTAATTTATAATTCATAATTATAAACTATGGCTTGGTTCAAGAGAAAAGAAAAAGGGATTCAAACCCCTACCGATGAAAAAAAAGACGTTCCTAAAGGATTGTGGTATAAATCACCAACGGGTAAAATTGTTGATTCAGATGAATTAGAAAGAAATTTATGGGTAAGCCCAGAAGACGATTATCATGTAAGAATAGGAAGTAAAGAATATTTTCAAATTTTATTTGATGATAATGTGTTTACAGAGCTTGATGCTAATTTAACATCTGTAGATTCGTTGAATTTTGTTGATACAAAGAAATACAGTGAACGTTTAAAAGAAGTTACAGAAAAGACTAATTTAAAAGATGCTGTTAGAACGGCAGTAGGTAAATCTAAAGGTAAAGATTTAGTTGTTTCTTGTATGGATTTTGCGTTTATTGGAGGCTCAATGGGTGCTGTTGTAGGTGAAAAAATTGCTAGAGGAATTGACTATGCTATAAAGCATAATCTCCCTTTTGTAATGATATCTAAATCAGGAGGTGCTCGTATGATGGAAGCCGCTCAGTCTTTGATGCAGTTAGCCAAAACCTCAGCTAAATTAGCACAATTGGCAGAAGCTAAAATCCCATACATTTCTTTATGTACTGATCCAACAACAGGAGGTACAACAGCTTCTTATGCTATGTTGGGTGATATTAATATTGCTGAGCCAGGAGCTTTGATTGGTTTTGCTGGGCCACGTGTTGTAAAAGATACAACAGGAAAGGATTTACCAGAAGGATTCCAAACGTCTGAATTTTTGTTAGATCATGGTTTCTTGGATTTTATTGCTCATAGAAAAGAATTGAAAAATAAAATAAATTTATATATTGATTTAATTTTAAATCAAGAAGTAAGATAAAAAAATCCCGATGAATAATCGGGATTTTTTATTTTTTATAATTTAAAAGCAGCTTTTACGTGGTCAACATAGTCTAGTTTTTCCCATGTAAATAATTCTACATCTAATTTTTTCTCTTGTCCATCAGGAGATTTGAAAACTTTTGTTACCACCTCATTCTTACGGCCCATATGCCCATAAGCAGCTGTTTCACTATAAATTGGATTTCTAAGTTTCAAGCGTTGTTCAATAAAATAAGGTCTCATGTCAAAAATACTCTCAACAATTTTACCAATTTCACCATCGGTTAAATTAACATTTGAAGTGCCGTAAGTATTAACATTAATTGATGTTGGTTCAGCAACGCCAATCGCATAAGAAACTTGAACTAAAATTTCGTTAGCCACACCAGCTGCAACTAAATTCTTTGCAATGTGTCTTGTAGCATAAGCGGCTGAACGGTCTACTTTTGAAGGGTCTTTTCCTGAGAAAGCACCACCACCGTGAGCACCTTTTCCTCCGTAGGTATCAACAATTATTTTTCTACCAGTTAAACCAGTATCACCATGAGGACCGCCAATAACAAATTTTCCCGTTGGATTAATATGATATTTAATCGAATCATTAAATAAGTGAGCGTATTGTGGATTTTTAGCAATTACTCTTGGAATTAATATTTCGATAATGTCTTTTTTGATTTTAGCTAGCATCGATGGTTCGTCGGCAAAATCATCATGCTGTGTTGAAACCACAATTGCATCTATACGAACAGGTTTGTTATCATCTGAATATTCAAGAGTAACCTGAGATTTAGCATCTGGACGCAAGTAGGTAATCTCTTTATTTTCTCTTCTCAAAGCGGCTAACTCTTGTAAAATTTGATGTGATAATTTTAAAGCTAGTGGCATGAATTCTTCAGTTTCATTAGTTGCATAACCAAACATCATACCTTGGTCACCAGCGCCTTGCTCTTCTTTACTAGCTCTATCGACTCCTTGGTTAATGTCTGCAGATTGTTCGTGAATTGCTGATAATACACCACATGAATTTGCTTCAAACATGTATTCACTTTTTGTGTAACCAATTTTTTTGATTACATCTCTTGCAATACTTTGAACATCTAAATATGTGTTTGATTTTACTTCACCAGCTAAAATCACTTGTCCAGTTGTAACCAATGTTTCACAAGCTACTTTTGATTCAGGATCAAAGGCTAAAAAATGATCAATTAAGGCATCACTGATTTGATCAGCAACTTTGTCTGGATGTCCTTCACTCACAGATTCTGACGTAAATAAATAAGCCATATTATATTTAATTAAATTAATATTAGTGAAGAAAAATTGAAATTGCAGGAAAAGCTAAAGAAGGGTTCATCTGCTTTAGCATTTTTTATAGAGGTTGCAATCAGTCAAATTTTTCCTCTGTTAAATTTCGGCAAAGTTATGAAATCATATTTAAATTTAAATTGAATTATATGTTTTTTTTAAAATATTAATTTGGTCGATTTTTTTTTCTTTTTAACGATATTTTGTTTGGAGTGTCGAATTTAAACATTAACTTTAAGAATTAAACTATAAAAATAATCACATGAAAAAAACATTACTTCTTATTTTATTGCCACTTTTAGGTATTTCGCAACAAAATGTATTCAATTTTGGTTTTGATGGAACTAATACAGCTATGCAAACAGCTGGTTGGCAATTTACTAATCAGAGTTCGCCTTTAGGAGCTTCAACTTGGAGTTTAGCTACTTTTACTACACCACTTGCTAGTGCTATTTTTGGTAGTGGTAATACTACAACTATTCCAGTTGGTCAAGCTGGAGGTAACAATTCTTTTGCTTTAGTTAATTTTAACAGTACTACTGGAGCTGGTACAATAAGTAATTGGTTGATTTCCCCTGATATCACTGTTCAAAATGGTGATATTGTTACTTTTTATTCTCGCAAAGGAACTGATGGAACTACCGATTATCCAGATCGATTAGAGTTAAGAATGAGTTCAACGACAACTACTACACCTTCTGGGGCAACAGGTGTGGGATCTTTTACTACATTGTGTACTTCTGTTAACCCTTCATTGTTAGGCGGGTTTGTTTATCCGAAAGTATGGACTCAGTATACTTACACTGTTTCAGGATTATCTGGTCCAACATCTGTAAAATTTGCTTTTAGATATTTTGTTACAAATGGTGGTCCGTCTGGAGCGAATTCAGATATTATCGGAATTGATACTTTTTCAGTTGATAGACCTTTAAGCACAGATAGTTTTTTCAGTCAAAATTTTTCCATATATCCTAATCCAGTAAATCACGTGTTAAATATAGTGGCTAAGAATGGAATTATAATAAACGATTTTTCTGTTACAGATCTTAATGGTAGGGTTGTAGCGTCAGGAAAAGTTATTGATAATTCGGTTGATGTTTCTAATTTATCTCCTGGTGTTTATTTTGTTTCTGTTGTTACAGATGAAGGAAAAGGAACTACAAAATTTGTAAAAAATTAATTAGTTGCGCACATATTAATTTGAAAAAAGAGGTTTTTTACCTCTTTTTTTGTATCTATAGTTTATGTTAAGGTGTCAAATAAATTAATTAGAAAAATAACCTATAAAACAATTTTTAAACAACAAAATTTAGAAAAATAAACTAAAAAATGTAATTGTTTAGAAAAATATTCTAAATTTGCATCAGATTTAATCAGATAACAAAAAAATATTCTAAAAGTAGTAGGTGTGACAACTTTCATTTTACATACAACGATGTTTATCATGACAATGTGCATGTGTTGTTTTTATGTCTATTACCAAAAGATTTATACTTAATCAAGTTATATACTATAATCAAGTAACCCTTTTGGTAAATATCAAAAGGGTTTTTTTATTGACAATTTCTAACTATTAAATTTATAAAAATGAGTACACAAAAATTTGCAACACAAGCATTACATGCAGGATATGACGTAACTAAAAATGCAGGGACTCGTGCAGTTCCAATTTATCAAACCACCTCTTATGTATTTAATGATGCCGATCATGCGGCTAACTTATTTAATTTATCTGAAAGTGGATATATTTATACTAGACTGAATAACCCTACTAACGAAGTGTTGGAACAACGTTTAGCCGCTTTGGAAGGTGGAATTGGAGCAGTTGTTACAGCATCAGGGACTGCTTCAATCGCCACAACATTGTTGGTTTTATTAAAGGCAGGGGATCATATAGTAGCTTCTAGTAGCTTGTATGGGGGAACGTATAATTTATTAAGTGTAACATTACCTAGATTGGGAATAACTACTACTTTTGTTGATCCTTCAAATCCAGAAAATTTCACAAAAGCAGCTCAAGAAAATACGCGCGCCTTTTTTGTAGAAAGTTTGGGTAATCCAAAATTGGATGTGCTGGACTTAAAAGGAATTGCTCAAGAAGCAAAAGCATTTCGCGTTCCATTTATAGTTGATAATACTGTCGCAACACCTTATTTATTAAATCCAATAGAACATGGGGCAAATATTGTAATTCATTCATTGACTAAATATATTTCTGGAAATGGAACTTCGCTGGGAGGTGTAATTATTGATGCTGGAAATTTTGAATGGGACAATGGTAAATTTCCGGAGTTTACAGAACCTTCAGCTGGTTATCATGGCTTAAAATATTATGAAGTATTGGGAGCAGCTTCTTTTATTGCTAAGGTTAGGATAGAAGGCTTACGTGATTTTGGTGCTGCCTTGAGTCCGTTTAATGCTTTTCAGATCATTCAAGGGCTTGAAACATTGGAAATTCGTATAAAAAAACACAGTGAAAATGCTTTGGCACTTGCGGAATGGTTAGAAAAACAAGAGGAAGTTGCTTGGGTGAATTATCCAGGTTTATCTACCTCTAAATATAAACAATTGGCGGATGTTTATTTGCCAAATGGACAAAGCGGAATTGTAACTTTTGGGTTAAAAGGTGGTTTTGAAGCAGCTAAGTTAGTGGCTAATGAAACAAAACTATTTTCGTTATTAGCGAATATTGGTGATACTAAATCATTAATTATTCATCCAGCAAGTACTACTCACCAACAATTAAATGAATTGCAACAAAAAACTACAGGAGTTACTTCAGATTTAATTCGTTTGTCGGTAGGGTTAGAAGATATAGAAGATATTAAGGCTGATTTACAAGGGGTTTTTGACAAATTACCAGTATCAGTGTTAAATTAAGTTTAGTTTGTTTTTAGCTGTCTTCGGCTAAATATTTGGTCGAGGACAGTTTTTTTAAAAATGAGATGAATAAATTACAATTTATAAGTATTTCAAATTTTTTGTTGCAATGTGGTGATCTCGAAAAGTTTGAATTGAGTTATCAAACTTTTGGGCAACCTCTAGGAATGGCTCCAATTGTATTAGTAAATCATGCGCTAACAGGTAATTCTAATGTGTCGGGAGAAAATGGTTGGTGGAATAATTTGGTCGGTGAAAATAAAGTGATTGATGTAAAAAAATATTCAGTCATTGCATTTAATATACCAGGAAATGGTTTCGATGGTAAAAATGAAAACTTAATTCAAAATTATAAAAAGATAACCTCAAAAGACATTGCTGCTGTTTTTTGGAAAGGACTCGAGTATTTGAAGATTAATCAATTGTATGCTATTATTGGAGGGAGTTTGGGTGGTGCAATAGCTTGGGAAATGGCATTCATAAAACCTAAGTCAATACAATATATAATACCAATCGCTACTAACTGGAAAGTATCAGATTGGATTGTAGGTAATGTTTTAGTTCAAGATGCAATTTTGAATAACTCTATAAATCCAATTCACGATGCGCGTTTACATGCCATGCTTTTGTATAGAACCCCGCAGTCTTTGGCATTAAAGTTTGAAGGAAAAAAACAAGAGAAACAAGATGTTTTTAAAGTTGAATCTTGGCTGCTTCATCACGGTGAAAAATTGCAAAATAGGTTTCAATTACAAGCTTATAAATTAATGAATCATTTGTTAAAAACAATTGGAAGTTTTTACACAGAAATTGACTGGATTGAGATTGTAGAAAATTCAAATTTAAAAATTTGTCAAATTGCCATAAATTCAGATTATTTTTTTACATCCGATTCCAATTTAGAAATGCATTATCTATTAAGTAAATATACAAATTACATAACTTATAATGAAATAAATTCAATTCATGGGCACGATGCTTTTTTAATTGAATATGAAAAATTAAACGATATACTTAAACCAATATTTACAACAAACAACTAAAAACAAACACCATGAAAATTTTAAAATTCGGAGGAAAATCTCTTGCAAATGGGGAAGGGATAAATCAAGTAATACAAATAATTGCTAATCGTTATTATAAAGATGAAGAGGTAGCTGTCGTAGTGTCGGCACGAGGCAATGCAACGGATGAATTATTAGCAATTTTAAATTTTGCTCAACAAGGATTTAATTATGGAGATCTCTTTCATGATTTTAAAGTGTATCAATCAGAGGGAGTAGCAGCAGATTTTTTTAATGAAGAATTTGAAGCTTTAACAAAATTATTTGAAGGAGTAAAATTGTTAAGTGATTATAGTGAAAAAATTAAAGATCAAGTTGTGGCCTATGGAGAATTGTTAGCTGCAAAATATTTGACTGCAAAATTAAGTGAAAAAGGATTGTCAACTGAATTTGTTGATGCAAGAAAATTAATAATAACAGATACTAACTTTGGAAATGCCCAGCCTATCGATTCAACCTCTAAAAAAAATGTTCAAAAGTTTTTTGAAAACCGCACTTCTATTTCTGTTGTTACAGGCTTTATTGGCGCTACTACTTTTGGTGAAACAACTACTTTAGGTAGAAATGGAAGCAATTATACAGCTTCACTTTTAGCGAATTATCTTAATGCGGCTGAATTTCAAAACTTTACTCATGTTGACGGAATTTTTACTGCAAATCCTGAATTGGTTGAAGATGCAAGAAAAATTGAACGTTTGTCTTTCAATGAAGCAAATGAATTGGCCAATTTTGGTGCTACTATTCTTCATGCTAAAACCATCATTCCATTGGTAGAAAAAAACATTCCTTTACGAATTTTAAACACCTTTAATCCTGCTAATGAAGGAACCTTAATTACAGCCGAACAAACCGATGAAGGAATTAAATCACTGTCGGTTTTGGATAATGTTTCTTTAATTAATTTGGAAGGTCGTGGTTTACTGGGAAAAACTGGAGTTGATGCTCGAATATTTAAAGTAATGGCAGATAATGGTATTAGTGTTAGTATTATTTCTCAAGGTTCTTCAGAAAGAGGAATTGGTTTGGTAGTAAACACAGATAGAGCTACAGAAGCTTTGGTTGGTTTAGAGAAAGAATTTGAAAATGATTTTTACACTCGAGATGTAAACCGAATTTCGGTAGATGATAATATTTCGGTAATTTCAATTATAGGTCAGGATTTAAGTACGTTTCACAAACCGTATACGGCTCTAATTCGAAATAAAATTGTTCCTATTTTGTTTAACAATACAACAACTGGTAGAAATATAAGTTTAGTAATTAAAAAGAGCGATTTAAAAAGAGCTTTAAATGTTATACATGGTGAAATTTTTGGGGTTACTAAAAAAATCAACATTGCGGTCTTTGGTCATGGTTTAGTCGGAGGAACATTGATCAATCAGATTTTATCTTCATCAAAAAATATCGAATATAAAAAAGGAATAAAATTAAATGTTTTTGCCGTGGCGAATTCATCTAAACTATTAATCAACAAACGCGGGATTACAGAAAATTGGAAAAATGAAATTGAGCAAGAAGGTCAAAAATATTCTGTAAAAGACATTATTCAATATGCGAAAAATAATCATCTTGAAAACTTGATTGCTGTGGATAATACGGCAAGTAAAGATTTTGTAGAAAATTATATTGAATTGATTGAAAATAGTTTTGATGTGGTTTCTTCTAACAAAGTGGCGAATACATTGAGTTATGATTTTTATAAAAAACTGCGAAAAGCACTTGCTAAAAATCAAAAAAATTATTTGTATGAAACGAATGTAGGTGCAGGCTTACCTTTAATAGATACGATTAAATTGTTGCATCTTTCTGGTGAAAACATCACAAAAATTAAAGGTGTTTTCTCGGGTTCGTTAAGCTTTATTTTTAATAACTATTCACTTGAGAATAGACCGTTTAGTGAAGTGTTGAAAGATGCAATTGCGAATGGCTATACAGAACCAGATCCTCGTGAAGATTTATGTGGAAATGATGTGGCTCGAAAATTATTAATCTTAGCTAGAGAGTTGGATTTGCAAAATGAATTTGATGAAATTAAAATTCAAAATTTAATTCCTGAACCTTTAAGAGCATTAAGTACAAGAGAATTTTTAGTTAGTCTTGATAAGTTGGATAGATATTATTCAGAAATAAAACAAAGTCAAGAAAAAGGAAATGTACTTCGCTATATTGGAGAATTGTCTGGAGATTTACAACAAGATAAAGGGGATTTAGAAGTTAAATTGGTTTCAGTGCCTGAGAGCTCAGCCTTGGGGCAATTAAAAGGTTCTGATTCTATTTTTGAAATTTATACAGAATCTTATGGAGAACGACCTATTGTTATTCAAGGTGCTGGTGCTGGTGCATCCGTGACGGCAAGAGGTGTTTTTGGAGATATACTGCGTTTGGCAGATAAAGGGTAACCCAACCACTACTATTTAACCTGTGAGCTTTTTTATAGCTTGCGGGTTATTTTTATTAAAAACAAACTTAAAATACATGAAGATTACATTAAAAAGAATTAATGAAGACTATCATTTTGAATTACAAAACGAACGAGGTCATAAAGTATATTTAGATAATCGAGCTGAGTTTGGAGGCCAAGACTTAGCGCCAAGTCCAATGGAGTTGCTCTTAATGGGTGTGGCAGGTTGTAGTGCAATTGATATTATTTCAATTCTTAAAAAACAACGACAAAAAATTACCAATTATCATGCTGAGGTAGAAGGTCAACGCGTTCCAATTGAAGAGGCTAAACCTTTTAAGGATATCAAAGTAACTGTTTTTTTAGAAGGTGAAATTTCAGAAGGAAAAGCCCAAAAAGCCGCGCAATTATCTTTTGAAAAATATTGTTCGGTTTCTAAAACATTAGAGCCAAATGTAGAAGTTAGTTATCAAGTTAACGTAAATCAAAAATAACATGTCAAAACATATAGAAACCCAAATTATAAGAACACAAACCGAAAGAACACAATTCTTAGAACATTCAACGCCTTTGTATTTAACATCAAGTTTTATTTTTGAAGATGCTGAAGACATGAGAGCGTCTTTTGCGGAGGAAATAGATAGAAATATTTATAGTCGTTTTTCCAATCCAAATACGTCTGAGTTTGTTGATAAAGTTTGTAAAATGGAAGAAGCAGAAGATGGTTATGCATTTGCTACAGGTATGGCAGCTGTTTATTCAACATTTGCGGCGTTGTTGAGTGCGGGGGATCATATCGTTTCTGCAGGAAGTGTTTTTGGTTCTACGCATACACTTTTTACTAAATATTTTCCAAAATGGAACATTACCACATCCTATTTTGATGTGAATCAACCCGAGACTATTGAAGGTTTAATTCAAGAGAATACCAAGATTTTATATGCAGAATCTCCAACAAATCCTGCGGTCGATGTCATCGATTTAGAATTATTAGGACAAATTGCTAAAAAATATAATTTAATTTTAATCATAGATAATTGTTTTGCTACTCCCTATTTGCAACAACCCATCAAATTTGGTGCTGATTTAGTGATTCATTCTGCAACAAAATTAATGGACGGTCAAGGGCGTGTTTTAGGTGGAGTTGTAGTAGGTAACAAAGAATTAATACGAGAAATTTATTTGTACTCAAGAAATACTGGTCCAGCCTTGTCTCCATTTAACGCTTGGATTTTGTCAAAAAGTTTAGAAACATTGCCTATTAGACTTGAGAAGCACTGTGAAAATGCAGTTAAAGTAGCTCAGTTTTTAGAAACAAATGAAAATGTAGAAGTAGTTAAATACCCATTTTTGCCATCTCACCCACAGTTTAAAGTTGCTCAAAAACAAATGAAATTGGGTGGAAATATTGTAGCTTTTGAAATTAAAGGCGGTATAGATGCAGGAAGAAAATTTTTAAATGCCATCCAATTGTGTTCATTATCAGCTAATTTAGGGGATACACGTTCCATTGTTACGCATCCAGCCTCAACTACGCATAGTAAATTGTCTCAAGAAGAACGTTTGGCAGTAAGCATAACCAATGGATTGGTACGGATATCAGTAGGTTTAGAACATGTTGAAGATATAATTAATGATTTAAAACAAGCTTTAGAAAGAGTTTAATTTATGGAGTATGTTGTAGTATTAGTTGTGCCTTTGTTTTTGTTTTTTTTATATTTAGAATATTACTATACAAAAAAGAAAAACCAAGCTGTTTATAAGTATGAAAGTTCAATTGCAAATATTTCAATAGGTATTGCTGAGCGTTTTTTTAATTTATTTGTGGCGGCTTCATTTTATAAAGTTTTTGTTTGGGTACATCTAAATTTTGCACTATTTGCAATAGCATCAAATTGGTATACTTCAATAATTTTATTGTTAATTGCCGATTTTGTTTGGTATTGGTACCATCGACTAGGGCATCAAGTAAATTTATTTTGGGCGGCTCATATTGTGCATCATCACTCAGAGGAATTTAATTTTACTGCTGCAACACGTATCACTACAATTCAGGCATTAGTTCGAACCCCTTTTTGGTGTTTATTGCCTTTGTTGGGTTTTCATCCAAAACAAGTATTTGGTGTTTTAGTCTTTCATGAAATGTATTCTTTTTTTACGCATACCCAATGGATTAAAATACCAAAATGGGTTGAAAATATTTTTATAACCCCTTCTTTACACGGAGTTCATCATGCATCCAATGAAAAATATTTAGATAAAAATTTTGGAGATGTATTTGTTTTTTGGGATAAATTATTTGGAACTTTTCAAAATGAAGTGGAAAAACCAGTTTATGGAATCACTCATTCTTTAAATAGATATAGTTTTTTATGGCAACATTTTCATTATTATTTTGAAATATTAGTTGCAGTTAAAAAAGAAAAATCATTGAAAATGAAATTTAAAATGATGTTTGGAAATCCCTCAGTAATGGATCAAAATATTAGAATTGAAATTGAAAAATATTTTTTTAAATCAAAGATTCGAACTTCTTTAAGTAAAAATTTGAAATTTTATGTTGCAGTTCAAATGCTTTTTTTATTGTTGTTTTTGTCAATTTTTACACTTAAATTTTCAATTACAGATACTCTAGAAAAATTTATTTATGGCGGGATTTTAATTATAACTTTAATTAATGTTGGTGCATTGTTAGAACAACGAAAATGGATTTATTATCTGGAAATAGTAAGATTGTTCTTTTTTTCAATATTATTCAGTTATTACATCGAAAATTGGTCAATCATCATTGCTGTTTTTTATGGTTTGTTGCTAATGTGTGTAAATAAAAATTATAAAAAATGGTATTTTAATTATTTTTTAAAATACCAATGAATTAGAAAATTAAACTATAAATTGTTAATTGTATAGTTATTAATTGTGTAATATTGTTGCGAAAACATATTTTATGGAATAATTTTCTTTATTCGTTTAATTGTTTTACATTTGCAGTGTTCATACTCTTAATGTTGTTATCACGAAAGCTGGAGGGAATAGACCCAATGAAAGCTTAGCAACCCTATTGAGGTAGAAGGTGCTAAATTCTATTCGCGCAAGCGAAAAAGATAACTTGAAAATTCTCTCCGTTTTCTTGATAACAAATCACTAAATAAGTTATCAATGTCCAAAATACAACAAGAACTTAAAAAAAGAATACTAGTCCTTGATGGTGCCATGGGAACAATGTTGCAACGCAGTAAATTTGAAGAAGCAGATTTTCGTGGCGACCGATTTGCGGATTTCCCTTTTCTATTAAAAGGCAATAATGATTTATTATCTATCACACAACCCGAAGCAGTTAAAGCTGTGCATCGTGCTTATTTTCAAGCAGGAGCAGATATTGTTGAGACCAATACGTTTTCAGGAACAACTATTGGAATGGCAGATTATCACATGGAAGATTTAGTGTATGAGTTAAATTATCAATCCGCAAAAATAGCACGCGAAGTAGCCGATGAGTTTACTGATAAACCAAGATTTGTTGCCGGGTCTATTGGTCCAACGAATAGAACAGCCTCAATGTCTCCAGATGTAAATGATCCTGGATACAGAGCAGTTACTTTTGATGAACTAAAAATAGCGTATAAACAACAAGTAGAAGCGTTAATTGACGGGGGAAGTGATTTGCTTTTAGTGGAAACAATTTTTGATACGTTAAATGCTAAAGCAGCATTATTTGCTATCGAAGAGGTGAAAGAGGAGCGGAAAATTGACATTCCAGTCATGGTTTCAGGAACCATTACTGATGCTTCTGGAAGAACATTGTCAGGTCAAACAGTTGAAGCTTTTTTGATATCTATTGAACATATACCATTATTAAGCGTTGGGTTTAACTGTGCATTAGGTGCAGATCAATTGAAACCTTATTTAAAAAGGTTGTCCCAAAATACCAGTTTAAATATTTCCGCACACCCTAATGCCGGTTTGCCCAATGCATTTGGTCAATATGATCAAACTCCAGAAGAAATGCAACAATTAATTCGAGAATATTTGCAAGAAAACTTAGTGAATATTATTGGAGGTTGTTGTGGAACTACACCTGAGCATATTAAACTTATTGCTGAGGTAGCTAAAGAATTTAAACCAAGAACTATTGAAGTAGAACTATAATGGTAGAAGTTGACTGTAAAAAATATTTAAAATTATCAGGTTTAGAGCCTTTAATTGTTACACCCGAATCCAATTTTATAAATGTTGGAGAACGAACAAATGTTACAGGTTCAAGAAAATTTCTTCGATTAATTAAAGAAGAAAAATATGATGAAGCATTAGATATTGCTCGTGCTCAGGTTGATGGTGGTGCACAAATAATCGATGTAAATATGGATGAAGGTATGTTAGATGGTGTGTTTGCCATGACTAAATTCCTAAATCTTATCGCCGCTGAACCCGATATCGCACGTGTTCCGGTTATGATTGATTCTTCAAAATGGGAAATCATCGAAGCTGGGCTAAAAGTAATTCAAGGGAAAGGAGTCGTAAATTCCATTTCTTTGAAAGAAGGAGAAGAAGTATTTATCCATCATGCGAAATTAATTAAACGCTATGGAGCTGCTGTAATTATAATGGCATTTGATGAAATTGGTCAAGCGGATACTTATGAACGACGTATCGAAATTTGTAAGCGTTCTTATGATATATTAGTAAATAAAGTAGGCTTTCCTGCAGAGGATATAATCTTCGATCCCAATATTTTTCCAGTCGCAACAGGTATGGAAGAGCATAGAAGAAATGCATTAGATTTCTTTTTAGCTACCAAATGGATTAGAGATAACTTGCCTTATGCAAACATTAGCGGTGGAGTAAGTAATGTTTCTTTTTCATTCAGAGGAAATGATAAAGTGCGTGAAGCCATGCATTCAGCTTTTTTATATCATGCAATTAAACATGGTATGACTATGGGAATTGTAAATCCTGAAATGTTAGAGATTTATGATGAAATTGATCCGGTTTTATTAGAACATGTTGAAGATGTATTGTTGGATAGGAGAGATGATGCTACAGAACGTTTGTTAGAATTAGCAGAAAGCTATAAAGGTGATTTCAAAACAAATGAAAAAGTGGTGCAAGAATGGCGTAATGGTTCCGTTCAAGAACGTTTAACACATTCCTTAGTTAAAGGATTAGACGAGTTTATTGAAATAGATGTCGAAGAAGCTCGCTTGCAAGTTGATAAACCTATTGAAGTGATTGAGAATCATTTAATGAACGGGATGAATGTTGTAGGCGATTTGTTTGGTTCAGGTAAAATGTTTTTGCC
>CAYNNB010000009.1:33206-41328 GCA_964398425.1 uncultured Flavobacterium sp.
TCATTAGATGAAATGGTGTATTTGGCTAAAGAATTGGAAAAATTAAATATCAAAATTCCAATTATGATTGGTGGAGCTACTACTTCTAGGGCGCATACGGCAGTAAAAATTGCCCCTGAATACCAATCCACTGTTGTGCATGTTAATGATGCTTCTAGAGCAGTAACGGTGGCTAGTAATTTATTACAACCCGATACAAAAGCAAGCTATTCATCGGCTTTAAGAGAAGAATATTCCCAATTGCGTGAAGGCTATTTGAACAGAAGTAGAGAAAAGAATTTTTTATCTCTTGAAGAAGCGAGAAAAAATAAATTTAAAATAGACTGGTCTACTTATCAACCTAGTAAGCCAAATTTTATTGGAACAAAAAAGATTCAAATTGAAGTTAAGGATTTGGTTGATTATATCGATTGGACACCATTTTTTCAATCTTGGGAATTATATGGGAAATATCCAGCTATATTAACCGATGAGGTGGTTGGTGAACAAGCCACACATTTGTTTGCAGATGCTCAACATATGATTGCAAAAATTATTGAAGAAAATTGGTTTGAAGCCAAAGGGATTTTAGGAATATTTCCAGCGAATTCCATTAATGATGACGATATCCTCGTGCAACCTTCAACTAACAGTATTCAATCCACAACTTTTTTAACTTTAAGACAGCAATCACAAAAAACAGTTGGTGCACCAAATATTGCACTGGCCGATTTTATAGCACCTAAGGAGTCTAATTTGCAAGACTATATTGGTTGTTTTTGTGTGTCAACTGGATTTGGAGTTGATGAAAAAGCGGCAGAATTTGAAAAAGAATTAGACGATTATAATTCAATTTTAGTTAAAGCACTAGGTGACCGATTCGCAGAGGCATTTGCTGAATATTTGCATGAAAAAGTACGAAAAGAAATTTGGGGTTATGCTTCTGAAGAAAATTTTTCAAATGAAGAGTTGATTAAAGAAAGTTACAAAGGAATTCGACCTGCTCCTGGCTATCCGGCTTGCCCTGATCATTTAGAAAAACCAACTATTTGGAAGTTACTCAATGTAGAACAAGAAATTGGTGTAAAATTGACAGAAAGTATGGCTATGTGGCCGGCGGCTTCAGTATCTGGGTATTATTTTGCTCATCCACAAAGTAGATATTTTGGTTTAGGAAAGATTAAAATAGACCAACTAGAAGATTACGCCAAAAGAAGAAAAATAAGTATTAAACAAGCCGAAAAATGGCTCTCACCTAATTTAGCTGATTAAGATGAAAGTAACGCAACATATAGAAAATGCAAAACGGAAAACATTGTTTTCTTTTGAAATATTACCACCCTTAAAAGGTCAAAATATTCAATCTATTTTTGATAGTATTCATCCTTTAATGGAATTTAACCCGCCTTTTATTGATGTTACATATCATCGGGAAGAATATGAATTTAAAGAATTAGCGAATGGATTGTTGCAAAAGAAGATTGTGAAAAAACGTCCAGGAACGGTTGGGATATGTGCGGGTATTCAAAATAGATACAATGTAGATGCAATTCCACATATTTTATGTGGTGGATTTACTAAAGAGGATACTGAAAATTTATTAATTGATTTAGATTTTTTAGGAATAGACAATGTAGTTGCATTACGAGGCGATGCTCTTAAAACAGAGACTTATTTTAAACCAGAAAAAGAAGGGAATGAGTATGCTTCAGACTTAGTAAAACAAATCAGGAATTTAAATGAAGGAATTTATTTGGATGAAGATTTGCAAAATACAGCGAAAACAAATTTTTGTATTGGCGTGGCCGCATATCCAGAAAAACATATGGAAGCGCCAAGTCTAGATAGTGATATTCATTTCTTAAAGCAAAAAATAAAAAATGGTGCGGATTATATAATCACTCAAATGTTTTTTGATAATAAAAAGTTTTTTGATTTTGTTGCTAAAGTAAGGGCAGCCGGAATTACCGTGCCAATTATACCTGGGTTAAAACCTATTGCAACCAAAAAACAATTGAATTTGATTCCTCATCGTTTTAGTTTAGAATTGCCTGATAATTTGATTATGGAAGTTGTAAAAGCAAAAAATAATGAAGTAGTGAGACAAATAGGTATTGAATGGTGTATCCAACAAAGTAAAGAATTAGTTGCAGCAGGAATTCCTGTTCTGCATTACTATTCAATGGGTAAATCGGATAATATTAAAGCTATTGCTAATGAAGTTTTTTAAAAATTGTAAAATTCTGCATGAAATAAAATAGTATAAATTCCTCATAATCTATATATTTGCCGATAGATATGAGGAGTTTTTATTTTTGCTTAGTTGCGTTTTTAAGTCTACATTTTGTAGTGAGTCAAAATTCAAAAAATGACTTTAACTTAGATTTACAATTTTTTAGAGGAAATGTATATAAGCATACTCCAGATGTTGCTCATTTAACTACTGGCCATCCGGATGGATTTTTGTTAACTTTCAATAAAAAAACAAACGGGTCTAAAGATTGGCATCAATATTTTAATTATCCTGAATATGGATTCTCTATTCATACCATGAATTACAATAATAAGTATTTAGGAACCAATTATGCAATTGGGGCTCATTTTAACTTTTTCTTTCTCAAAAGACATTTAATGTTGCGTATTTCTCAAGGTATAGGAATGACTACAAATCCATATGATAAAGTCACTAATAATAAAAATAATGCCTTTGGAACTAAAATTTTGGATAATAATTATTTCTTACTTCAATATCAAAAGAAAAATCTAATTGGACCTATTGGTTTACAAACAGGCTTTATGTTGTCTCATTTCTCGAATGGTCGTTTTAAAGCACCCAACAGTGGTTTAAATACGTTTACGTTTAATATTGGCTTGAATTATAATTTTGATAAAGAGCAAGAATATCAAAAAATAGATTCATTGCCAGATAAGAAATACTTTAAAGAGCGAGTAAAGTATAATGTGGCTTTTAGAACAGGAATCTCCGAAGGGCCTGTAGTTGATTTAGGTCAACGACAGTTTTATCACATTGGCTTATATGCTGATAAACGAATGGGTAGAAAAAGTGCATTACAATTAGGAACAGATGTGTTTTTTTCTAGATATTTAAGAGATTATATTAAATATGCGGTTGTAGCCAAACCTAATGGTCAAATTGTCGATCCAAATGTTGATTATAAGAGAATTGGTGTTTTTATTGGTCATGAATTATTTATTAATAAGTTATCAGTAGAAACCCAAGTAGGATATTATGTATATAAACCTTTTGATTATGAAATTGATTTGTATCAGCGGGTAGGTCTCAAATATTATACTTACAAAAATTGTTTTACGGGTATAGGTTTAAAAACTCATGGAGGTAGAGCAGAGGCTATTGAATTAACATTAGGAATACGATTATGAAGAAATTTATAGTATTGTTGTTGAACTTGCTTTTTGTAAGTTGTGGTCTATCTGAGGATTGTTTTAAAAATGCGGGTTCTACTGTTGTAAAGGAATTACCAATTGCTGATTTTGATAAAATTCGAGTCCATTCAGGAATTGCTTTGGTGGTAAAAGAAGGAGTTGATTTTAAAGTTAAAATTGAAGCAGGTGAAAACATTATAGGGAATATAGATGTTCAAAAACAAGGTGATTTTTTAATTGTTAAAGACCAGTCTACTTGTAATTGGACACGAGATTATAAGGCTGCTACAGTGTATGTAACAGCACCTAATATAATAGAAATTCATAGTAAAACGGAACAAGATATTCGTTCTGAAGGTATTTTGACTTTTGGAATTTTGCGATTATTTTCAATTGATGAAGGAGGAGAAGCAGGTACGGGCGATTTTTATTTTTCATTAAATAATGGGCAAACCGTTATTGAAAGTAATCATATATCTAATTTTTACATTAATGGTCATTCTCAAGAACTTCTTCTCAATTTTTATTTTGGAAATGGTCGTTTTGAAGGGCAAGATTTTAATGTAGAGAATATAAAAGTTTTTCAAAGAGGTTCCAATGATATGATTATAAAACCAATTCAAAGTATTACTGGTTCTATATTAAGTACAGGTGATGTAATTCTAAAAAACAATCCTCCAACTATAGATGTACAACAATTGTTTTCAGGTCAGTTAATATTAAATTAATTTTTTGTTTTTTCTCTAAACACTTTTTCAAGATTGGCACCAAGTTCAGATAGTAAACTGTCTTCAACAATTTTACCTTTGTTAATAATGATAATGCGATCACAAATGGCTTCTACTTCTTGCATGATGTGGGTGGATAAAAATACGGTTTTATCTTTTCCAATATTTTTAATTAATTCTCTAATTTCAACTAATTGATTAGGGTCTAATCCTGTTGTTGGTTCATCTAAAATTAACACTTCTGGATTGTGTAATAAAGCAGTAGCTAATCCCACACGTTGTCTATACCCTTTAGAGAGTTCACCAATTTTTTTATGACTTTCTGGGGTTAAACCTGTTAATTGAATTACTTCTTCAATTTTAGATTTTGAAACTTTATGTAAATCAGCATTAAACTCTAAATACTCTCTAACATATAAATCTAAATATAATGGATTGTGTTCGGGTAAGTAACCAACGGACTGTTGCACTTGCTTGGATTGGGATAGTACATCAAATCCATTTACAGATGCTTCTCCTTCATCAGCGGTCAAATATGTAGTCAATATTTTCATTAAAGTCGACTTTCCAGCGCCATTCGGACCCAAAAATCCAACAATTTCACCTTTGTTTACAGAAAATGAAATGGAATCCAAAGCTTTTTGTTCTCCGTATACTTTAGTAATATTTTTTACTTCGATTGACATGATTTGTGTTTTTAGCAAAAATAATAAAATAAAGTTATAAGCGTATAGATAAAATAAAGTTAAGAATAATTCATTTTGTTTAAATATTTTGTAAATTTGTTAAACAAAAAAATAATAAAAATTATGGCAAAGAAAAAAACAAACGAAATAAATAAAGATGCTGTGGTGTCTTTTTACATGGATCATGTACTTTTAAAAGGTCACAAGCCGCATTCAGTTTATGAGTTCGCTAAGATTAATGGCATTGAAGAATCGGAGTTCTACAAATATTTTGCTTCTTTCGAGGCGTTAGAAGAACAGTTTTTTTCTGATATGTTCCATTATACTTTGGAATTGTTAAATAAAACAGCTGATTACGACAACTACGATGCTGCACAAAAATTGTCTTGTTTTTATTTTACTTTTTTTGAAGTAGCTACTGCTAATAGAAGTTTTGTTTTGTACTTGCTTAAACAAGAAAAATTGCCGTTGAAGAATCTTATGAAGCTAAAGCAACTTCGAAAAGAGTTTTTGTCTTATGTTAAAACGGTTTTAGAAACTCCCTATAAAATTGAAAATCAAAAAATAACAGATATTCAAAATAGAGTAGTGCATGAAGGGGCTTGGTTGCAATTCATGTCTATTCTTAAGTATTGGATGGAAGATACTTCTACTAGTTTTGAAAAAACGGATGTGTTTATTGAAAAATCTGTGAAAGCTAGTTTTGATGTGGTGTATAATGTTCCAATTGAAAGTATTCTCGATTTTGGAAAATTTATTTGGAAAGAACGATTTGGAAATTTTAATTCAAAAAAATGATATTCCAACAAATAAATTCTATTAACCTATTATTAAAAAAGGGGATTCTATAGGTTTCCACTGAAAAATATAACTTAAACAGATGAAAAAAATAGATTCTATTCCAACGAATAAAGTGGAACGTGTAGCTAAATTAGTTACTACCGGTGTTAAAGTAGGTGGGAATTATTTAAAATACTACGGCGAAAAGGTGGTTAATCCAAATTTAACAAAGGATAAATTGCATGAGAATAATGCTGCTGATATTTATGACGGATTAAAAGAATTAAAAGGCAGTGCTTTAAAAGTGGCTCAGATGTTGAGCATGGAGAAAAATTTATTGCCTCAGTCTTATGTGGAGAAATTCTCGTTGTCTCAATTTTCTGTTCCGCCTTTATCGGCACCCTTAGTTCGTAAAACGTTTAAAAATTATTTTAAAAAATATCCAGAAGAATTGTTTGATGAATTTGCGCCCGATTCTATTAATGCAGCGAGTATTGGTCAAGTACATCAAGCCAAAAAATATGGTAAAGACTTAGCGGTAAAAATTCAATATCCTGGTGTAAGAGAAAGTATCAGTACAGATATCGCTTTGGTTAAGCCTATTGCGGTGCGAATGTTTAATTTGCAAGGTACTTCAGATGAATATTTTCAAGAAGTGGAGGATAAATTAACAGAAGAAACAGATTATCAATTGGAATTGAAACAAAGTGAAGCTGTACGAAAAGAATGTGAAGTGATCGAAAATTTAAAATTTCCAAGTTATTATCCTGAATTATCTTCTGAAAAAATCATAACCATGGATTGGATGAAAGGTATTCATTTGTCCGAATTTTGCAAAACTGAAGTTTCTCAAGATAAACGAAACAAACTTGGTCAAACACTTTGGAATTTTTATATGTTTCAAATTCATCAATTAAAAAAGTTTCATGCTGACCCGCATCCAGGTAATTTTTTAGTCGATGATCAAGCCAATTTAATTGCAATTGATTTTGGTTGTATGAAACAAATTCCAGATTCATTTTATAAACCTTATTTTGAAGTTTCTACACCAAGTGCTTTGGCAAATGTAGACTATTTCAAGGAGAAATTAGTTGAATTAGAAATTTTAAAACCAACGGATAGTTCTAAAGAAATTGAATTTTTTACCGCAATGTTTCATGAATTGTTAACGGTTTTTACAGAGCCAATTCACAAACCTGAATTTGATTTTGCCAATCCTGAATTTTTTGGAAAAATAGCAGCGCTAAGTGAAAAATTTGCAAATGACAAGCAATTGCGTAAAATGAACGGAAATCGAGGTTCTAAGCATTTTATTTATGTGAATCGAACGTTTTTTGGCTTGTATAATTTAATGTTTGATATCAAAGCTCAAATAAAAATCAACGACTTTGAAAAATATTTATCATAAAGGAAATAAGTCTTATTTACCAAGTAAAATTTGTGCCTCTTGTGAAAAACTATTTTCATGGAGAAAGAAATGGGAAAAAAATTGGGATGAAGTAAAATATTGTAGCGATGCTTGTAGAAAAAGGAAGTAAAAAAATCATTTGGTTTAGAACTAATTTGCGTACTCACGATGCTGCTTTTTGGAATCATATTCAAAAAGAGGATGAGGTTATTGCAGTCTATTGTTTGGAACCAGAATGGTTAAAACCTACTTTTTTTGGCTGGAAAAAAATGGAAGTCTTTCGGGCTCAATTTTTAGTAGAAACGTTGCGAGACTTACAACAACAGTTGTCTAAAAATAATATTTCTTTTTATTTTTTTCAATGTCAGGCGGTACAGGCTTTTGAAGAAATTTATTCAAGTTTTCCATTTGATACTATCATTACACAAAAAGAATGGACTCAAGAAGAAGTTGAGGTTGAAAATAAAGTCAGAACTGCTTTCCCCAACGTTAGCTGCAAAATGGATTACGACCAATTTTTAATTGAACCTGCTCAATTGCCTTTTTCCCTAAACGATTTACCCATTGTTTTTACGTCCTATCGCAAGAAAGTAGAACAAAAATGGGCTGTTAATGAAGTGATTCCTAAGGCAAATTATTTGTTTAAAAAAATAGATTTACCCTTTTCTTCTGCTGTACCTTCTATTGAAGAATTGGGGTATTCTTCTTTACAGGTAGATGAACGTTCGGCTTTTCCTTGCAAAGGCGGTGAATCTGAGGCGTTACAACATTTGAAAAAATACATTTGGGAACACCAACAAATTACAACCTATAAGGAAACAAGGAATGAATTGGTGGGTATTCAGTACAGTACCAAATTGGCTCCGTGGTTGGCGAATGGATCGCTTTCGGTTCGATCGGTATACCATGAAGTAAGAAAGTTTGAACAAGAAGTGCTTGAGAATGATTCGACTTATTGGGTCTTATTCGAATTGTTGTGGCGCGACTTTTTTAAATGTGTTAGTATTAAATACGGAAATCATTTGTTTCAACTTTCAGGGATTTTAAACCGAAATTATAATTGGAAAAGAAATGAAAAAGTAATTGCTGATTGGATCAATGGGAATACCCGTTATGATTTTATCAACGCGAATATG
>CAYNNB010000009.1:41428-43514 GCA_964398425.1 uncultured Flavobacterium sp.
AATTGCTGATTGGATCAATGGGAATACCCGTTATGATTTTATCAACGCGAATATGCTGGAGTTAAAAAATACGGGTTGGATGAGTAATCGCGGTAGACAAAATGTCGCTAGTTATTTTGCAAAAGAAATGGAGCAAGATTGGCGAATTGGGGCGAGTTATTTTGAAGCTTTTTTGATAGATTATGATGTTCATTCCAATTATGGTAACTGGAATTACTTAGCAGGTGTTGGAAATGATCCACGAGACCGAAAGTTTAATATAGAATTACAAGCTAAAAACTACGATAATTTTCATGTTTTTCGCAATCTTTGGTTAACTAAAAAAGCAGTAGAATTATGATTTTGCGCTTGCTTTTAGGGGATCAATTGAATGATGCCCATTCTTGGTTTCAGGAACAAGATCAATCGAATTACTTGTATGTAATGATGGAAATTAAATCTGAAACAAATTATGTAAAACAGCACCAGCAAAAGATTATTGCTTTTTTTTCTGCTATGCGAAATTTTGCAGAAAATTTAAATTCAAAAGGTTGTCAGGTATATTATATAAAAATTAATGATGCACTTAACAAGCAATCATTTGAAGAGAATATTAAAATGTTAATCGAATCCTTTTCAATAACGGCGATACATTATCAATTGCCCGATGAATATCGATTATACCAAGTGTTTAAAAATTTTAAATCGTTATTTTCTTTAGATGTTAAGGCTTTTGAAACAGAACATTTTTTCTGTAGTTTATCTGAAATTGCAGAATTGGGTAAAGAAAAAAAGTACTATTTACTTGAAAATTTTTACCGCCATTTGAGAAAAAAATACCAAGTTCTAGTAATTAACGATAAACCGTTGGGAGGAAAATGGAATTTTGATGCAGAAAATAGAAATAAATGGAAAAATCAAGTTCCTATTCCTAATGTAGTTCATTTCAATAATGATGTTTCAGATGTAGTTGAGGATTTAAAGGCTATGAATATTGAAACCTTTGGGAAATTTACTTCTATTTCGAACTATCCCAAGTCAAGAGAACAAGCCTTGTTGCAATTAGACTATTTTATAACACATTTATTGCCTCATTTTGGAACGTATCAAGACGCCATGCATACTGATGAGGTATGGTTGTTTCATTCTAATTTGTCCTTTGCAATGAATGTAAAAATGTTGAGTCCCAAAGAAGTGGTGCAAAAAGTAGAAGATTATTACGGAACTAATCAAGATAAGGTAGGTTTGGCACAAGTGGAAGGATTTATTCGGCAAATTTTAGGTTGGAGAGAATACGTAAGAATGGTGTATTGGAATAAGTATAATGAAGTTAAATCTAGTAACTTTTTAGAGCATAAGTGCACATTGCCCGAAGTTTTCTGGACTGGCAAATCGAGAATGAAATGTGTAGCTACTTGTGCGCAAAATTCGTTAGATCATGCTTATGCCCATCACATTCAAAGATTAATGGTTTTAGGGAACTTTGCACTTTTAATGGAATCCCATCCAGATGAAGTAGATGCTTGGTATTTGGGTGTGTATGTAGATGCTATAGAATGGGTGCAATTGCCTAATACTAGAGGAATGAGTCAGTTTGCTGATGGAGGTATTGTGGCGACAAAACCCTACATTTCTTCGGCTAACTATATCGATAAAATGAGTAATTATTGTACGTCTTGTTCCTTTGATAAAAAAACCAAAGCGGAAGAAAATAGTTGCCCGTTTAATAGTCTGTACTGGCATTTTTTAGATAAAAATAAATCCAAATTTGAATCCAATCAACGTATGAAAATGATGTATGCTTTGATGAATAAAATGGACCAACAAGAATTGAGTAAAATTAATGAACGAGCACATTTTTTAATTGAAAAAAGAAACCTATAGAGTGTAATGAGTGGAACAAAAATTATAGCATTAAGACAGGATGCTGCATTTTCAGAAACTGAAATAGATCGAATTATAGAAATGGCATGGGAAGACCGAACTCCTTTTGAGGCTATTGAGTACCAATTTGGTATTGCCGAAAAAGAAGTCATTCAAATCATGCGAAAAGAATTGAAACGATCGTCTTTTAATCTTTGGCGAAAAAGAGTCAATTCGGGGGTTA
>CAYNNB010000009.1:43614-49683 GCA_964398425.1 uncultured Flavobacterium sp.
GAATTGAAACGATCGTCTTTTAATCTTTGGCGAAAAAGAGTCAATTCGGGGGTTAGTCAAAAACATGCACTCAAGCGAAACCCCGAAATTAATCGCTTTAAATGTGCTTTACAAAGACAAATCACAGGAAATAAAATATCAAAAAGATAAAATGCTATGAAAAAATTTTTAATTATTGGGGGAAGTAAAGGAATCACCAAAGCGGTGGTGCAACAACTTTCTGCTCAGGGTGATTTTTGTTTTATTCTTTCAAGAACGACGCCCGATTTTTCGTTTAACGGAACTCATTTTGCTTTGAATGTGCTAACAGACGAATTACCAACTATAGATGCTATTGACGGTATTGTATATGGAGTAGGGACAATTAACTTAAAGCCGTTTCATCGACTTACTATGGATGATTTTGCAAATGATTGGCAAGTGAATGTAATGGGGGCTGTTAAAGTGGTGCAACATTATTTACCTCAATTAAAACTTTCCAATCAAGGTAGTGTGGTTTTGTTTAGTTCCGTAGCAGCACAACGCGGTATGCCTTTTCACGCCAGTATTGGAGCGGCTAAAGGAGCTGTGGAAGGATTGGTAAAGAGTTTGGCTGCAGAATTGGCGCCTAAAATACGAGTAAATGCTATTGCTCCTTCCATTGTTGATACACCTCTTGCAGCCGGAATCCTAAGAAATGAAACTGTAAAAGAAAATATGGTAGCAAAACATCCATTAAAACGGATTTTACAACCTGAAGATGTAGCCAAAACGGTTGCATTTTTACTAAATGATTCTTCAAATGGTATAACCGGACAAATATTTATTCAAGATAACGGACTGATTTCAATCAGCAATTAAAAAAATAGATATGACAAAGAACCCAACTGTTGATACATCAAAATTAGTCTCATTTTCTATTGATGAAATAGGAGATAATCATTTATTTACATCTGTAGAAACTCCTATGAAAGCGGATGCTTTTCTCTTGTCTGATGAAGAGAAAAAAGATAAAATCGCCTTTCATTTTAAGGAAATAATGGAAGTTTTAGGACTCGATTTAACAGATGATTCCTTAAAAGGGACTCCACAACGTGTGGCCAAAATGTATATCGATGAGATTTTTTGTGGCTTGAATCCAGCGAACAAACCTCAAGTGGCTCTTTTTGAAAATAAATACCAATACAACCAAATGCTTGTAGAGAAGAATATTACGTTCTATTCTAATTGCGAACATCATTTTGTCCCTATTTTTGGTAAAATACATGTGGCGTATATTTCAAAAGGAAAAGTAATTGGGCTTTCAAAAATAAATCGAATTGTGCAATATTTTGCTCAACGACCACAGGTTCAAGAACGTCTTACAATGCAAATTGGTCTAGAATTGCAACAAATTTTAGAAACGGAAGACATTGCCGTAATTGTCGATGCAAAACACTTGTGTGTGTCTTCTCGAGGTATTAAAGATGAAAGTTCGGCTACGGTAACCAGTTACTATGGAGGAATATTTCAAAACGAGCAAAAAATGTTGGAACTACATAATTATTTGAAAATGTAACTGTTCGGTCTTTTTTTTGATGACATTTTTTCATAATAATAAATATGAAAAAATGAGTATGGTTTTGAATCCTGATGTAGTTAATTTCTAGGTCAGGATTTTTATTTGCCTTAATAAAAAAAATAATAAAAAGAAAAATAAGTTTTAATTTTACATCATTATAAATGAACTATGAAAAATAGTAAGGAATTAAGAACTTGGTTAGATGATTTTAAGTTATCTCATCCACTTGTGATTGCTGGACCATGTAGTGCAGAAACAGAAGATCAAGTATTGGAAATTGCAAGAGAATTAAAAAATTCTGATGTAAGTATATTTAGAGCTGGAATTTGGAAACCTAGAACACGTCCTGGTGGATTTGAAGGTGTGGGTGAAATTGGGTTGAATTGGTTGCAAAAAGCAAAAGAAGAAACAGGTTTATTAATGGCGGTTGAGGTAGCTAATGCACAACATGTTAAATTAGCTTTAACTTATGATATCGATGTATTGTGGATAGGAGCAAGAACAGCTGTGAATCCATTTGCTGTACAAGAAATTGCAGATGCACTTCAAAATACAAATAAAATAGTTTTGCTTAAAAATCCAGTGAATCCTGATTTATCCTTATGGTTAGGTGGGTTAGAACGTTTATATAATGCTGGGATAAAGAAATTAGGGGTTATCCATAGAGGTTTTTCGACCTATGAAAAAACAAAATATAGAAACAATCCCGAATGGCAAATTGCCATAGAATTACAAAGTAAATTTCCAGATTTGCCATTAATTTGCGATCCATCTCATATTACTGGTAGAAGAGATATGATTCAGGAAGTTTCACAGCAGGCTTTGGATTTAAATTATGATGGGTTGATTATTGAAACACATTGCAATCCAGATAAAGCTTGGAGTGATGCGGCTCAGCAAATTACACCTAGTACACTTAAACAATTATTTGTTGACTTGAAAGTTCGAAAAGAGTCGGATGACGCAGATGATTACAATCAGAAATTAGCAGGATTACGAACTCAAATAGATGAATTAGATGCCAAATTAATTAATGTTTTAGCTAAAAGAATGAAAATTGCAGATGCTATAGGTAGATTAAAAAAGGAGCGTAATGTTGCGGTTTTACAAAGTAATAGGTGGAATGAGGTATTGGGCAGAATGATTTTAGATGGTGAAGAAAAAGGATTGAGTGAAGAGTTTATTCTTAAATTATTTAAAGCCATTCATCAAGAAAGTATAAGCCATCAGGAAAAAGTCTTTAAAAATTAATATTTTTCTGTAATATTGCCATTTGTTAATCTATAATATATTATGAAAAATCTTTTAAAGTATCTATTTGTTTTTTTACTAAGTTTAAATTTAATTGAGGCACAAAATAAAATTGAAAAGGTTTCACTGACATATGGTGAAGAATTACCTGATGATAATCAAAAAATTGTAAAAATTATTGGAGAAGTAAATGATAAGATTTATGCACTAGCAATTAAAGGTAAGAATGATTTTTTTATAAAAATTTTTGAGTCAACTTCCATGAAATTACTTAATTCGAAGTTGATTGTAATTCCTGAAGTTTTGGACAAAGAAATTGATTTTGAAGAAATATTTTTATTAAATAGTAATTTATATGCTATTGGCAGTGTATATAATAAAAAAGACAAAACGTTTAATTTAGTCGCCAATCAAATTTCTGAAGATGGTATCTTGTCAAAACAAACAATTGTTTTATTTAATTCAGAAGTAGCCAAAAAATCAGATAAAGGTGTGTTTTATTTCAAACAATCTCCTGACGAAGGGGCATTGTTAGTCATGCATACAGCTCTTTTTTCCAAAGAAAATGCTGTTAAATATGAAGTAAAGCTTTTTGATGATAAATTATACCCTTTATTTTCTAATACAGAAAAAGTAAAGTTTGATGATAGTAAAAAAGATTATGAATTTAAAATTGCAGATTTTGAATTGAATTTTCTAGATGATGTATTTCTCGTAGTCAATGAAAGTTATAGAGATTCAAAGAAAAAAGAGCAAATTGAAAAATTTGAAATACATACTTTTAAACAGAAAAGTGGATATAAAAAAGAAATAATCAATATCAATATTTCAGGAAGAGAAATAATAAATTGTAAAATGTTAGCAACTGCTAAAAATACTTTGAAAATTGTTGGTTTTTATTCAAGTGTTAAAGAGAATGGAAAAGCGAATTTTGATTTGAAAGGTGTATATAATGCAACAATTAATCTTTCAGACAACACATATGATGAAGTGAAATTTAATGAATTTGATTACCAAACTAAAGTAAAATTAATTGGAGAAAGAAGAGCTAAAAAGGGAAAAGAAGTAAAACCATTATATGCTATTCACTCTATTGTAGAAAAAAATGATGGAGGATTAATTGTTTTGTCTGAATTTCAAACAGTATATGTGGGAAATAGTTCAGGTATTGGACCTTTAGCTTTTACACCTGTTACTTACACAAAAAATGAAATTATTGTTACTTGTTTAAAACCAGATGGTAGCTTAGAATGGAGTAATGTTTTGCCAAAAGAGCAATCTGCTGCTATTACTACCATGTCTTTTGCTTTTGGAGCTATAGGAGGGAATGGTAATTTTGCAGTAGGTGTGGCTATGCAAATTCCTCTAGTAGAATTAGGAAAAGGACCTGAATATTTAGGTGCAATTCCTATTTACAGAAATAATCAATTGAATATTTTGTTCAATGATAATGTAAAAAACAAAGGAATTACAAACATTGAGGAAATTAAGTCATTAGGTAACTACAATAATGCTGTACCTTCGTTATTTATTTTTGATAATAATGGCAGTATAACGAGAAAAGATCCAGAGGAAGCTATTAAAAACGAGTTGGTTTTAAGACCTGCCGTTTATTATAGAAAATCAGATAAAGAATATATCATTTATGCTTCTAGAAAGAAAAAAGATAAACTAGGAAGAATGGTATTAGAAGACTAAAATATTGAAAAGGAACTCAAACAGAGTTCCTTTATAGTTAATATCATTGGAAGTTATTATCTTTGTTTCATGACAGGAACCGTTTATAAATCTACAGGTAGTTGGTATACAGTAAAATCAGACGCAGGTGATTTTGTGGAATGCAGAATTAAAGGTAAATTCCGAATGAAAGGAATTAAAAGTACCAATCCTATTGCTGTAGGGGATATAGTTGACTTCGAGTTAGACAACACTACTGATGAAATTATTGGTCAAATTCATACGATTCATGATCGAAAAAATTACATCGTTCGAAAATCAGTGAATTTGTCTAAGCAAACACATATAATTGCTTCAAATATTGATGTCGTTTTTTTAATAGTCACTATTCATAATCCAGTTACTACAACCAGTTTTATTGATCGTTTTCTTGTAACTGCTGAAGCTTATGGAATTGAAGCTGTTTTGCTTTTTAATAAAATTGACACCTTTACTGAAGAAATAGAAGACGAACAATTGTATTTGCAATATATATATTCTCAAATAGGTTATCAATGTTTGCGTGTTTCAGCTGCAACGGGTAAAGGAATTGCGGAATTAAAAGAAGTGATGAAAGATAAAGTGTGTATGTTTTCTGGACATTCAGGGGTTGGAAAATCTACTTTGGTTAACGCATTAGAACCGGGATTAAATTTAAAAACAAAAGAAATATCCGATTCACATAGTCAAGGTCAACATACCACAACTTTTGCAGAAATGTTTGACTTATCTTATGGAGCAAAAATTATTGATACTCCAGGAATTCGTGGTTTTGGCGTAGTAGATATGGAGAAACAAGAAATTGGAGATTATTTCCCCGAATTTTTTGCTTTAAAAGACCAATGTAAATTCAATAATTGTTTACATAAAGAAGAACCAAATTGTGCAGTTAAAAAAGCTTTAGAAGAAGACAAAATAGCTTGGTCAAGATACAACAGCTATCTAAAAATTTTGGAAGGAGATGAAGAAACGTATCGAAATGATATTTATGATGCCGATCGAAAAGCTAGTGATGAAACAAGAAAGAGCTAGATTACAGTTTTAAGTCAAAGTTTGTCATTCTGAATTCATTTCAGAATCTCTACAATTTTATAAAAGTATTATTTTAAATGAAGGTAGTTTTACAAAGAGTTTTAGAATCTTCTGTTACAATAAATAATGAAATTGTTGCACAAATTGAAAATGGTTTATTAGTTTTAGTTGGTATTGAAGATACTGATAATAAAGAAGATATTGATTGGATTGCTTCTAAAATAGCCAAATTAAGAATTTTTGGCGATGAAAATCAAGTAATGAATTTATCGGTTAAAGACATTAAGGGTGAAGTGCTTATTGTGAGTCAGTTTACTTTACACGCACTTACTAAAAAAGGCAATAGGCCCAGCTATATTAAAGCAGCAAGACCTGATATTGCCATTCCTTTGTATGAAGCTTTTGTTCATCAAATGGAAATTGAATTAGGGAAAAAAATACAGACTGGTCAATTTGGAGCCGATATGAAAGTCGCTTTAATCAACGACGGACCTGTAACTATTATTATTGATACAAAAAATAAAGAATAA
>CAYNNB010000010.1:0-21233 GCA_964398425.1 uncultured Flavobacterium sp.
GCAGTACCTTTATATAAAAGAAAATAAAAAATGTAAAACCCTAAAAATTAATTTTTAGGGTTTTTTTTTTAGTTGAAAAACTTTATGCATTCTTAAATTAGCCTAATTTAAGTTAAATTAAGAAGAACGTTTAGATACAGATCTCAATTTATAAAACATATATAATACTCCTGTAGCTCCTAAAAAAGCCACGCCAGAATCAATTGGAACTGTTGGCTTCTGATCAAATTCTGGAGCTGGTTGCGGTATAAATGCGCCATCAAAAGGGTCATCATCTGAAGGAGGTGCCGGAGCAGGGTCTTCATAGAAAGCATGCGCTTGATTTGTGGCTAAAAACAATATAAACCAAATCAATAAACTTTTTTTAATAATTTTCATAGCAAAAATTTGTGAATAGTTACTACTAAAAAATGAATTTTTTAATAGTAACAACATCCGTATTAGATTTAATCTTTATTATTATTAACTCTTTACTTTTAGCTAAAGAATCAATTTGTAAATTAGAAGTGTTCAACAATAATTTTTTAAATAGTAATCGTCCAGAAAAGTCATAAATGAAAACTTCTTTTAATGTATTTTGAGAAGAACTAATATTAAGTTTATTATTTTCAATGTAAACTTTTATTCCATTCTCTAAAACATTTGAAGAATCTATTCCTAAAGAATTCTCAGTAAACACTAGTTGAAAACGCTGATCGTGTATGCCTTCATTAGCTGAAAAAACATACGGAGAAGACTTTAAGTTGTGAGTTATTCCTGTTTCAAAGTCTTTTAAATAAATGTTTTGAGTATTGGACTCAAACAAACCATCTACATTAGCTAAACTAATCTGAAATGTTCCAGTAGTAGAAGCCTTAAATGCTAATGGCACAAAATCATTGATATCAAAAGGTAAACCACGACCTTGAATAATAAAATTATTATTATCCATTTTAGTAGCCAGTTGAGTTCCAGAAGAATCATAAGCTAAACCGTCATAACCTCTATCTATTCCATTAGTTGCTCCAGAAACATAACCAACCAACATTTGATTTTCAAAAACATTCGTTGAAGAACCAGATTGAAGTGTAATTAAATTTAACCAAATTCTATGACGCTCCTCACTTAACGCATTGGAAACTTGTGAAGTAGTTCTAAAAAATTGGTTCTGATAATTAATTGTACGCTGGTTATTAGTAAAAACAACTGTTCCCCCTAATGGATTAGATCTTACTAAAAACCCTTGTCCTATTTGAATAATTCCGTTTGGCGCTTCTGTTGTTCCAGCTCCGGTTGTTTGTGTTGAAGCAGCTACACCACCAGATAAATTCCAACTAGCAAATTGTCCTGCTGAATTACCCGTTCCTGTATGAGCAAAGAAATAAAGAGTTCCATCAATATCTTTATTTTCTCTAATAAATTTAGCAGCATCTATAGGCGATGGATATGGATTCCCTATACCATTAATTCTTTTACCGTTTGTATTAAGTGGCAAAACATATTTTCCGTTATTGGGAATACCTTTAAAAACTCCCATCCAAGAAGTTGGAGTTGTTGGATGATTGTTTGGTGCTCGTACAACATAAGCAATAGCTGGATTAAAATTTGAAGCAGAATTTAACCCTGTTGTTGTATAATAATTTGTCTGTGAATCAAAAAGATAAAAACGATTAGTCAAGGTAAATGGAGAAAAAGCAAACAAATTTTGACCCAAAACTGGACTTGACCAAAATGTATAATCCAAACGAATCATAGGTGAAGAACTTCGTTTAATTGTAACAGCTCCTGAATTAATTACATCGTTTAACTGAATAAGATGTGCATTATTTTCAACAATAACAGCATCATTACTACTATTGTTAACTATTTCATTTGCAACTGTTAATGATGTATTAGGTGCTAAAATTAATGTTTTACTCGGGTTAACAATAACAGAATTAGCTTCAAACCCTCCATTTTGAGCGGTTGAGTAAGGTCCATCAATAATAGCATCTATATATAAATTAGGAGTGCTTGGATTCCAATTTACCCCATTCCAAATCGTTTTCTTTGTTTGACCAAGATCAAAAATTCCAAAATCAAATACCAATGATGTGGTAAACTGAGAACCCGAAATAGTTGTTGGCAATACCGTCCAATTCGATAAATTATTGTGAGCAATCTTGTAATTACTTAATAAACCTGTATTTGTGGTATTAGCTAAGTTAAAACTCGCTGTATAACTTTTAATTGTTCCCGTACCTGATTTTGACAATAACCAAAAAGTATTTGCTTTTGCTATTGGATTTAAAATACTTTCAGGAACTGAATTACCTAAATTTGCTTTTGCTGATACTAAAACCTGTCCATTAATTTCATTTGGAGTAATTGTAACTGGTGAATATACATCTGATCCTATCTCAAAAACATAAGGATTAGAAGTTGTCAATGTTTTCTCTAAAGTTCCCTTCACATATCCTGATGTTCTACTAACACTACCTGTTGCCCCAATGGTCATTTTATAATTGGAAGTATTTATTATTTTATCAAACAAAGACAAGCTGTTGAAAACCGTGACATTTCCACCCAAAATTACACCAAAACTATTCGATATAGTTAAATTGTGATATTTTATAGGTAAAACAGTTTGAGAAACATTTCCATTATATGTAAAAGTATTTTGAAGACTTGAGGCATCCAAAACACCATTATTAGTTATTTTGTTGAATAATTTAACTTCTGTATCAGATTGAATTGTTAATTTTTTTCCTGCTGCTATAGAAAGGTTATAAAACTGAGTAGAACCAGAAATTGTTGACTCAGAAGCAGATGAATCATAATCAAAAATAACTTCGCTATTACCTGGATTAAATGTTCCTTTATTGTCCCAACTTCCATAGTTAATTCCTCCACCGTCAGTATTTGGTCCGCCATAAATAGTCATTTTAACATTATCACCCGTTTGAACATTCAATACCCCTCCAGTTGCAATTTCTAAACTTCGTATTTTAACTTCTCCCTGTACAACTTCAATTCCTCCTGAAATCCCATATCCGCTAGTGGCAGTTAACAATGGATCATTATTGGTTGAAATTGCATCAGGAATTAATACATTTGATGTATTATCTGGTATTTTTCCTCCAGACCAATTACTCAAAATATTCCAATTTGAATTTACAGCTCCTAACCAAACATAGTCAGATACAGATTCTTTATTGGAAATCATCCAATATTTAGTAAAAGTGGTATCCCCTTCTACAGCGAGATAAGAAACAGAGTGATTACTTAATTCAACCCAATTCTCTGTTGGGCTATAACTAGTTTTTCCATGCTCGTGAGGTGTTCTTCCTCCATATGGAATATGATGATCCCATGTTACTAATTTATCCTCAACATTTCCATTTAACTCTGAATCTTCATAAGCCATTCTTAGTGTAAATCTGGTTGCAGAACTACCACCTACATGTAAAATTTGATATAATCTTTTAACTGTATTTCTATTAGCTGTATAATCATTAATTTGAACATTACCTATATTATCAATATGTGTTCCATGTGCACCTCTAGTAGCTACTACTGTAATTTGGGTTGGCAACGCACTTCCCGAAACAGAAGTAAAACGCAACTGAGTATTTACGTTACCAAAAGTGTAAACAGTATTATCTACTATTGATGTTCTCCTAATTTTACCTGTTACATCGCCTGGACCTACAGTTATAGCTTGTGGCTCCATTGTTAATATATATGAATTTAAATCGTTAAAAGGAGCTAAACTATTTCTAAAATCACCATTTGAATTATCTCCATAACGATTAGTAGCATATGAACCATAACTGATAATCATATCTAATGCTCCATTTGTTTCATCAGGATTTTTAATTAAATACAACTGTTCTTTAACAGTAATATTACCTTTTGCTTTAACTCCTGATTTGTTATTTATTTTCAATCTAGTAAATGTTCGAGCACCTAAATATTGTGGCACAATAGCATTTAACTCAAAAGTAGATCCCGACTGAAAATCAACACCGCCTGTCACAGCTATAGTTGCAGCGAAAGCGTCTACTGTATTGGTATTACTAGAAGCTACAGTAGCTGAAGAAGCAACAACTAAAGAACCAGCTCCTGAAATAGAATAATTTAAGGTTAATAAAGTGCCTTTTACAGTCAATGATTTCCCAGCCGAAATTAAAATGTTCTGCGTTAAAGTAACAGTATGTGTAGAATTTATAATTACGTTATTATTTATTCCAGGTAATTGAGTTGCAACCAACCAACCAGACTCACTGTTTCCTGTATCATATTCCCAAGTAGAAGGCACTGAATAATTTCCACTAACTCTACTTCTAAAATCTGCTTTATTGATATCTTTATATGTTTTAACTACAATTGTGTTACTACTTAACGAAACAGAAGTGCTATACTTAACTCTAACTCTGTAGTAATAACTAGTCATCTCATTCAAACCTGTTATAACATATGAAGTCACATTACCTACAGATAAATTATTGTACCCTGCAACATAATTAGGTGTGTTTTCAGACTTTAATGCTATGTTATCAATACTACTATAACTCCCATTTGATACCTGTTGACCATTAACAGAAGTATTTGAAGTCATTAACCATCGAATATAAAGCAAAGGTTGATTGTTACACTCGGAAGGTAGAACCACATCAGTAACCCCAGCATAATAATTATTTGACACTTCAAGATCGCCAAGTGGAACATTCATCCAAACTCCATTTTGACCAATTCTGTATTGGATTTTAAAATCTTTTGGGCCATTTGGAACAGATTTCTGAATTGCAGTCAATCTTAAATTAGAATGACCTAATGTATTTGCATTTATTAACCAATACTTTGTATTTGCTCCACCTTCCCATTGAGAAGCTGAAGGTGCATAAGTAGTACTTCCAAAAATTGAAGAAATTGGTCCTGCCCCAACAACACTTAATGCATTGTTTGAATTATTAGTAGAAGTAATATCTGGTGCTGTTATTGTTCCAGAGGCAGGAAAAGTCCAACCAACAATATCAATATCTGTAAAAGGAGTTGTACTAACATCTAAAAAATAACTTGTAGCCCCCAATATCGCATTCCAATTAGCTGTGAAATTAGACGAATTTACTCCCGTTGCATTAATTGCGATAGGAGCTATTTTAAATAAATGTAAATTCTGAACATTACCTGTATTATAACAAGCAAAATTATTATTGTTTGCTTGATATTTTAATTGTCTATTAGAAGAATTCAAATTCTTCACAACAAATCCTCTACTAGAATAAGAGAAAGACCATCTTACAGCATCATTAGCAACAGTAGAAACCGCATCAATATTATTTTGAAAACCAGAATATGAAACATACTTCATAGATGACATGTTGTAAATTACTCTTCCTGATCCATCAGTTTGAATTCGCCAAACAATAGTTGAAGGAGGATTAGTAATTACACCAATACTAGATGAAACTGTTGTAACCTCATTAATTCCATTAGTATTACTTTCATTCATTGCTAACTCATCATCACTATTAGTAATCACATAATAGCCATCCGTTAGTTCATTTATAGAATTAATTTTTGTAAAAACACCCACACCTTGATACTGCGACCAGAGACGGTTTAGAGGAAAAAAAAGCAATCCTAAAATGTAAAAAAAATATAAATAACGACTAAAACAATTAAAAAAACCTTTTTTAAAACTCATAGCAAATTTGTTTATTTTTTAAATATTTTTTTAAAAAAATTAATTTAGGGTGCAAAATTATCAAAAACAAAACCTTTATAATCTTAAAATTTGGTTAATGTGTAATTATTTAACATTTTTTAACATTTTTAAAATTCATTTTTTTTTCGGATATATTTTAAAAAAGTAGAATAAATCACAAGTTAAATCAAAACAATCATTGTTTCTTTGACTGAAAACACAAGGCTTAAGAAGATATTGCATAGAAAAAAACAGTCAGTGGAAAAAACCACTTGAATTCCTATCTTTGCAATTATGAAATTCACTTATCCTAAACACGAAAAATTAAAAAGCAAAAAAATCATTGACACTTTGTTTTCCGAAGGTCAATCGGTTTCTAAATACCCATTACGTTTAGTATATGTTCCTATTTCTGAAGAAAATTATACTTTTCTAAAAAACATAAATTCCGAACTAGATCATATACAAATGGGAGTTTCTGTTTCTAAAAAATATTTTAAAAAAGCGGTAGATCGAAACTATTTTAAACGTGTTTTAAGAGAATGCTACCGTATACACAAATCTATTTTAATTGAAAAATTAGATCAACCTCACGCTTTTATGTTTTTTTACCAAACCAAAGACCGCATATCTTATCAGGAGATTGAAGAAAAAACCATTCAATTATTTGAAAAATTCCAAACAAAAAACAAGTAAAATTATGTTTTTGGTTTACTTTTTGTAGATTTTAATTACTTTCGTAAAATTAATTAAATCAATTATTCATGAAATTTTCGTTAAAAAAGAAAATTGTGATTCCGACAGTATTGTCAGGTTTCCTGTTTGTGGGGATGAGCTTTCAAAATGATTTTTTTGAACTAGCCAAACAAATCGAAATTTTCACCTCCATGTTTAAAATTGTGAACCAAAATTATGTGGATGAAACCAATCCTGGTAATATTATGGATGTAGCTATAAAAAACATGTTAAAGGAATTAGATCCTTACACCGTTTTTTTTAATGAACAAGATGTTTTAAAATATAAAATCAATAACACTGGTGAATATACAGGAATTGGAGCGCTAATTACTCGTCGTGACGGTCAATTAATTATTCGAGAGGTTTATGAAAACATGCCTGCAGATAAAGCGGGTTTTAAAGCAGGAGACGTTATTACTCAAATTGGAGATGTAAATCTAAAAGATTTTAAAGAAGATGCTTCAGCTTTATTAAAAGGAGCTAAAAACACAAAAATAGACATTATTTATAGTAGACAAGGCGTTCAGAAAAAAGGACAAATTGTCTTAGATGAAGTTGAAATTAAAGCAGTGCCTTATTACAAATTGTTACCCAATCAGACTGGATATATAGTACTTTCAAAATTCAATGAAAAAGCTTCTGCTGAAACCAAAGAAGCCTTATTAAAACTAAAAGAACAAGGAGCAACTAAAATCATTTTAGATTTAAGAGACAATCCAGGGGGATTATTACATGAGGCTGTAAATATTTGTAATTTATTTGTACCAAAAGATGAAATAATTGTTACAACTAAATCTAAAAATTCGGTACATAATCACACTTATAAAACAAGAAACGAACCCATTGATACAGAAATTCCATTAGCTGTAATTGTGAACGACCGAAGTGCTTCAGCATCAGAAATTGTTTCTGGTGCATTACAGGATTTAGACCGTGCAGTGATTGTTGGAAATAGAAGTTTTGGAAAAGGATTAGTTCAACGCCCTTTCAATTTAGCTTATGGAACTCAAGTAAAAGTAACAATTTCTAAGTACTACACCCCTTCTGGAAGATGTATTCAAGCAACGGATTACAGTAAAAAAGATGAGAATGGAAAACCAATCAAAACATCTGAAAAAGAATACAATGCTTTTAAAACTAAAAAAGGAAGAACAGTATATGACGGTGGAGGTGTCATGCCTGATATAGAAATTATAGACATGAAATTAAGTACTATTGTTAGAAACATAAGTGAAACTGAAGCAGTTTTTAATTTTGCCACTCAATTATATTATAAAAATACAAATACAAAAAAACCAAACGCAATCACAGATGCTGATTTCAACGAATTTAAAACCTTTTTAAAGAAAGAAAAAATCGAAATCAACACTAACACCGAAAAGTCTTTAAAATCACTTTTGGAAGCTGCAAAAAAAGAAAAAATTGATAATGAAATTTCTACTGAAGTTAAACAATTAGAATTAGCTATTGATCGTTCTAAAGACAAAGAATTGGATAAACAAAAAGAAGAAATAAAGCGCTTATTATATCAAGAGTTGTTATTGCGTTATGGGTACAGAAATGCTTTCTACGACTATATTTCTAGTAATTATAGTGATGTATCAAAAGCTGTTCAACTTCTTAACACGCCTTCTGAATATAATAAAATTCTAAAAAAGTAAACGTTAATCATGAAAAAGCTTGTTACTTTTTTTTCTCTATTCATTATATTTTTAGTTCATGGACAAGAAGAAACGGTACATTCTATTTATTTTGACACGGATGTTTCTGAATTAAAACCTCTTCAATCAGAAGCTGTAGTTGCTTTTTTAAAATTAATTGACACCACACGATTAGAAAGCATTTCAATATATGGCTATTGTGATGATATTGGAAAAGTAGACTATAATTACAAATTATCCCAAAAAAGAGCTAATGGAGTAAAAGACATGCTGATTAAAAAGGGAATTAAACTAAAAATAATTGTCACAATCGAAGGAAAAGGAAAAGTAATGATTGATGAAGATTTAGAAGAAAACGTACCTGAAGCACGTTCAAAAAACCGCCGTGTAGACGTAGTTTTAAATTTTAAACCGTTAGTTATAGAAGAATTAAACATTCCTGGTATCTACAAAACCATCAGAAAAGATGCGGTTGAGGGCGACCGAATTTATTTAGAAAATGTTTTATTTGAAAAGGGAAGTAGCAGTTTAACTTTTGCTTCAAAAAAAGAATTAGACAAAATAGTATTGCTTTTAAAGCGCTATCCAAAAATATGCATTGAAATTCAAGGTCATGTTTGTTGTACCCCTTATTTTCAAAAAGAAGCTATAGATAGGCAAACCAAAAAGAGAGAGTTATCTATAAACCGAGCAAAACGTGTGTATCGCTATTTTCAAGAAAAGGGGATTAGTATTACGCGAATGACTTACAAAGGTTTTGGGAATACACAACCATTAGGTAAAGATGTTCAATATGACAGAAGAGTTGAATTAATTATTACTAAAACAAAATAAAATTTAGTCTATTTGTAATTATGTTTACATTAGAATCTTTGTTCTATTTGTAGAAATTTAAATACTATTTTTAGATATTACAGCAAACGAATACTCAACAATTTAATTCTAATTCGTCGTTTTCTTAACGCTTTTTATTATTCAATTTATCCAACAAAAAAACTTAAACGATTTTTGCTTAATCGATTCGCTTCATTTCAATATGAGGGATGTCATCTTCCAAATACATCTGACTAGTTTGAACAAATCCATGGCTTTCGTAAAAATTCTTCAAATATTGTTGTGCAGAAATAGTTATAAAATGAGTATCAAATATTTGTTTTATTGTTTCAATTGAAATTTTCATTAAATCGTGTCCAAATTTTTTGTCGCGAAACACTTCCTTTACAATTACTCTTCCAATTGAAGCATTTTCAAAATACAAACCTGGCGCAAATAAGCGAGAATATGCTACTAAAACTTCTTCATAATAACCCAAAACATGTAATGCTTTCTCATCTTTACCGTCTATATCTTGATAAACGCAATTTTGCTCCACCACAAACACTTCTGAACGAAGCTGTAGGATTTGATATAACTCTTGTACAGAAAGCTCGTTAAAACGCTTTATTTTAAATATTAACATAGAGTGAAAATTAGTAAACTAAAAATTGCCACAAAGAAACTAATCTTTATGGCAATCAATAAAATTGAATTTTAATATTATCCTTGAATTTTTAATTTCATTCCAGGCTGAATATTATTGTTAGGTAAATTGTTTTTCTTTTTTAAATCTTCCACCGTTAAATTGGGGAATTTTTTTGTGATTGAAAAAATAGAATCTCCTTTTTGCACGATATAATAATCTTCTTTCAGTTCAATTCTTTCTTTCTTTGGTTGAATCGTTAAAACCTCTTTGTTTTCTGAAGTTTTATCTAATGTTACATCGGCAATTGAAGCATCTTCCCCTATTGGTTTAACTTCTTGCTTTTTGACTGGTTTTTTAACAATTTCGTTAACCGTGACTTTCTTCTTAGTCTGAATAACCAACGATTGTCCTAAGTTGATATTACTTCCTTTTACTTTATTCCATTTTCTCAACTCAGCAATTGAAACATTATATTTATCTGCAATTTCAGATAAGGTTTCCCCTTTTTTAACCTTATGATAATCTTTTTTAACTACTTCTTTTGTATGTTTCTCAACAACTTTTTCATATTCTATATCGCTCACATCTGCTAAAGCAATTGCGACAGAGTCTTTCTTAGCAATACTATCACGTTTTTGAAGTTTAGCTAATTGTGATTTTCGTATTTTTTCTGCTTCCAAATAATCTACATAAGCATAGATTTTTTCTTCATTGGACACAAATAATCCAATTTTATGTTTAGGCAAACGTAAAAAATACAATTCATCTTCATAAGAGGGAATGTGATTTTTACTATAAGTAGGATTGAAAAACTCTAATTCTTCTACAGTTACATCTAACAACTCTGCTATTTGTTTAAAAGTTAAAGCTTTTCTAACCGCAACGGTATCCGTTTCAAAGTAAGTAACATTAGCTTTACGTGGTTTTAGACCATATTCTTTTTTAAATTCATAAATATACATGGTCGCTAAAAAAGCAGGCACATAATTTGCGGTTTCTTGAGGTAAATATCTTCTTATTTCCCAATAATCTGTGCTCCCTCCTGCCCTTCTAATAGCTTTAGAAACATTACCTGGACCACAATTATAAGAGGCCAAAACCAAACTCCAATCGCCAAAAATAGCGTACATATTTGTCATATATTGACACATCGCTTCAGTTGCCTTTAAAGGATCGTGTCTTTCATCAACATAAGATGAAATATTTAACTTATATTGTTTACCTGTAGCAGGCATAAACTGCCAAATACCTCCCGCTCCAACTCTAGATTTTGCCCTTGGGTTTAAAGCTGATTCCACAATGGCAAGATATTTTATTTCTAGAGGTAAATTATATTTAGCCAAATGCTCTTCAAACATTGGAAAATAATATTCTGCCAATGCCATTTGTCTTTCAATACTTTTACTTCTGTTTTTCAAGAAGGCTTTAATAGTATTTTCAAGCGTTGGATTATACTCGATTACAAAAGGAGAACGAGCATCCAATTTTTTTAATCGGTTTTTAAACAACTCAGTATCAAAATCATAATTTACTTTTTCATCTAAATTTAGATGTTCTATATCATAAAACATTTCTTTAGACAAATCAGAATTAGCTAATTCACTTAACCAACGCTCATCTATGCATGTACTTGTAGCATGATTAACAAATGTCGATTTTAACGAATCTAAATACGACACTTTTGGTGAGAATAAAGGCAATTCTTTTTCTTGACTTTCCTGAGCTATTGAAAACTGGCTTGCCAAAACCGACAAGGAAATAATCAATAATTTTCTCATTTTAATCTTTATTTTTTAGGTTTTTAAACCTTATATTTAGCATCTATTTCATTTACAAAGAATTACAAACGTAATACTTTTTAATTTATTGTGCAATTTATTTCAAAATAGCAGCGATTCCTGGCAATGTTCTTCCTTCTAACATTTCTAACATGGCTCCACCACCTGTTGAAACATAACTCACTTTAGGTTCCAAACCAAATTGTTTTACAGCTGCTACACTATCGCCACCACCTACAAGTGAAAAAGCTCCGTTTTTAGTAGCTTCAGCAATATATTCGCCCAAAGTAATGGTACCATTAGCAAAAGCGGGTAATTCAAAAACGCCAATAGGGCCATTCCATAAAATCGTTTTTGAATTTAAGACCACTTCTTTTAAAAATTCTAGTGTTTTTGGTCCAGCATCTAAACCTTGCCATCCATCAGGAATTGCATTAACCTCCACAACTTGTGTGTTGGCATCATTTGAAAATGCATCGGCAGCCAAAACATCTACAGGTAAATGAATTTGAACTCCTTTTGCTTTCGCTTTTTCTAAAATTTCCAGAGCCAATTCCATTTTATCATCTTCACAGATTGAATTTCCAATTTTTCCACCTAAGGCTTTAATAAAAGTAAACGTCATACCACCGCCAATAATCATGTGATCTACTTTATCTAAAATATTTTCAATAATCGTAATTTTGGTAGAAACTTTACTACCACCAAGTATTGCGGTTACTGGTTTTTCAGAATTTTTTAATACTTTATCAATACTTTCGATTTCTTTGGCTAATAAAGCCCCAAAACATTTATCGTTTGAAAACTCATTAGCTATAATTGTAGTAGATGCATGTGCTCTATGAGCCGTACCAAAAGCATCATTTACATACACATCTCCTAAGCTTGCTAATTCTTTTGAAAATACTACATCTCCAGCTTCTTCCTCAGAATAAAAGCGAAGGTTTTCTAATAATAGAATCTCTCCCATTTGTAATTCAGCGGCGGCTTTTTGCGCAACTTCTCCCCTACAATCTTCAGCAAATTTTACTGGTTTTCCAAACACTTCTTCAACCTTACTTACAATATGCTTTAAAGAATATTTGTCTTCTTTTCCTTTTGGTCTTCCTAAATGTGACATTAAAATAACAGCTCCACCGTCTTTCAAAATTTTAGCAATTGTGGGTTGTGCTGCTTCGATTCGATTGGCATCTGTTACGTTAAAATTTTCATCTAAAGGAACATTAAAATCTACACGAATTAAGGCTTTTTTACCTTGAAAATTAATGTCAAAAATTGTTTTCATACCGAACTAGTTTGTTGTTTTACTTTTAAAGAAACAAGATACAAATTACCTATTTCTATCTAATTATTGGAATTTTGCAAATATAAGTCATTGATTTTAAAAAGGCGTTAAAAATATCTTATAAATACTTAATAAATTCAGAAAACAACAATTGAAGAAAAGGAAAATTAATTTTTTTTATGTAGGTTTGCTCTATGTTATTTCGCGATGTATTAGGTCAAAACCATATTAAAAACTTCCTTACTACTACGGCAGATAAGGGTAGAATTCCTCATGCCCAATTATTTGTAGGTCCTGAAGGATCAGGCACACTTCCAATGGCCATTGCTTATGCAAGGTACATCCTTTGCAACAATCAAAATGGGGAAAACTCCAACGGAAATAGCGCTTGTAATTTAAAATTTGAACATTTTTCACATCCCGATTTACATTTTATTTACCCAATAACTAGTACAGATGATGTCAAAGGGGATAATGTAGTTAGTGCTAACTTTCTAACACAATGGAGAGCCTTTATTTCTGAAAATCCATATGCAGGTTTATTTGATTGGTACAAAAAATTAGAAATTCCAAAAAAACAGGGAATAATTTCGGTTAAAGATGCCTCAGAAATTGGTAAAAACCTAGCCTTAAAAGCCTATGAAGGTGGATATAAAGTGATGATAATTTGGATGGCAGATAAAATGAATATTGCTGCTGCAAACAAACTTTTAAAATTGCTTGAAGAACCGCCTGAGAAAACAGTTTTTATTTTAATTGCAGAAAACACTTCCGATTTATTGCAGACTATAACATCGCGTTGTCAAATGGTTGATTTCTTAGCATTACCAGAAGAGGTTATAGCTGAGCACTTAGTTGAAAAATACAAAGTAGAAGGAAATACAGCCAAAAAAATTGCTCATCAATCTGAGGGAAATTTCAACAAAGCTCTTCATTTAATTCATAAAGATAATGATGAACAAGTTTTTGAGCAATGGTTTATTACTTGGGTAAGAGCCGCTTTTAAAGCTAAAGGAAATGCAAGTGTAATTTCCGATTTGTTGCAATGGAGCAGTTCTATTTCAAAAGAGGGAAGAGAAGTTCAAAAAAATTTCTTGCTGTTTTGTATGCAGTACTTTCGTCAAGCCTTATTGCTAAATTATCAAGCTAAAGAATTGGTTTACTTAGAACCTACTTTTGAAAATTTTAAACTAGAGAAATTTGCTCCTTTTATCCATGGTGGAAACATACAAGAGATTTATCAAGAAATTGAAGAAGCTATTTATCACATAGAACGTAATGGTAACGGGAATGTAATTTTAACCGATTTATCGATTAAATTAACACGGTTATTACACAAAAAAGAAACGGTATAATCAATTAACACAACCAAAAATAGATACATTATGAATCCATTTGCCTTATTATTACTCGCTTTTTTAGCCATTACATTTTTACAATCTGGTTTAGATAAAATTTTAGATTGGAATGGAAATGTAAGTTGGTTAAAAAGTCATTTTTCACAAACTATTTTAAAAAATAATGTTCCTGCAGCGCTACTTATTGTTTTGGCTTTAGAGATTGTTGCTGGCGTATTAGCTGTTATGGGAATTATTGAAAACATCACGAGTCATTCAACCCAATTAGGAGATTATGCTTGTATGGTTTCTTGTGTTACTTTACTTTTCTTGTTATTCGGTCAACGTTTAGCAAAAGATTACGATGGTGCCAGAACCATTGTCATCTATTTTATACCAGCAATTCTAGGCGTTTATTGGTTATAAAAAACAAGAAAAAATAAATTTAAAAAGACAATCTAATGCGGTAGTCTTTTTTATTTAGTAAAAAAATCGTTTTTTCATATTTATGTTAGTGAATATTCACATACCTTTGTAGTATGAAAACAAAAGTCTCTTCAAGACAACAAGAAATAATAGAAGTAAGCGGAAAGATTTTACTTGAAAAGGGAATAAAAGGATTAACAACTAAATCTTTAGCGGCTGAAATGAATTTCTCTGAAAGTGCTATATATAGACATTTCCCGTCAAAAGAAGCAATATTAGAATTATTACTTAATGAATTATACACTTCCATGTCAACACGTTTAAACAGGTTGATTGATGAAAAGACACATTCAATAAAGAATTTAGAAATAATATTTAATAGTCAATTTCATTTTTTTGCTGAAAACCCGCATTTTCTAATTGCAATTTTATCAGAAGGCTTAATTGATGAATCAACAGCAATACAAAACACCATGATGAAAATAATGCAAATGAAAATGAGAATCCTACGAGAAATACTAGATCGAGGTAAAAATAATAATGAAATTATTCCTTCTGTAGAAACGGATGCTTTGTTGCACATTGTTTTAAGTGCTTTTCGCATGCAGATGTTTAAATGGAAAATGGCTTATTTTCAATTTAATAACGTTGAAGAAGGAAATAAAATCATGAAAACGGTACTTCAATTAATCGAAATAAAAAAATAAAATGAAGATGAAAGTGAATAGTAGTACTTTGGTAAAATCAGGCTTATTTATTTTACTTTTTTCCCAATTCACTTTGGGTCAAAATGATAAAGAAATTAAAAATTTAGACGCGTTAATTAACTACGCGAAGGAGCAAAATTTAACCATTAAGAATAATCAATTACAATCAGAATTAGCTGCTATAACCAAGAAAACAGCCCTAGGAAATATTTTGAACCCGAGGATTCCCTCTACAGCTCAAGTGATTAACAATTTTGATCAACAAGTGAGTTTTTTGCCTGGGCCAATATTTGGTCAACCCGAAGGAACTTACAAAACCGTTACTATGGGGCAACAGTATGTCAGTACGTTTTCTGTACAACCTCAAGTAGATTTAATTAATCCAGGGAATATTGCCTTATTAAAAAGTGCCAATCTCAATGTAGAATTGGTAAATCAGCAAAACAAATTGAATGAGCAAAACGTTTACAATCAAATTAATACCCTTTATTTTAATCTACTTTATCTTCAAAAACAAATTGAAATTTTTAAAGAAAACAAAAAAATAGCCGAACAAATTTTAGCAATTAATCAAAACAAATTCAAAGAAGGCATTGTTAGAAAACAAGATGTAAACGAAGCTGAAAGTAATTTAATAGTTATAGAAGACAAACTGCAACAAGCTTTAATTACTCTAAAAATTCAGCACGAATCGTTACGCGTGTTTTTAAATACCCAAGAAAACCTTCAATTAAAGGAAGAATTAAAATTCGCCGCTCAAGACCTAAAATTGGTAGAAAGTACTTCTAACTTAAAAACAAGCATTAGTCAATTACAATATCAAAATGTAAAACAAGAGGTAAAAGTAGCCCAGTGGTCGCAATTACCTGTGCTTTCCTTAATTTCATCATTTAATTGGCAAAACCAAAGCAATACAACCTACTTTGATAAAAATTCAAATTGGGTAAATTACAATTACATCGGATTAAAATTGAGTTGGGATGTTCCAACCACAATTCAAAAACTATCCACGGTGTATTCTAAAAAAATTCAATTGGAGCAGGCCAAAAATAATGCCGAACAAGCCGCAAAAGAAAATGAATCTATGAATAAACAATTAGTTTTAGAATATGAAAAAGCTATTCAACAAGTTATTCATTTTGAAAAAATTTACCAATTAAAGAAAGACACGTTTGAAAAAAACAAAAATCAATTCGATGAAGAAATTTTACCATTAGATAAACTTTTACTATCTCAAAATGAATTCATTACAAGCGAATTAAATTTAGCATCTGCATTAGCAAATTGTGGTTTTTCTAAATATAAAATTCTAATTAACAACAACTAAAATTCGATTGCTACCTATGAAAAATACAGTTCTTTTTATCAGCGTATTACTTTTACTTTCTTGTAATTCAAAGGAAGAAATTCATCCTAAAAGGGAAACTATTAAAGAATTGGTTTTTGCTTCCGGAACTCTAGAATGGGATAATGCCTATAATTTAACGGCTCAAACGGATGGTGTGCTCAAAAAAGTAACTTTTGATGTTGGTTATAGAGTACAAGCAAATGAAAGTATTGCAACTATAGACAATCCTACAAATGAGAATAATACGGTATCAAACAGTAAATTGACTTCAATTTCTAAAGAAAATTTAACTGCGGCTTCACCAGCTCTGCAACAATTAAAACAGAACATTCAATTTGCCGAAAGTAAATACCAACAAGATGTCAATCAAGCCAATAGATACAAACGCTTATACGAAAGTCAAAGTGTTGCAAAAGTGGAATACGAAAACATGCGTTTAGCGGCAGAAAATTCTCTATCGCAATGGAATGCGTTAAAAAAACAATACGAACAATTGTTGCAACAAGCCAAACAAAACAATATAAATTCAGAAAATCAATTTAAAAACAGTCAGGTTCAATTAAGTTATAACCAAGTAAAAGTCCCTCAAACAGGTACCGTAGTTAAAAAACTAAAAGACGTGGGTGATTATGTAAAAAAAGGAGAGGTAATTGCCGTAATTGCCGATCCAAAGAAAATAGAATGTGTTTTAAATGTAGATGAAAATAGTATTGCAAAAGTAAAAATTGGTCAAGTCGTATTTATACAATTAAACACTAATAAACAAGCCTTTTTTGAAGGAAAAATAAGTGAAATTTTATCGGCCTACGATGAACAATCACAATCTTTTATATGCAAAGCCATCTTTAAAAAACCACTTCCACGTTCTTTATTTGGAACGCAATTAGAAGCAAACATCTTAATCGGCGAAAAAAAGAATACGTTATTAATTCCAAGAAAATATTTAGGATATGGAAATAAAGTACGTGTGAAAGGAAAAGAAGCAGCAGTAGTTGTAAAAACAGGAATTGTTTCCACTGAATATGTTGAAATTTTATCTGGTTTATCAAGCGAAGATATCATTGTACCACTAGTCCCTTAAACTATATGAATATTAATTTAGACATAGCAAAAACCTATTTATTTTCTAATAAAAAAATGACAGCTGTTGCTACTTTGGGAGTAGTATTAGGTATGTCTATTTATATATTTATGAATAGTATGCTTGTTGGTTTTGACAAAAGTTCGAGTGCCAGTATTTTTAAAACAACTCCACATATTCGAATTTATAACGACGATGTAATCAGTAAACCCTTGATTCAAGACACCAAAGAAAAATACATTATAACCAATCCGAAAATCGTTCCAAAAACCAACACGCTGATTAATCCGAAAGTAATTATTGAAACCCTTTCAAAATTATCAGAAGTAACCGTTGTAACGCCTCAAGTAGCCACTAGTGTATTTTTTAATAACGGAAAATCCCAAATTGCTGGTAGTGCAATAGGGATTAAACCCGAAGAAGCTAACATTATGTTTGACATTAAGTCTTATATGGTTGAAGGTAATTTTGATGTGTTGAAATCAAACTCCAACGGCATCATCATTGGTAGTGGAATAGCAGAAAAAATGAGTTTAGGAATTGGTGACAATGTATCCATAACTTCTTCAAAATCAGTTACAAAAAACTTAAAGATAATCGGAATTTTTAAAACCAACAATTCTAAAGTTGATAAAACAACCTCTTATGTAAATATTGCCAGTGCGCAACAATTCTTAAAAGAAGGATCGTCTTATGTAACGGATATTAATGTTAACATTTTAAATCCTGAAAATGCAGAAAAAACAGCCACCATCATTTCTAATTTAACGGGTTATAAAGCAGAAGGATGGAAAGAAGCTAACGCGACTTTTATGGCAGCTAATAAAATGCGAAAAATCATCATTACGTTTGTTTCTTATACCATTTTGATTGTCGCTGGATTTGGAATATATAATATTTTGAACATGACCATTACGCAAAAAATAAATGATATTGCTATTTTAAAAGCAATGGGGTTTAAAGGAAAAGACGTAATCCGCATTTTTGTTACTCAAGCTATATCGATAGGTGTTGCTGGGGTACTAGGAGGGATGCTCATTGCGACTGTATTAATATCAATTCTTAAAAATGTATATGTAGGTGGTGATATTGGTTATTTTCCTATTGATTATGAGCCTTTAAAATATCTGCAAGGTGTAATTGTTGGCTTATTCATTACCTTTTTTGCTGGATATATACCAGCTAAAAAAGCAGCAAAAGTAGATCCCGTAAGTATATTTAGAAAATAAAATGAGTACGATATTAAAGACTGAAAACATCAATAAATTCTTTTATGATCCAATAGAATTTCAGGTATTAAAAGACATTTCTTTTGAAGTTAAAAAAGGAGAATTCTTATCCATGATAGGAAAATCGGGGAGTGGTAAATCAACGTTATTATATATCCTTTCAACAATGGATACGGACTATAAAGGAAATTTACATATTGATAACCAGTTAGTAACAAATTTAAGTGTAGATCAATTAGCTACAATAAGAAATGAGAAAATTGGTTTTGTATTTCAATTTCATTATTTGTTAGCTGAATTTAGTTGTTTAAAAAATGTTATGATACCCGCTTTGAAATTAGGTAAATTAAATCATGACGAAATTGAACATAAAGCGTATGAAAAATTAAAAATTTTAGGCTTAGAAGACCAAGCGTTGAAACCGGCTAACAAGCTTTCCGGTGGCCAACAACAACGTGTAGCTATAGCTCGTGCTTTAATTAATGACCCTTTACTTATTATGGGAGATGAACCAACGGGAAATTTAGACAGTAAAAACACTCAAATTGTTTTTGATATTTTTCAAGAATTGACCAAAAATTACGGGCAAACAATAATTGCTGTTACCCACGACGACGATTTTGCCAAACGAAGCGACCGAATTATAGAGATGAAAGATGGAGAAGTGATTTAATTTCACTTCTTCAAACTTGCTTTAAACAAACGTAATTCATCCCATGAAAACTGGTCGCCATATTTTTCTTTAATCTCACCTAATGGTTCGTTGGTATACCCATTAAAAGCTTCAGTGAGTTCCTGAATTTTTTCATCCGAAATAATATCTTCCAACCGCAATAAATCAGCTTCTAAAAGTTTAGTAAAATGACTAAAAATGGTACCTGCTGATAGTTTTCTAATTTCAGCAATTTGATAGATGGTTTTATTTTGTTTCCACAATTCAAATGTGGTTTCTAAAGTAGATTTTTTATCCTTTTTTTCTTTTTTCTTAGGTGCATCATAATAAGAAACATCGTCCTCATCCTCTAATAAAGAACTGTTTTCCGACTTAAATCGGTTCGCAGTTGTTACTAACTTATTAATTTTAAAATATTTAATTTCGTCTGAATGTAAAATTTCTTTAGTAATCTCTTTCTTTTCTAGTAATGCATCTAAAAGGAGTAAGGCTTTTTTTAAATTGAGTAAGGTTTTTAATTGTATTGCTTCCAACGCTTGTAATTCGTCATACAAGGCTTTCATTTTTTTTTTACGTTTAATTTCCTCAATTTTTAGCAACAATTCGTCTTCAACAAAATCAATTGTCTTAAAAAAATAATGATAGGCTGCATTACATCGTTCTTTTAGAAAAACAAAATCAACCTGTTCTTGATTGAATATTTTTTTTAATTGAAGTGCAAATTTTGAAGACGGCTCTAGTAATTGAGATAAGGATTCTGAATGGGTTGTAGCCCAAATTTTTTGTTTGTTTTTAGTCGAATTGGGTAATTCATCTTTAAAACTAAACTGGAAATTACGCCACTCTTGTATTAACTGTTTGAAATCGAAGGTTTTAATAAAAATTTCTAACAAATAATTACGCGTTTCAATAGTCAACGTTTCTTCTAAAACTTCAGGTGTTGCTTTGTGTGTGGCATATTGCAACACAGATTGATCACTTGAAATACCATTTAAATTTAACGGAGAAAGCAAAATTAAGCCATTTAAGCCACGAAGTCTTGATAAAGCCACATAGGCTTGTCCGGGCGCAAAAACTTGCGACACATCGAGCGCTGCTTTGTCAAATGTTAAACCTTGACTTTTATGTACCGTAATGGCCCAGGCTAATTTAATCGGGTAGTGGGTAAAGGTACCTATAACTTCTTCTTTAATTTCTTTGGTGTTTTCATCCACAGAATACTTAATATTTTCCCAAGAATATAAATCGACTTCAATGGTTTTATTTTCTTCTGGAAAAAGCACAATTATTTCTTTATCTGAAAGTGATTTGATGACACCCATTTTTCCATTAAAAAATTTCTTTTCTTGTGAACTATCATTTTTAATGAACATTATTTGGGCACCCACTTTTAATTCTAAACTAGGTTCAATCGGAAAAATTTTATCGGGAAAATCGCCAATAATTTCTGCGTTATAAAAATAGGATTTACTGTTTAACTCTTGCAAAGCTCCTTCATTTATTCTGTCTGCTTTACTATTGTGCGTTGTAAGTGTGATATACCCAGGATTCTTTTTTAAATCAAATTCGGGTTGTACATATTCTTTTAAAAAATCAAGATGTTGTTGGGTAATTGAATTATTTCTTAGATGATTCAACAAAGAAATAAATTGCTCATCATTTTGCCTAAATATCTTATTTAATTCAATGTATAAAGGCTTATGCTGTTGAATTACTTGGGCATTAAAGAAATACATACCAGAATAATAGTGCTTCAATTCGTTCCATTCTTCTGGTTTTACAATTGGTGGTAATTGTAATAAATCCCCTATAAATAAAACTTGACAACCACCAAAAGGTT
>CAYNNB010000010.1:21333-46913 GCA_964398425.1 uncultured Flavobacterium sp.
GGTGGTAATTGTAATAAATCCCCTATAAATAAAACTTGACAACCACCAAAAGGTTGGTTGTTTTTACGGACTTTTTGCAACATAAAGTCCATGGCGTCTAGAACATCGGCACGTAACATACTGACTTCATCTACCACTAATAATTCTAAATTTTGAATGACCGCTTTTTTAGTACGATTCATCATGAAATGACGACCTAAAGTAAAGCGACTTTCAAATTTTTGAGAACCAGAAAAAAGGTTAACAGGTTTATTTTCAGGAATAAAAGCAGCAAAAGGCAATTGAAACAAGGAATGTACAGTAACACCGCCAGCATTAAGAGCGGCTATTCCTGTAGGTGCAACTACAGCCGTATTCTTATGCGTTGTTGCAATAATTTCCTTAAGTAATGTGGTTTTTCCAGTACCTGCTTTTCCTGTAAGAAATACAGGTTTGTTGGTTTGATTAATAAATTTAAGCACGTATTGTGCTTCAGCTGATAATGAATTCATAGGCGTATAATATTGATAGGCAAATATAAAAAAGAACCCCGAATTATATCGGGGTCAGTATTATTTTTTATCTTTAGTAGATTTATATTCTTCGTTTAATTGTTTTAACAATTTGTCTGTTAAATTGTAACCGTCTTTAGCATAAATAATGTTTGAAGCGTCATTTGTCAAGAAGATATAATCAAATCCTTCTTTTTTACCGTATTCTTTAATATATTTTCTAACATCTTTTACTAAAGAATCCTGTTGTTTATTAGTTTGTTCCTCTAAAGCAGCTAAAGCTTGTTGTTTAGCCTGTAAAAAATCTTGAGATCTTTTTTCAAAATCTGCTAAACGCTGTTGATTTTGTTGTACCCAAGCTGGACCATTAGCTTGAGCGGCACGTTGTAAACTCTCTCTTTCAGCCATCAACTGCTTTTCTCTAGTCTCATAAGGTCTACCTGCTTCTTCATATTTAACTTTTAATTTATCTGCTTCATCTTTGAATTTTTCATACTTTTCTAAAAGTACAGCTGAATCGATATATCCTGTTTTAAAATCGTCTTTTTTTGTTTCTGTTTCTTGACATGAAAATAAAGAAGTTGCTACTGCAGCTAAAATTATAAATTTTCTCATTTTTTAATTTTTTAATTTTTTAATTTTGGTAAAAATAAATAGTTTCTGTTTATAAACGCAATTTTTTATATATAAATTATCTCTATTATGTATAAAAATCGTATCAGAATCACTTATTAAAAACAACTTTAATAGCTTGTTTTTAACAAAAGTTTGGGTTTTGGCAATATGTTTTGATGTTATAAAACAAAAAAACGGCTAAAAACCGCTTTAAAACCGATTTTAGTTGTTTTTAATGATATAAATGTGCGATGAAAACTCTTTTTTAAAGATTCCAGACACATTTGACCGTAAACCAACCAAACCTCCTTTAATTAAACTCATTTTTCCTGTTTTATATTTTTCTGATAGCATGCTCACATAAAAACTATCAAACCACATAGGTTTCACGTGAAACAATTTTAAATCGTGATCAGAAAATAATCTTTTAATACTTGTTTTAGAAAAATGCCATAAATGACGAGGCACATCATAAGCCGCCCAAAAACGACCATAATAGTTTGCATCAAAAGATTTATAATTTGGAACGGCTATAACAATAGTTCCTCCAGGTTTAATTAATCGTTTTAAATTAGCAATGTATTCCTCTAAATTCGGTACATGTTCCAAAACATGCCACATTGTGATTACATCAAAACTTGCATCTGGTAAAACAAATATATCATCTGTAAAAACAACTCCTTTATTTTCGGCTAATGTTTTAGCTGAAGTATTAGGTTCAAAACCTAAAGTGGTCCAACCTTGATTTTTTGCTTCAATTAAAAAATCACCAGTTCCTGCACCAATATCTAAAAGATTTCCTCTTTTTGAATTTTCTTTTGTAATTAAAGCTACTTTACTTTTTATAGCACGGACTTTCACAAAATGATATAATTTTTCAAACAAAGTACGTTTACTATCGGTATGAGATATATAATCCTCACTTTCGTAATATTTACCCAAAACATCCAAAGAGGGCGTAGGGTAAGTTTTTAATAAATCATATTCTTTATTATATAACAAAGAAAAGGTTTCTTGAGAAACCGAATAATCTTTAACTAATAAATATTGATTTTCTTCTGAAAACTGCATTTAGTTGTTTTTTGTTATTTATAGTATTTATAATGCTTTACACGGTTGTTTCACGTGGAACGTAAAATTATTAATAAGTAAATTATCTTCCCATATAAATTAAAAGCACAGAAATGTCACTAGGAGAAACGCCACTAATACGAGAAGCCTGTGCAATAGTTGTGGGACGAATTTTATTTAATTTTTGTCGCGCTTCAATAGAAATCGATTTAATTTTATCAAAATCAAAATTAGATGGAATCATAACATCTTCCAAACGATTTACTTTATCGGCATGATTTTTTTCTTTTTCAATATAACCTGCATACTTAACTTGAATTTCGGCTTGCTCAATTATTTCAGAATCCAAATTATACTCTTGGATATAATTAGCTACTTTTTTAAATTTAACGAAATCTTCTAAATCTAATTGAGGACGAGAAAACACTTTATACATTTTATCGGGTTGCGACATCGGTGAAGAAGCTTTTTCAACCAAAATTGGATTGGCTTCATCAGGTTTTAAACTTGTTTCTTTAAAAAAGGTTAGGAAAGAATCTGAGGCATCTCGTTTATATTCCATTCTACGTAAACGATCTTCTTTGGCTAAACCTATAGCAAAACCTTTTGGTGTTAAACGTAAATCAGCATTATCTTGACGTAAAAGTGTTCTGTATTCAGCACGAGAAGTAAACATACGATAAGGTTCTTCCGTTCCCTTAGTAATTAAATCATCAATTAAAACTCCAATATAAGCCTCATCACGTTTTAAAATAAACGGGTCTTGTTCTTTAACTTTTAAAGCTGCATTAATACCCGCCATTAATCCTTGTGAAGCCGCTTCTTCATAACCCGTAGTTCCATTAATTTGTCCAGCAAAGAATAAACCATCAATTAATTTAGTTTCTAAGGTATGTTTTAATTGTGTAGGAGGGAAGTAATCGTATTCAATTGCATAACCCGGTCTAAAGAATTTTACGTTTTCAAAACCTGCAACCGAACGTAAAGCTCTAAATTGAACATCTTCTGGTAAAGATGTAGAAAAACCATTAATATAAAACTCAACCGTATTCCAACCTTCTGGTTCAACAAATAATTGATGTCTGTCTTTATCAGCAAAACGATTTATTTTATCTTCAATAGACGGACAATAACGAGGACCTATACTTTTAATTCGTCCATTAAACATAGGGCTACGATCAAAACCTTCACGTAATAAATCATGAACTACTTCTGAAGTATAAGACATATAACATGAACGTTGTTGTTTTAATGGTTGGGTCACATCAGAATATGAAAATTTTGAAGGATTAACATCACCTGGTTGTTCTATCATTTTAGAAAAATCTAAAGAACGGCCATCAACACGAGGAGGTGTTCCTGTTTTCATTCTTCCAGATTCAAAACCCAACGCTTGTAAATCTTCTGTAATACCAAAAGATGCACTTTCACCAGCACGACCACCACCAAATTGTTTTTCACCAATATGAATTAAACCATTTAAAAAAGTACCATTAGTTAAAACAACCGTTTTAGCTTTAATCTCTACACCTAAAGAAGTACGAACACCAACGATACGATTTCCTTCAGTTAAAATACCAGAAACCATTTCTTGATAAAAATCTAAATTAGGTGTCCCTTCTAACATTAAACGCCATTCCTCAGCAAAACGCATACGGTCACTCTGACAACGAGGTGACCACATAGCAGGACCTTTTGAAAGATTCAACATTTTGAATTGGATCGCAGTTTTATCGGAAACAATACCAGAATAACCCCCCAATGCATCAATCTCTCGAACGATTTGTCCTTTTGCAATCCCACCCATGGCAGGATTACACGACATTTGTGCAATGTTTTGTAAATTCATTGTCACCAAAAGGGTAGAACACCCCATGTTAGCAGCAGAAGCAGCAGCTTCACAACCAGCATGACCACCACCCACAATAATTACGTCATATGTACCTTGAAATAAACTCATTGTTCCACGTGAAACATTAAATATTAATAATAATAAAAACTTCATTTGTTCCACGTGGAACAAATAAAAAAATTAGTTGTTTAACTATTGTTCCACGTGGAACAAGTTGATTTTTTCTTCTTCTTTCTGGCGCATAATTTGTACATCTGAATCAGATTTATCTTTATAACCACAGTAATGTAAAACTCCATGAACCATGACACGTTTTAATTCTTCATTAAAAGACACATTGAAATCTATAGCGTTGTCATGAACACGCTCAGTTGAAATAAAAATATCGCCAGAAATTACTTTTCCTTCAGTATAATCAAAACTTATAATATCCGTTAAAGTATCGTGATTTAAAAATTGAACATTTATAGTGTGTAAATATTCATCGTCACAAAAAATGTAATTTATTTCTCCAACAAGATATTCTTCTGATTCAATGATTCTAGCAATCCAATTAGAGTAAACGGATTCGTTCTCTAAATTAAACTCTGATTCGTAATTAAATGTTATCATTAGTTTTTAAAATACGATTGAACTTTTTGATTAAAATTGGGCTGCAAAGGTAAGCTTTGTCTATTTAATATTTCAACACTTTTTAAATAATTTAAAAGAGCAGGGGGTAAAGCCTTGCTAGATCCAAAGTAATCTTTTGTATTACTATTTGATTCACGTTTACTGTCTTGACCTTGTTGTTTCATAGCATGCTCTAATTTTAATAACTCATGGTTGATTTGTAATGCACGATTTAAATTATCTTGAGTGAAACCTTTATTGATTAATTGTTTTTCTAGCTCTTTCATTTTTTGCAAAGCACTTTGACCATTACCACCTAGACCTTGCTTTTCTAATTCATTTTGAAGTGTTTCTCTTAACTCTTGCTGTTGTTTAAGAATCTCTAATAATTTACCAGCATCGCCTTCACCGTCGCTGCCAGAAGAACCCAGACCTGATTTTCCAACATCGTTAGGCTTATTACCTTGACCAGGTTTCTTACCATCACCAGGTTTAGGTAAACCGTCTTTCATTTTTTCACCAAGACCTTTTTGTTTTTCTATAATATCGGAAAGTTGCTGACCAGAACCTTGACCAGGCTTTGGTTTACCTTTACCACCAGAAGAACTATTCATTGACATATTCATATCACTTTGTACATTACTTAAAAAATCAGCTAATTTATTTGCTGATGATAAAACAAATTGTTGATGAGAGATACCCTTATACATGTTAGTAGAAGGTAAAAACTCTAAAGACTTATCTAGATTATAATGCACTTCTTCGACCTCTTTTAAAACCATTTCAGATAATTTAGGCTGTCTGAGAGCTACAGCAAAAATACTGTCATCAATATGTTTAAATTGAACTTTCAATTCTTGTTGTCTTTTTAATAATGAATTAATTGAAGTTTTAGCATTCTTAACTTGTTTAAATTGATTAAGTAATTTTTCTTGATCAAAAGAAAAAGTTAAAAGATTATCTAAAATTTGTCGTAATGCTTTAGCATCTTCAGCATTGTCCTCCATTTCACCACCAGACATAGAGGATGACATATTCTTACTCATTTGCTTCATTTTAGATGAAGCAGATTTCTGATTTTTTTTGGCAGCAGTTTTATTATCTTTAAGAAGATTTTCTTCAGCTTTTTGTTGCTCTTTATCAATATTCTGTTGCTCTTCCTTATCTGTTGGAATGTCCAAAGGAGCTTTTAATTCTTTATTGTCTTTCTCTAAATCGTTTAATTCCTTTTTTAAATCGTCAAATTCATTAGAGATTTTCTTTTGATCTTCCAATGAATTTGTTGGTTTATCAGAAAGTTGATCTTGTTTAACAGATAACTTATCCAACTTATCCGCTAATTGTTCCGCTTTTTGTTCTACATAAAACCGTTTAGTTAATTCCACTAACTGTTCTAATGATTTTTGTTGGGCTTTAGCTTGCTGTTTTAATTTATCAGCTTTATCAAACAACTCCTCTTTTTGAAGTTTTTTTGTTAACTCTTCAAGTTCTTTTAATAATTTTTCATTCTTTGCAGCATCTTTATCAGCTTTATCAAAACGTTCAAGTAATACTTTTTTTAAATCTTCGTTCTTGTTGTTCTTGAAGTCTTCTAAATTCTCCTTCAGCTTTTCAGAGAACTCTTTCATCATATCTTGTTGCTGTTTTTGACGATTAATAAAATCTTCAATCTTTTTTTGATCTTTATAATCCAAATTTTCTTTCTGTTTATCTAATTTTTTTAGTTGATCTAACGTTTCTAATTGCTTATCTTGAATATTAAGTGCTTTTTTGAAACTATTTATATTCGCTTGCTGCTCTTGAAGAACTTTTTGATCTTTTTGTTCAGAAGTAAGTTCTTTGTGAGAAAAAACAGAAGATTTAGATGATTTTTTACCGTTGATAGCATCATTATCAAAAACTTCAAAATAATAATCATAATCAATTCCAGGTCTTAGAGTAATACCGTCAGGAAAAGAATAAATAAACTGATCAACAAGTTTATTCTTAAACGGAATCAATTTTCTGAATATAACATTAGGTTTGGCAACATCATAATAAACAACTTGTAGTGCAGAAATACCGTAATCATCAGAAATTTGACCTATAACAACTTTTTGCTTTAATTTTAAACTATCTGGAGCTAAACTAACAGAAATAGAAGGATATTGATCTTTTAAAACAGTCAATTTATATTGTAATTTTTCATAATCTTGAAGTTTATTATTAGAAATAGATATTTCATAATCTGTAGTATTAACTATAGACTTAGTATGAACAAACTGATTAGAAACAGGAGCGGTAAAATATGTAAAATTCTTGTGGTCATAATATCGTACAGCTGATGTAGATAAAGTATGAAGAATCCAACTTACTCTTGTTCCTTCAGGAATAACAGCATTACCAGTCCCTTGAATCAATTCAGGAGATTTACCTAAATGAGAAGGATAAACTAATTTCATTGAAAAAGATGAAATGGTAGGAACATTAATCACTTTTAAAGTAAAATCTTTTGAAATAACATCATTAGCAGTCAAATGAAACGTAATATCTTTTTGAACATGTTGAAATGTATAAGTAAAATATCCAGGTTGATCACTTTCTAAAAAATAAGATTCGTTATTAATGATGATTGAAACATTTTCTGGAATAATTGAACCTACAGTTTTAACACGAAGTTGAAAAGGTTGATTTTGTTCCACGTGTAATGAATTAGTTTCAATAACAAATTGAAAGGGGGCAGGCTTTTCAAAATTTTGATTATATGCCATAACACGATTAAAACTATTTGAAACAATATCTGCATGACCTGATAAATAAAATAAAAGAATAACTACAATTGGAACTAAAGCAAAAGGAAGAAATTTAATATTTTTTTTAAAATTAATAGCGTTAGAAAAAGGAACTGGTTGTAAATTATTAGCTTTTTGGTCTATAGAAGCTAAAACAAGTTCATTAGGCTGATTGACAGAAGATAATTGTAAAAAATTAAGTAATTTATCTTTTACATCTGAAAAGTGATTGCCTATAATTAATGAAGCTTGTTCATAATCGATACCTTTTTGAAGTTTAAAAAGCTTAAATAATGGAATGGCAATAAACTTTAATAATAAGAAACATTCTATAATAATAAAAGACCAAAAAAGCATACTTCTACCACTAGTAGAAAACCAAAATACGTATTCAATTGAAAAAGTAAAAATGAAATACAAAAGGCCTATGGCAATAAAAAGTAAGGCTCCTTTTATTAACTCATTGGTATAATACTTCTTGATAAAACTTTCTAACTTATCGTAAATAATGGATTTCTTTTCAGCCATTGTTAGTAAATTATTTATAACCGATAAAAATACAATATTTTTTAGTAATAAATCAACACAAAATCGTTAATATCATAGAAGAAATTGTTAATAACATTAAAAAATATAAGAACTAAAGATAATTAAGATAGAAGTTCGTTTTATCTTTGCAAAGAAATTAATTAGTTCAAAAAAAAAGAAACATGTCAAGACCCGTTAGAGTTCGATTTGCTCCAAGTCCTACTGGACCATTACACATAGGAGGTGTACGAACGGCTTTATTTAATTACTTATTTGCAAAAAAAAATAATGGTACATTCTACTTGAGAATTGAAGATACCGATCAAAATCGATTTGTTGCAGGAGCTGAAGCTTATATATTTGAAGCGCTAGAATGGTTAGGAATAGCCCCAGATGAAACAATAGGTAAAAATGAAAAATATGGTCCCTACAGACAAAGTGAACGTAAAGCAATATACAAACAATATGTTGATGAATTGATTACAAAAGGATGGGCTTATTATGCATTTGATACACCGGAAAAATTAGATGAATTAAGAAAGCAGGCCGAATCAGAAGGAAAGACCTTTATTTATAACCATACGATAAGAGAACAATTAGATAATTCTTTAACGGTTTCACGTGAAAAAGTAGAAGAACGAATAGCTAATGGAGAGCATTTTGTTGTACGTTTCAAAACACCAGTTAATGAAATTTTAGAATTGAAAGATATTATACGTGGTGAAATAAAATTTGATACCAACTTATTAGATGATAAAGTACTATTCAAATCTGATGGTATGCCAACCTATCATTTAGCGAATATCGTAGATGATCACTTAATGGAAACATCGCATGTTATTCGTGGAGAAGAATGGTTACCAAGTTTACCATTACATCATTTATTATATAAAGCTTTTGAATGGGAAGCACCAGAATTTGCTCATTTACCATTAATTTTAAAACCAATAGGTAATGGAAAATTGAGTAAAAGAGATGGTGATAAAATGGGATTCCCGGTATTTCCATTAGAATGGAAAACAGCAGAAGGCACATCAATGGGTTATAGAGAAAATGGATTTTTCCCTGAAGCTGTTGTCAACTTTTTAGCTCTATTAGGTTGGAATGACGGAACGGAACAAGAATTATTTTCACTAGAAGAATTGATCTCTAAATTTGATTTAGGAAGAATTCACAAAGCAGGAGCGAAATTTGATCCTGAGAAAAACAAATGGTTCAATCATCAGTATTTACAAAAACAATCCAATGAAAGTTTAGCAGAAAATTTTAAAGGTATATTAGATAAAAAAGGAGTTACAATAAATATTGATTTAATAAAAGTGGTTTCTTTAATTAAAGAAAGAGCACATTTCGTAAATGAATTTTGGGATTTAGCCGACTTTTTCTTTGAAGCACCAACATCTTACGATGAAAAAGCAGCTAAAAACTGGAAAGAGGAAACTCCCGGTTTAATGCAACAAGTGATTTCGGAATTAGATAAAATTAAAGATTTTACTTCAGCTATTATTGAATCTACTTTAAAAGAGTGGATGACAGCAAACGAAATTGGTATGGGTAAAATCATGCAACCGTTACGATTGAGTTTAGTTGGTACATTAAAAGGGCCACACTTGTTTGATATAATTGAACTAATTGGAAAAGAAGAAACAAAAAATAGGATAGAAAAAGCTATTGCAACTTTATAAAAAACAAACCCCTGAAGTTTCAGGGGTTTTATTTTTCGTACTATTTTTAAATAAATGTAACATTCCAAATAAATAAACGTATAATTATATATCTATTAACTTAAACGATAAACTATGGAAATTATTTCAGTACCATTCATCATTTTTGGATTGGTTATTTTTTTCTCTGCTTTTTTCACAGTAAAACAGCAAACTTCAGTAGTAATTGAACGATTTGGAAAATTTACAAGTATTAGAAATTCAGGTCTTCAAATGAAAGTACCTGTAATTGACCGAATAGCTGGACGAGTAAATCTTCGTATTCAACAATTAGACGTTATCATCGAAACACAGACAAAGGATAATGTATTTGTGAAAATGAAAGTTTCAGTACAGTTTAAAGTAATACAAGAAAAAGTGTACGAAGCATTTTATAAATTAGAATATCTACATGATCAAATAACAGCATATGTATTCGATGTTGTACGTGCAGAAGTGCCAAAATTAATCTTAGACGATGTATTTGTTAGAAAAGATGATATTGCAATTGCGGTAAAACGTGAATTAAATGAAGCGATGACTACTTATGGTTATGATATCATCAATACATTAGTAACTGATATTGATCCTGATATACAAGTTAAAAATGCGATGAATCGTATCAACGCAGCAGAACGTGAAAAAGTAGCAGCTGAATATGAATCAGAAGCACAACGTATTCGTATTGTAGCAAAAGCAAAAGCAGAAGCAGAAAGTAAACGACTTCAAGGTCAAGGTATTGCCGACCAAAGAAGAGAAATCGCTCGTGGATTAGTAGAATCGGTAAACCAATTGAATGAAGTGGGTATCAATTCACAAGAAGCCAGTGCTTTAATAGTAGTGACCCAACATTATGATACGTTACACGCTATTGGAGCAGATACACATTCTAATTTAATATTGTTACCAAATTCACCGCAAGCAGCAACTGATATGTTAAATAATATGGTAGCAAGTTTTGCAGCGAGTAACCAAATTGGCGAAGCAATGAAAACAACTAAACCAAAAACTAAAGATAAACTTTCAGGAGGTGGAAATGATGTTCCTCCTTTACAAGGCTAAAAATATTTTTTGTTATAATTAGCAGAAACCATCAATTTAAAAATTGGTGGTTTTTTTATATCTAAAATTTATTGAAGTAAATATTTAAATTGTTTTTATTGATAAGAATATAAAAAAACAACAAAAACGTATTTTAAAGCTTTTTTAGACATTTTTATAACTATTAACTTAAAATAATATTACTCGTTTTTAAAAATGCTTTAAAAATAAAATATAGAAGTTGATTTTAAAAGGTAATAATTATATAAAAATTAAAAATAATAGATAAAATATATTATATATACAAATTATAAAATTTTAATAAAAAATTGATTTTAATGATACAAAATGAAAAAACCTGTAAAAAAAATTTTTTACAGGTTTCTTATATAAATTAAAACTGAACTTGATTCAGTAGACAACTTTTTATTTTTACTGTTCCGAAACTTTTGCCCAAGTATCTTTTAGTCCAACTGTTTTATTGAAAACTAATTTTTCTGCTGTGGAATCTCGATCTACACAAAAATATCCTAAACGCTGAAATTGGAAATGATCCAATTCTTTAGCAGAAGTTAAACTTGGTTCTACATAACCTGTTATAACTTGCAAAGAGTTAGGATTGATGTATTCTTTAAAATCAACCTCTTTATTTCCATCCGGCATTTCATGTGTAAATAAACGGTCATACACACGTACTTCAGCTTCTTTTGCATATTGAATAGAAACCCAGTGAATGGTTCCTTTAACCTTACGTTTACTCGCTTCGGTACCACTTCCTGATTTAGAATCTACATCATACGTACAATGAATTTCGGTAATTTTACCGTTTTCATCTTTTACAACCGACTCACCTTTAATGATATACGCATTTTTTAAACGTACTTCTGTACCTAAAGTTAAACGGAAAAATTTCTTATGTGCTTCTTCTTGGAAATCTTCTCTTTCAATATATAATTCTCTTGAAAAAGGTACTTCTCTAAAGGTTAATACTTCTTCTTCTGGATTATTTTCAGCTTCTAACCATTCTTCTTTTCCTTCAGGATAATTAGTAATAACTAATTTAATAGGATCTAAAACCGCCATTACACGTGGTGCAATTTTATTTAAATCTTCACGGACACAGAATTCTAGTAAAGAAACATCAATTAAATTGGTACGTTTGGCAATACCAATAGTTTTAGCAAAATTACGAATAGCAGCAGGCGTATATCCACGTCTTCTCATTCCAGAAATAGTACTCATTCGCGGATCATCCCAACCTGTAACATGCTTTTCTTCAACTAATTGTAATAATTTACGTTTTGAAACTACCGTGTGTGATAAATTTCTACGAGCAAATTCACGTTGCTTAGGCCTTACTTTAGAACTGTCATAAATTTGATCTAAAAACCAATCGTATAATTCACGATGAGGTAAGAATTCTAACGTACAAAATGAATGCGAAATTTGTTCTAAATAATCGCTTTCACCATGTGCCCAATCGTACATAGGATAAATGCACCAATCATTTCCAGTTCTATGATGATGTTCGTGCATAATACGATAAATAATCGGATCACGCATCAACATATTGGGTGAAGCCATATCTATTTTAGCACGTAAAATGTAACTTCCGTTAGGAAATTCACCATTTTTCATACGAGTAAATAAATCTAAGTTTTCTTCCACTGAACGGTCTCTATTCGGACTATTTGTACCTGGTTGCGTTGGCGTTCCTTTTTGTTTCGCCATTTCTTCAGAAGATTGATTGTCTACGTAAGCTTTACCTTTTTTAATCAATTCTACTGCCCAATCATATAATTGTTGGAAATAATCTGAAGCATAACATTCTTTATCCCATTGATAACCTAACCATGCTACATCGCGCTTAATCGCATCTACATATTCTTGTTCTTCTTTAGAAGGATTGGTATCATCAAAACGAAGATTTACCGGTGCTTTATAATCTAATCCTAAACCAAAATTAAGACAAATTGCACTGGCATGACCCACATGTAAATACCCATTAGGTTCTGGTGGAAAACGAAAACGTAACTTATCATTTGACAAACCATTTTTTAAATCTTCTTCAATGATTTGTTCTATAAAATTCAGTGATTTTTCTTCTGTAGACATAATAATTTTCTATCTTTTGGCAAAGATAGAAAATGTTTCAAGTTTAAGGTTTAAAGTTGTTTAAAAAGTTGAAAAAACTACCTAACTTTGAACTTGAAAAAATACTATTCAAGTAACCAAAACAAAACTTGAAACCTGAAATAAAAATAAATGGGAATAATAAAATTAACTAACATTCGTACATTTTCTTATCACGGATGTCTAGAAGAAGAAGCAAAAATTGGTAGTAATTATCGCGTTGATTTAACGATAAAAACGAATTTAAAACCATCTTCTCAAACAGATGAATTGACAGATACGGTTGATTATGTAGATTTAAACCGAATTGTAACTGAAGAAATGGCTATTCGTGCAAAATTATTAGAACATGTGGCTAAAAGAATCATAGATCGAATTTTAAATGAATTATTTATGGTGACTCAGGTTAGGGTAGAAGTAACCAAATTGAATCCGCCTATTGGTGGTGATGTTGAGGGAGTTACTATTATAATGAAGAAAAAAAGATAGTTTTTTAAAGTAAATAATGAATAGAAAAAAATAATTAGATTTAAATAATTATAAAAACTTTTAACTTTTAACTTTTGACTTTTAACTTTTTTAGTATATTTGCAATCCAATAAGGCGTCGTGGCCGAGCGGCTAGGCATCGGTCTGCAAAACCGCGTACCCCGGTTCGAATCCGGGCGATGCCTCAAAAACCTTCTAAGAAATTAGGAGGTTTTTTTATTTCTCTTTAATTCTAAATAATAGAAATTATTTTATACTTATTATAAAATAAAACTGATATAAAAATTTTTAAAAAACACCTAATTATTTATTTGAAGGTTAAAATTTATTCCGTTGTGTGCTCAATTTTATTAGTAATATCATCTTTCATACCAGGAAAAATACCTTGTAATAAAAAGAATAATCCAAAAATAACTAAAATAAAACTGATGGTTCTTTTAATTTTATAAATATTAGTTGGTGTTAAACGGTGTTTTAATTGTTTAGCTAATAAAATTTTCATTACATCAAAACCTAAATAAAATAATAAAGTAGCTGTAAAAAAAACAAAAATTCGAGAAGGAACCATTTGTAAACGAGGTCCTTGTGTAATGATAACCATCATCCAAAATCCTAAAATTCCAATGTTAATTACATTTAAAAAGAACCCTTTAAAAAATAGACCTAAGTAATTATTTTTAGGAATATCATCAATATCTTTTTCCTCTTCAATAACAAATTTTTTCTTCAGTTGTATAAATGAAATAGCTCCATATACACCCATTATTAATCCTCCAATAATATATAAATTTGGATTATTTTTAAATTGATCTAAAATTTGATTAGAAGCAAAATAGGCAATTAATATGTAAACAATATCACTAAAAACGATACCAAAATCCAAGGTTATTGCTGCTTTAAAACCTTTAGTAATACTAGTTTCTAGTAAAACAAAAAAACCTGGACCAATAGAAATGGCTAAAAGAAAACCCCATGGTAAGGCAGCTAAAATATCTTGAATCATGTAATTTTTTAAAATTTGTAGTTTGTTATACGAAGTTAACAAAATATACTAAAAAAACGATAAGTTTTTAATTTATCGTTTTTAAAAATAATCAATTTCATTTATTATTTATTTTGCTTGTTCTATGGTTCCTCCAGCAATTTTCTTTTGATTAATTTGCTTTGGTTTACCATGAATTGTAATAGTTCCACCTGCTCGTGTTTTAGCGTCTACTAAATCTGTTGCATTTACTTCTGCCATTCCTCCAGCATTTACTGTAACAGTGGTTTGTTGGGTTTTACAATCTTGTCCATCGTATTTAGCTCCAGAATTAGCTAAAACATCTTGGTTTTTTACCATTCCTTTTACAGTAACTATACTACCTGCACTGGTCCTAACCGTTAATTTATCAGCTTGTAAGTTTTGTAAACTTACTTCTGAACCTTCTTTGGTAATGATATCAAAAGCAATACTTTGAATAGTTTCTTTTGAAACCACTCTACTGCCTTCATTGGCTTCCACAGCATCTATTTTTTTAAAATAAACCGTAGCAGTGACATCATCACCACTTAACATTTTACCCAAAGGCATACGAACTTTTAATTCACCATTTTTATTGATTAATTCCACAACATTTGAATTAGCTCCAGTTAAAATAACTTTATTTTCATTTCCTGGAACCAAGGTAACATCAATTTGATCAAAAGCGGTTACTTTAGTAAAATCACCAACGTTTTTTTCGGTTTGGGCAAAAGATGTTGAAAAAGCTAAAAAAGCTAAAAAATTTAAAAAACTACTTTTCATATTGTTGTAAATTTATATACTGAAACGAATTCAATAAGTCAAAAATTAATTACTCATTCTTTCTAATATACCAAAAATCCAATTGTTTCTTCACTAAATCGGCATTCTTTACTTTAACGTAAACTTCGTCACCTAATTGTATTAAACTTTTAGTTATTTCGCCGACTAATGCATATTGTTTTTCATCGAATACATAATAATCGTCTTTAATTTCTCTAATACGACACATGCCTTCGCATTTATTTTCAATGATTTCTACATAAATTCCCCATTCGGTAACACCAGAAACAACACCTAAAAACTCTTGATCTTTATGATCTTGCATGTATTTCACTTGCATGTATTTCACAGAATCGCGTTCGGCATTAGCAGCTAAACTTTCCATTTCAGACGAATGTTTACATTTTTCTTCATAATCCTCTTCACTTACACTTTTTCCGCCATCTAAATAATATTGTAACAAACGGTGTGCCATAACATCGGGATAACGACGAATAGGAGACGTAAAATGACTGTAATAATCAAAGGCTAATCCGTAATGACCAATATTTTGTGTAGAATACGCCGCTTTACTCATACAACGAATCGCCAACGTATCCACCATATTTTGTTCTTTCTTGCCTTGAACATCTTCTAACAAGGTATTTAAGGAATTAGAAATAGTAGCTTTTGATTTAAAATTTAAAGAATATCCAAATTTAGAAATCACCGATTGTAAACTCATTAACTTATCTTCATTCGGTTCATCGTGAATTCGATAGACAAAGGTTTTCTTTTGTTTACCAATAAATTCGGCTACTTTTCTATTAGCTAATAACATAAATTCTTCAATCAAATGATTGGCATCTTTACTTTGTTTGAAATATACACCTACTGGTTCAGCACTTTCATTTAAATTGAATTTTACTTCTACTTTATCAAAAGAAATAGCACCAGCTGCCATTCGTTTACTACGTAACTTTTTAGCTAATTCATCTAATTTTAAAGTAGCTTCAACTATAGGTTTAGGCACATGATACTGTTCTCCAGTTAAGGAAATATGCGCAGGAATGATATCACTTTTTGTTTCTATTATTTCCTGAGCTTCTTCATAAGCAAAACGTTGATCTGAATAAATAACGGTTCTTCCAAACCAAGAATCAATTACTTCCGCTTTTTCATTTAATTGAAAAACGGCAGAAAAGGTATATTTTTCTTCATGCGGACGCAATGAACAAGCAAAATTTGACAACACTTCTGGTAACATGGGAACCACACGATCTACTAAATATACCGAAGTAGCTCTATGATAAGCTTCGTCATCTAAAATAGTTCCTTCTTGAACATAATGTGAAACATCGGCAATATGCACTCCAATTTCATAATTACCATTTTCTAAAACCTGAAAAGACAAGGCATCATCAAAGTCTTTCGCATCTTTAGGATCAATGGTAAATGTTAATACATTACGTAAATCTCTTCTTTTCGCAATTTCTTCTTCTGTAATAGAAGTATCTATTTTATTTGCAAAAGCTTCCACTTCAATTGGAAAATCGTAAGGCAAACCATATTCCGCTAAAATCGCATGAATTTCAGTGTTGTGTTCACCAGGTTTTCCTAACACTTTTAGTACTTTTCCAAAAGGGGAATCAGCTTTTTTAGGCCAATCCGTCATACGCACAAGTACAACTTCACCATGTTGGGCTTCACCAATATCATTTTTTGGAATAAAAATATCGGTATACATTTTCGCATTAGCTGTGGTAACAAAGGCAAAATTCTTTTGAACATCTATTACGCCAACAAATTCATTTTTAGCACGTTCTAGTATTTCAACTACTTCTGCTTCTGGTCGTCTTGAAGCACGTTTATTATAAATGTAACATTTTACTTTATCACCATCTAAGGCATGATTTAAATTAGCAAACGGAATTAAAACATCTTTTTCTAATTCATCACACACAAAATAACCTGTTTTACGAGAGGTCATATCAATATACCCTTCGTAATAATCTGAACTTGAAATTACCTGAAATTTACCTCGATCTATTTCTTGTATTTTTTCTTGAGAGGCTAAATATTTTAATTCTTTAATAATTTCGTTTCTACTTTGTGTATCTGTTATCTCTAAGATTGCAGCAATTTGCTTGTAATTAAAACTCTTAGAAGGTTCTTGTGAAAGTATTTTATAAATCTTTGCTGAGAAGTCTTTTCCTTTTTTATTCAATTTTTTAATCTTCTTACTCATAGTTCATTTCTCTAATATTGTTTAAAAGTAGTAAATAGAATTTACTATTTCTTATTTACATTTAAAAATTATACTAAAAATAACATTCTATTTTTTTAAAACTAACTGTAATACCTATTTTTAAAAATTTTAAAACTTGAAAGTTTTCAACATATATTAAAAACAACAAAAAAAAAGAATTTATAAATTTTAAATTTTTGATTGTTATTATAGCGTGTTAATTTGTAGAATAACTTATTTACAAATTTCATTTTTTTAGAGTTATACAATTTTATACAATTAAATTAACAATGTTATTAAATTGTAAATTGTTGTTTTTCAACTTACTTAATTTTGTAAGTTTTAGGTTATCAACAATTATTAACTTTTAATTTTATTTTAAAATTGTAAATAATTAATAAGTATATTTTATGTTAATAACCGCTTAAATTATTGACACTAATTTTTAATAACTTCTCAAAAATAAATTTGTTTGTCTCGTTTCTATTTTTGATTATAAAAAAAAGCATAGGTTTTTAAAAAAGTTCTGATTTTCTATTTAAAATTATTAACAATGGATGTTAATTGTTAAATATTTAATAATCAATATTTTATATAAATCAACTAACAATTATCAAAAAATGGTCGTAATAATTACATATTTTACTGATTTATAATCAATTAGTTTAAAAAATGAAAATGATTATATTATAAAATATTTTTTTTTCTCTTGTTAATCAAAAAGATAACTAAATTAGTTTAACTGATTAAATTTTATACCAAAAGATAACTTTTTTAAAATATATAAAACTGTATCTATATGTTAATCTATATACATTAATAATTTGTTTTATTTATGATTAAAAAGAAGCTATTTTATTAGAAAATAGTTCTCTAAAAAATAATTTCAAAGTTAACTCATCTTCTAGTTGAATATGTTTAATTTTGTAACAAGTAATAAACAACACTATTAACATTATGACAATTTCAATTGGAAACGATCACGCAGGTCCAGACTACAAAATGGCAATTGTAGCTTATTTAGAGACTAAAGGACACATAGTTATTAACCACGGAACAGATACATTTGAAAGTGTAGATTATCCAGATTTTGGTCACCCAGTTGCTTATGATGTAGAAAGTAAAAAAGCAGATTTAGGCATTGTAATTTGTGGTTCTGGAAACGGAATTGCGATGACGGTTAATAAACACCAAGACATACGTGCCGCTTTGTGTTGGACGAAAGAAATTGCTGAATTAGCACGTCAACATAATGATGCTAATATCATTAGTATTCCAGCTCGATTTACTTCTATTCCTCAAGCAATAGCTATGGTAGAGACTTTTATTGAAACATCATTTGAAGGAGGAAGACACGCTAATCGTGTTAAAAAAATGGCTTGTAAATAACAATGAGTCACGTTCATATACATAAACACGAAGTAAAAGCAACGAATTTGATTATTTCTATTGTTTTGAATTTAATCATTACGTTAGCCCAACTTATAGGTGGAATTATATCTGGAAGTTTAGCATTGATTTCTGATGCTTTGCATAATTTTTCTGATGTAATTTCATTGGTGTTTAGTTTGGTGGCCCATAAATTATCTAGAAGAAAAGCATCCATTGATCATACATTTGGTTACAAAAGAGCCGAATTAATTGCCGCTTTTACCAATGCAGCCACGTTAATTATTGTGGCTTTTATTTTAATCTATGGTGCAATTGAACGCTTATTTCATCCCCATCCTATTGGTTCTGATTTAGTAATTTGGTTAGCCCTATTGGGAATTATTGCTAACGGAGCCTCTGTTTTATTTCTAAAAAAAGATGCCGATCACAATCTAAATATGAAATCAGCGTACTTACATTTATTAACTGATATGATGGCTTCCGTTGCTGTTTTAGTAGGTGGTTTGTTAATGAAGTTTTACGGTTGGTTTTGGGTAGATAGTTTACTAACAATTCTAATTGCAATTTATTTAATTGTGGTGGGTACTGATTTATTAAAGAGTTCAACTAAAATGTTAATGCTTTTTACACCAGAAGAAATTGATATTAAAGAAATTGTGCGTGAAGTACACAAAATTTCTGGCGTTGGTAAATTACATCATATTCATGTGTGGCATTTGAACGAAGAAGAGTTGCATCTCGAGGCACATTTAGATTGTGCGGAAGATATTAAAATAAGTGATTTTAATGAATTGCTTCATCAAATAGAACTTTGTCTTTTTGAAAAATTTGGCATCAATCATATTAATATTCAACCTGAATATAAAAAAGAAGATCCTAAAAATTTTATTGTTCAAGATTAGAATGATTCCAATAGACTTACATCTAATAAAAAAAATTTATAAAAAAAGAGATTCTTTTTCTCATAAAGGAACGCACGGACATGTGTTATTAATTGCTGGTAGTTCCACAAAAATGGGAGCTGCTATTATTGCTGCTAAAGCATGTTTACGAAGTGGGGTAGGATTGTTAACATTAATATGTAGTGAAAAGGAAAAAAATGTCATTTTTAATGCTATTCCAGAAGCAATGATTTCCACAGATTCCGAAATAAAAAATCAATTCAATTGTAATGTTATCGGAATAGGTCCCGGAATAGGTGTGAATCAATTCAGTTTAAATTACGTTTACCAACTCTATGATAATCAATTACCTGTTGTGTTTGATGCAGATGCCTTGAATTTAATTTCAACGTATCATTTAGATTGGAAAAATTTTAAATTTCCATTTGTAATTACTCCTCACCCAAAAGAATTTGATCGTTTATTTGGAACGCATGTAACTCATGAAGCGCGTATAAAAAACGCTGTAAAAAAAGCACTTGAATTAAATACCGTAATTGTGTTAAAAAGCCATCAAACTATCATAACAGACGGTCATCATATTTATATTAATACAACCGGAAATGCTGGTTTAGCTAAAGGTGGTTCGGGTGATGCTTTAACAGGAATGATTACCTCTTTTATTGCACAAGGTTATTCTTTGTTACACGCTTCTATTTTAGGTGTTTATGTTCATGGTTTAGCAGCTGATATAACCCTTGAAACACAAAGCGAGGAAAGTATGCTTATTACTGATGTGATTCAAAATATAGGGAAAGCGTTTAAGCAGTTGTCTTAAATAAAAATTTCAATATCAAATAAATAACCCCTAATTGCAACATAATAATAGTCATAAATTTCCAAATAAAACTTGGTTTTGCCGTTTTATGTCTAAATAAAAACATGGCTAGTATTGCTCCTAAACTTCCACCAATAAAAGTTAATAGTAATAAATATTTTTCTGAAATACGTTGTTTATTATTCAACGCTAACCATTTGTCTATTCCAAAAACTAAAGTCGTGATGAAATTTAAAACAATAATCAGATAAAGTATGATTTCCATAAAAATTCAAAGTTAAAAAAAACTACTTCATTTCTAGTAAAACCAAGTGATAGAATTTTATCTTTGTGTTTTACATATTACGAAAATGACCTATATTCAATTCATTCAAAACGCCACACAACTTCCTGTAAAAGGAATTGAAAACACAATTGCTTTATTAAACGAAGATTGTACGATTCCTTTTATTTCTAGATACAGAAAAGATCAAACAGGCAATTTAGATGAGGTTCAAATTGAACAAATTGCCAAATTAAATAAGCAGTTTGACGAAATTGTTAAACGTAAAGAAAGTATTTTAAAAGCTATTGAAGAACAAAATGCTTTAACCCCTGAACTCATGTCTAAAATAGAATCCAGTTTTGATTTACAAGAATTGGAAGATTTATACCTACCCTATAAAAAACGCAAAAAAACGAAGGCAGATACGGCTCGTGAAAACGGATTAGAACCGTTGGCAAAAATCATCATGGCTCAAAAAAATGACGATTTAGAGTATTTAGCTTCCAAGTATTTGAATGATAAAGTGACCAATGAAGACGAAGCTTTGCAAGGCGCTCGTGATATTATTGCGGAATGGATAAATGAAAACATTTTCATTAGAAAAAACCTGCGTCGCATCTACCAAAGAAAAGCAGTGGTTGAAACCAAAGTAGTTAAAACAAAAAAAGACGATGAAGACGCACAAAAATATTCACAGTATTTTGATTGGTCAGAACCGCTATATAAAGCGCCCTCACACCGATTATTAGCGATGCTTCGTGCCGAAAATGAAGGTTTTGTAAAATTCAAAATTACACTTTCGCCTGAAGATAAAGAAGAAGCATTGCGTATGATGGATAAAGCCCTAATTAAAAATGAAGGCGATGGTGCAGTTCATATAGAAAAAGCTATTGACGACAGTTATAAACGCTTATTAGAACCTGCTATTTCAAATGAAGTTTTACAAGAATATAAAGAAAAAGCAGATTCAAAAGCCATAGATGTTTTTGCCGAAAATTTACGTCAGTTGTTACTAGCACCACCATTAGGCGAAAAACGTATTTTAGCCATTGATCCCGGATTTAAAACGGGTTGTAAAGTAGTGTGTTTAGATGAAAAAGGAGATTTGTTGAATAATGAAACCATCTACCCACATGCACCTCAAAACGATACGGCTATGGCGATGAAAAAAATTCGTTCAATGGTGAATGCTTATGGAATTGAAGCCATTTCTATTGGTAATGGAACAGCCAGTCGTGAAACCGAATTTTTCATTAAAAAAATTGCTTTCGACAAACCGGTTCAAGTTTTTGTGGTTTCCGAAGCAGGTGCATCGGTATATTCAGCAAGTAAAATTGCTCGAGAAGAATTTCCTAGTTATGATGTTACCGTTAGAGGTTCGGTTTCTATTGGTCGCCGTTTAAGTGATCCGTTAGCCGAATTGGTAAAAATCGACCCAAAATCAATTGGGGTTGGACAATACCAACACGATGTGGATCAAACCAAATTAAAAGAACAATTAGACAACACGGTTATTAATTGTGTAAATAAAGTAGGTATTAATATTAATACCGCAAGTAAATCGTTATTAAGTTACGTTTCGGGTATTGGCGAAAAAATGGCCGAAAATATTGTAAATTATCGCGCTGAAAATGGCCCTTTTGAAGATCGAAAAGCGTTGAAAAAAGTACCGCGTTTAGGCGAAAAAGCCTTTCAACAAGCAGCTGCTTTTATCCGAATTAAAGACGGTAAAAATCCCTTAGACAATTCAGCAGTGCACCCTGAATCGTATAAAACAGTAGAAAAAATGGCAAAAGATTTAGGTATTGCTTTAACAGATTTAGTTGCTAATAAAGAACAAATTGCTAAAATAAATCCAGAAAAGTATGTTTCTGAAGAAGTGGGTATTTTAGGAATTAAAGACATATTAAAAGAATTAGAAAAACCAGGATTAGACCCACGTAAAGCAGCTAAAGTTTTTGAATTTGACCCCAATGTAAGAAGCATTGCTAATATTAAATCAGGAATGGTTCTTCCAGGAATTGTTAACAATATTACTGCCTTTGGATGTTTTGTGGATATTGGAATCAAAGAAAGCGGCTTAGTGCATATTTCCCAACTCAAAGAAGGTTTTGTTTCAGATGTAAACGAAGTAGTTAAATTACACCAGCATGTTCAAGTAAAAGTCGTTGAGGTCGACGAAGCTAGAAAAAGAATTCAGTTAAGTATGATTTTATAAATAAAAAATCCCAAATTCCAAGATTCTGAAACAAGTTCAGAATGACAAGGAGTTTGGGATTTTTTTAACGTAATAAGATTATAAAATATCTTTATTATTATTTTTTCGTGTTAAAACAATCAATAATGCTGCTAAAATTGGCAATCCTATTGCAAGTAAAATAATTACAATTTCAAAAGCACCAATTTTTCCCATGTTTTATTATTTTGTTTCTTCTTCTTTTTTAGCAGCAGGAGCTTCATCTTCCCCTTTTGCCGCTTTTTTGAATTCTTTTACACCACTACCTAATCCTTTCATTAATTCTGGAATTTTTTTACCACCAAATAATAATAAAACTACGGCAATGATTAATATAATTTCTGTTGTTCCTAATCTTCCCATGACAATTAGCTATTAATTTACATTGCAAATGTACTTAAAAAAGTAATTCATTTAACTTTCCTTAACGTAAATTTATAGTATTTCCAATTATTAATTGACGCCTTGATGTATTCACACAATATCTAAATAACTATATTTGTACAAAAGTAGACAACATGTCTGAGAAAAGATTAAAGTTTCAAAATTTTAAACGTAACCTATTTAGTAAAAGGCGTTTCATTATTTTTAATGAAGATACGTTAGCTGAAACTTTTTCTTGGAAATTAACTTTAATGAACATTTTTGTGGTTGCTTCTTTAGCTGCCATTTTAATCATTTTTATAACAACTTTCATTATTGCATTCACCCCATTGAGGGAATATATTCCTGGGTATGCTTCAACCGAATTAAAAAGACAAGCCACAGCGTTAACAATAAAATCAGATTCTTTACAACGAATTGTTGATGAAAACAATCAGTATATTAAAGCTATTCAATCAGTCCTAAAAGGTGATTTAGAATATGCTAAGCTTAATAGAGATTCCATTAAAATTATGGAAGATACCTCAAAAAGTGTTGATTTATCTGCTTCTGAAAAAGAAAAAGAATTAAAAAAACAAGTTGAAAAAGACGATAAATACAATGTTTTTGAAAAAGCACAACCTAAAGTAGGGTATGTATTGTTTCCTCCTGTTAATGGAAAAATTCTAAAAAAATACAATTTGGCTACTAAAAATTTAGGTGTAGATTTAGTTATTGCCAAAGGAACTTCAGTTAAAACAATTGCGCCAGGTATAGTTTTATTTGCAGATTGGACCCCATCAAATGGTTATGTTTTACTTGTGCGTCATGCTGATGATATCATTTCAGTATACAAAAATTTAGCATCTACAACTAAAATTGCTGGAAATACAGTTAAATCAGGAGAGGTGTTAGCTATTTTTGGGGATGATGCCTCTAAAAAAACGTTACACTTCGAACTTTGGAAAAATGGAATTCCTATAGACCCAACACAATATATTAATTTTCAATAAATGATGTCATTAAAAGGTTTTGCCGCAAAAATTTTTGCCAGTTATATTCACCAGAAAAATCAAAAATGGATTCAAGATCCTGTGGCTGTTCAAGACCAAGTTTTTAAAGAATTAATTCAAAAAGCTTCGACTACTCAATTTGGAAAAGACCATAATTTTAGTGCAATTCAATCTCATGAAGACTTCGTAAATCAAGTACCAATTCGTGATTATGAAGGACTAAAATGCTATGTAGACCAAGTTGTGAAAGGGGAAGAAAATATTTTGTGGACAGGAAAACCATTATATTTTGCTAAAACGTCGGGAACAACTTCGGGTGCCAAATACATTCCTCTAACAAAAGAATCCATACCTTATCATATTGAAGCGGCCCGAAACGCTATTCTGAGTTACATTCATGAAACAGGTAATACCGATTTCGTTGATGGAAAAATGATCTTTTTGCAAGGAAGTCCAGAGTTAACAGAGAAAAACGGAATTAAATTAGGCCGTCTTTCGGGTATTGTAGCCCATTTTGTTCCAAAATACCTTCAAAAAAATAGGTTACCAAGTTGGGAAACCAATTGTATAGAAGATTGGGAAACGAAAGTTGATGCCATTGTTGAAGAAACATTTCATCAAAACATGACGGTTATATCTGGAATTCCATCATGGGTGCAAATGTATTTTGAAAAATTAAAAGACAAAGCCCAACAACCCGTTGGTGACTTGTTTAAAAATTTCAATTTGTTTATTTATGGGGGTGTTAACTACGAACCCTATCGAGCCAAATTCGAAAATTTAATTGGAAGAAAAGTAGATTCCATCGAATTATTTCCTGCTTCAGAAGGTTTTTTTGCTTACCAAGATTCTCAAAAAGAAAAAGGAATGTTACTATTGTTAAATTCAGGTATTTTTTATGAGTTTATTAAAGCCGATGAATTTTTTACAGAAAACCCTAAACGCATTACCATCAAAGAGGTGGAAGTTGGTGTGAATTATGTGTTGATTATTTCCACCAATGCCGGACTTTGGGCCTACAATATTGGCGACACCATTGCGTTTACTTCTACAAAACCGTATCGAGTGGTGGTTACTGGAAGAATCAAACATTATATTTCTGCTTTTGGTGAGCATGTTATTGGAAAAGAAGTAGAAGAAGCCATTCAAAAAGCAATTGAAGGAACTGAAGTTAGTGTGAATGAGTTTACAGTAGCACCACAAATCAATCCGATTTCAGGTTTACCGTATCACGAATGGTTGATAGAATTTGAAAACGAACCTGAAGACTTAGC